>JAAUPF010000032.1 GCA_012034575.1 Richelia sp. CSU_2_1 | reverse complement strand
GGGAATGGGGAATGGGGAATGGGGAATTGGGAATGGGGAATTGGGAATTGGGAATTGGTAATGGGGGAATTGAAACAACTACTGATAACTCTCATCAGTCATTAGTCATTTGTTAGCAGAGAAATAACTGTCAACTGTCAACTGTCAACTATCAACTGTCAACTGTCAACTATCAAATGAATATCAAACTTTGGCTGCGATCGCCCGAAAATAAACCCCGTTGGATGTTATTGTTTTTATGCGGTATACTAGCAGCTTTAGCAGTAGCAGCAACAGCAACATACCTCAAAAACGCGATCGCCCAAACAGCAAGTCCCGCCCTATCCGTAGATGCGCGATCGGACCGCCACCCCATCAGTCCCGACATTTACGGGATGAATGAATACGAAATTGACCCCAAACTTGCCCAAGAATTGCGAATTCCGGTGGAACGTTGGGGCGCAAATCATACCAGCCGTTACAACTGGCTGGTAGATGCAACAAACAGGGGCGATGACTTCTATTTCGTCGGCGGCGGCGACAACAAAAATCCCGTTCCGGGGGCTTGGATCGATCGAATTATTAATACCAACCGCGCCAACGGTAGCAAAAGCATGGTAACAATTCCGATAATTGGCTATGTAAATAAATCGATCACTTGGGACTGCGGATTTCGAGTATCTAAATACGGTCAGCAGGAAAAAACAAATCCCTACATTTTTCCTGAAGGAGATAAGTGCGGCAACGGGAAACGTCCCGACGGCAGTTTAATTACTAATAATAACCGCCTTGATGTCAGCATTGTCAGCGATCCGGCATTTCAAAAAGCTTGGGTAGAACACTTAGTTAAAACTCACGGTACAGCAGCTAACGGTGGCGTGCAAATTTACCAAATGGACAACGAACCAAGCGGCTGGGGAAACACTCACCGCGACGTTCACCCGGAACTGACAAGCTATGAAGAATTGCGCGATCGCACTTATCAATATGCTTCAATGGTTAAAGCTGTCGATCCCACCGCTAAAGTCCTCGGTCCTTCGGATTTTGGCTGGGTAGTTTTTGTCGATTCTTTAGTAAAGGGCGATCGGGAAAACCACGGCGGTGTCTGGTTTGCGCGCTGGTACTTGCAGCAAATGCGCGCTTGGGAACAACAGAAAGGAGTTCGCATCCTCGATTATTTTGACGAACACTATTACCCCTTATCCGATGCCGGTTGTTTGGCGAATTGTCCGGCAGGTGATGCTAAAATTCAAGCAGCGCGATTGCGATCGACTCGTTCTCTTTGGGACAGCACTTATATTGATGAAAGTTGGATCGGCAAATACCACCCGCCCCTAGCAATTATTCCCCGGTTTCGAGAGTGGGTAAAACAGGATTATCCGGGAACAAAAGTTGCAATTACTGAATACAATTGGGGCGGTTTGGAGTCGATTAACGGCGCGCTAACTCAAGCCGATATCCTGGGTATTTTCGGGCAGGAACAACTCGATTTAGCGACGCTATGGGGGCCTCCAAAGTCTTCGCAACCGGGTGCTTATTCCTTCCGAATTTACATGAATTACGATCGCAAAGGCGGTAAGTACGGAGATACTTGGGTGCGATCGAACAGTACGGATCGGGGACAGTTAGCGATTTACAGCGCCCAACGCAGCAGCGACGGTACTTTGACACTGGTAATTATCAATAAAACTGGCAATAATTTGACAAGTAATTTGAGCTTGACGGGATTTAATCCAAGTGGCAGCGCGGAAGTTTATACTTATAGCGAGGCGAATTTAGGGGCGATCGTCCGCCAGCAAGATTTAAGTGTTACGCCTAGCGGTTTTCAATCGACTTATCCCGCTAATTCTATCACTTTGGTTGCCATTCCTCAAGCTAAAACTTGAAGTGGGTAATGGGTAATTGGTAATGGGTAATTGGTACTTACAACTGTCAACTCTCTTTCCACTCAAAACTCAAAACTCCCGAGGAACTCAAAACTCCATATAGTAGTATGGAAGAAATAAAATTGGAATTTGTCGATCGCGCTACGGGCAGACACCTGCTAGATTATGCCTACGAAAAGTTTGCCAAACCCCAACTGCAAGATACTTTTAACCCCAGCAATCCTTCAATTTATATTCGCCACCAAGCAGGACAAATGCTGCACGGTTATGTAGTAGAAAAAGTGTTTGAAGATACCCGTACCGGTTTTTATGCTGAAGGCCGTTATTGTCTGGGATATGTCAGCATTACTCCGATTTTAGTAATTCGCGGCTACGGTTCTTGGTATCCGTTCGATCGCGTTTTGGAAGATACGCCGGATGTGTTTGTAGCCCGCTTTCAAAGGCAGTTAAAAGCGGCGGAAACATCTGGTGCAGTTGGTTGGATAAAAGAGCAATTTGAAAGCGGAAATCCGGCTGATGTCATCGGCGAAAGTTTGGGCGGTAAAGTCGCGCAGCAAATTGCAGCAAAATACTCGAATTATATTCGATCGACCGTAACTTTCAACTCTTTGGGTGTTTCGGAAAAGTTAGCTCAAAATTCTACAGCGACTAATGTTTTTCACTACTTTACTTTAGGCGAAAGGTATGCTTTCTGGGCAAATCGAGGCGATTACATACCGGGAACAATTTTTGTAGTTTCTAAAAACGGGAGAAACTGGCGGTATAAATTAGAAGAGTGGATAGTTAAGATATCGCGCTTTGAAGGCAAGTTTCGGAAAAAGCGATTTTTTGCAGCAATTTTGGCTCAATTGTTATTATTGAACAGGCACAACGCGATCGTCCTGAACAAAAAAAAAGCCAGTAGTAGTTCAGATCGATCGAACTCAATTGCAAAATTTCCGAAACAACCGATTTAACTAAGAAGAAGGAAGAAGGAAGAAGGAAGAGGGAAGAAGGAAGAAGGAAGAAGGAAGAGAGAATAATAGCTATCCAGTAAGCTTTTAGGTGATTTGGATATTGCGTTTGTTTGTATCGAGCGGTAATTAATCGTATACTGGACGATCGATCTGATTCGATTGCGAGTCGGTAAGGTGCGCACTGCGCACCCTACTAATTGTATACTGGACGATCGATCTGATTCGATCGCGAGTATCGATTAATTATTCGATCGAACTGTCAAAACTTGCGGCGGCGTTGCATCCGGCGGGTACAAGAAATCTATCTGAACTAAACGGCGTTCCCCCGGTTTCATGTTCACATTGACCAAAGGTTCTCCCTGCTGCCCCCGACGCTGTACGATGTGGATGTAGCGCGTTATAGTTTTGTCGCGATCGTCATTAAACATTACCCGCACCGTACCTCGGAAAAACACCCGATTTTCCGGCGGTTCAAAAAACATCAGTCCTCCCGCTTCTGTATTTGCCTTAACTGGTGTTTGCATTAAAATGCTCACAGATTGCGGTTGCCTTAATTTATTGTAAAGCGGTAAAGTTAGATTGTATTGAATCCCGTAATTTCCGTGAGCGTAATAAGCAGTATCGGGATATCGAGCTAACATTTTAGCGCTTTGAATTTGCCCGGTTCCAAAAGTTCCCGTATGAGTGGTACTCAAAGCATAAGAAAATGCTTCGCCCCGCCGGGGAATGCTTAAATAATTGGTTCTCGGACTGTCAGTAATTTTTGCTTCCCACTGGGAACCTTCCGCTACTCCTGCGACGCGACCGTAAATTACTTGCGGGGGATTCGATCCTATGGGAGTTGGGGCTAAATCTCTAGGTCCCGCTAAACCTTGGGTATTTAAAATATTTTGCCACTGTTCTAAAGTCGGATATTGCTCGATGCCATCTTTAGTTTTGGGAGCAAACATGGCTAAACTGGCAACATAAACCGAGTTGCTGCTAGACATCCGAAACAAGGTCGATCGACCGTTAGAAGAAGGCGTGACATTGCCCACCGGAATCGGCAAATTCATCAGCATCCGGCTTTCTCCGGGTTGAATTATTGTCGATGCCGGCAAAATTCCTTGCCGGTGTCCCCGCAAAACATCGCTCGCGATCCGGCTTCCCGGCCCGGCAAAAACAGTACCGAATCGATTTTCTAGATAGGATGGCAAATCGACAAACAACGCATCCGGTCGAGTTAAATAAGTAGCGCCTTGCAGGATGTTTAAAGTAACGGGTTCGGAGTTGGGATTGTGGACGATTATTCCTTGAAATAAAGTGCGAGTTTGTTCGCGAGTTCTAGCGCGGGCGATGTGGTGGGCAAATATGTCAAATCTGCCGTTGAACGGAAAGTTTAAATGGGCGCTAGGAACTTGTTTCCCTTGGGGTGGAAAAGTGGACAGCAAAACGCCTTCAGTTTGGACGACTTCGGGACTGTTGCTGTTAAAAACTGGTACTCTGTCTAGCTGTCCCGGCAATGCGCGCACCTGTTGGGGCTGCATCACTGTGTTCGGGGGGCTGCTGGTTGGCGCAGGTGGCGCATCAATTTCGTTTTCCGGTGTTGGAGTTTCCGGCTGGATGATGAGTTGTCGGGCGGGAAAGGTTTGGATTGCTTGGGCTGGAGGTAGGATTGGCAAAAACATTAGGGGCGATCGCGTTTAACTGAAATTGCACGAAGTTGCGCGGACAATAGCAACTGACACAAAACTTTACCACATTTGCGATTGTTAACTGCCTGGGCATACACGAGGGGGAGAGGGACTAGACCGCCAGTCCAGTAGAATCATTCTCAACGAAAAATGGTCTTTGATACAGGGAAACAGCACTTCCTTCCCGACTCCAAGTGCTAGTAGTTTTCACGAAATCATAAGCGCTAGCGAGCAGTAAGCAGTCAATAGCGACAGCATTCATGCTAATTGCACGCCAACAGCAATAATTCCTACGGCTGCAATCCGCTACCAGCAAGATTGGCTCCTAGGAAATAAAAAGTATCGAATAAGGGCGAACGAGGGGACTCGAACCCCCGAGTGGTGGAACCACAATCCACTGCCTTAACCACTTGGCTACGCTCGCCGCGTTTTTTCACTCTAACATTTAATGGTATCACAAGTCTCAAGGAAAGGCAAATATTTTTTGCATATTTTCGGGTGCAATTAATTTAGCGTCAGTTTCATTTAGCGGTCAATTTGTATTCAAGAGCGGGAGTCACGGGCATCTGAAAAAAGCAAAACCCTTGATTTATCAAGGGTTTCAGAAATAATTAGAATGGGCGGTACAGGATTTGAACCTGTGGCATCCTGCTTGTAAGGCAGGCGCTCTACCGCTGAGCTAACCGCCCAATTTCGATCGCACCGATATATCATAACACTGTTACCTAAAAATATCAAGTAAAAAATCATCAATTTTCAATGCCCTCTGGCCGCACGCACGATCGCATAACTCTCTGGTGTTTGCCTGCAGTGGCAGCACTCGCTTTTGGCCAGACTCAGAGCAGCAATCTAACTTTGCTCGTTTCCGGCAGCTATTTGTTTGGCGGGCTGATGTTCGGCCCTGACTTAGATATCTATTCCTGTCAGTATCAACGCTGGGGATGGTTTCGATCGATCTGGCTTCCCTACCAAAAAAGCCTGAACCACCGCTCTTTTCTGTCCCACGGCCCCCTGATTGGCACTGCTTTGCGCGTACTTTACCTCGCTAGTTGGATACTGCTGTTAGGGATCTGCGGGGCAGCAATTGCTGAAAAAGTCGGGAATGTGAGGTGGAATTGGGAGGAGGCGACGGCAAATTACGGGCGATCGATCTGGGAACACCGTACTGAAATGTTTGCCGTTTATGTCGGTTTAGAATTGGGCGCTATGAGCCACTATCTGAGCGATTGGAGCGGTTCGGCGTACAAAAGGTTCAAAAAGCAAGGATGGAGCGGATTGCACTCTCGATCGAAAATCAAAAGGCCCCGGCGCAAACCGACAAGCCGTCCGCCTGCCAAATCTCGAAAGTAAATTTTAAGTAAGTTCACCTAATTAAAAGTAAGATCCGGATTGCTAAACACTTCCCTCTCCCCTCTTCCTTTTTCCTGACGACAACTATCAACTATCAACTCTCAACTCTCAACTCTCAACTCTCAATTCTTCCCTCTTCCCTCTTCCCTCTTCCTTCTTCCTTCTTCCTTCTTCCTTCTTCCTTCTTCCTTCTTCTTATGTCTAATTCTCACAGTGAATCGCTCCGGGCGATCGAACGTTTAATTGAAGTTGTGGCAAAATTACGATCGCCCGATGGCGGCTGTCCTTGGGATTTGGCGCAAACTCCCGAAACTTTAATTCCCTATGTAATTGAGGAAGCTTACGAAGTTGCCGATGCAATTCGCGGCGGAGATAAAAGTGCGATCGCGGAAGAACTTGGCGATTTGCTGTTACAAGTAATTTTGCAAGCGCAAATTGCCAGCGAATTCAGTCAATTTACCTTAGCTGAAATTGCCGAAAACATTACCGAAAAACTGATCCGCCGACATCCCCATGTCTTCGGAGATGTGCGAGTTGACAGCGTTGATGAAGTTCACCAAAACTGGGAAAAAATTAAAGCCACAGAAAAAAGCAACAGTTCCCAACTGCCACCTTTAGCCGCTAAAATGAACCGTTACGCTCGCATTTTACCTCCGCTAACTGCGGGAATGAAGATTTCTCAAAAAGCTGCTGACGTAAGTTTTGATTGGGATAATGTAGAGGGTGTGTGGGATAAATTTCACGAAGAAATGGCAGAATTTGAATTCGCTCTCAAACATGAAGATAAAGCAGCGCAACAGTCAGAATTGGGCGATATGCTATTTTGTTTGATTCATTTAGCGCGTTGGTACGATTTAGATCCGTCCGAGGCTTTGCGGGGGACAAACGAGCGATTCGTGCAGCGTTTTACCCAGGTGGAAGCTGCGTGCGATCGACCGCTTTCCGATTATCCGCCTGAAGAATTAGATGCCCTGTGGCGGCAAGCTAAAGCAATGCTGGCAAAGCAAAAGTCTGACAAAAAGCCAGAAAAACAGTAAAATGGCAAGAGGATTTGATAGTGTTCGATCGGGCAAATGGTAATGCCAAATCTGGGTTGCCAAGCCCCTTGATGCACCAGCCAGCGCCCGGTGACTTTGTTTGTGCGGCGTGCGGTTTCAACCACAACTTTAACTGCCAAACTGTAGTTTTTTGCTGCAATAAATACCATGAGAATCCTACTGGTAGAAGACGACCCAGAGCAGAGAGAACCCCTGCAGGCTGCACTATCTCAAACCGGTAATGTAGTCGATGCAGTCGAAGATGGAGAAACAGCCGAGTGGCTGATATCTGAAAAAAAATACGATTTATTGATTCTCGACTGGATGCTGCCAAAATTAAGCGGCATAGAAGTTTGCAGGCGCTACCGACAATCTGGCAAAACAGCACCAATTTTAATGCTCACTGCCAAAGATACTACTACCGATAAAGTGCTAGGTTTAGATGCTGGAGCCGATGATTATTTAGTTAAACCCGTTGATGTTATTGAATTGCTGGCGCGGGTGAGAGCTTTAGGCAGAAGATCGCCCCTTTGGACTGGAGATATTCTGCGTTTGGGAGACTTGCAGCTAGATTTAGCAACCATGAAAGTTGAACGACAATCCATGCAAGTGCAGCTCTCTGTGCGCGAGTTTCAACTGTTAGAATATCTGATGCGCCATCCCCATCAAATTAAAACTCGCGATCTCATAGAACAATCCCTGTGGCAGTGGGGAGAAGAACCGGAAAGCAACGCCGTTGCTACTTCGATCCGCAGGCTGCGGCAGCGACTGCAAGTAATAGGAGCATCGGCATGGATTCAAACTGTCTACGGCGCGGGCTATCGCCTGACTCCGCTACCAGAATAATCAATATTTACTATGAAAAGTTCTGTCGATCGACTCTGGATCGATCTATCAACTCGAAGGCGGGGAATTTTTATTATTGCTATTCCGATCGCCTGTTTGATTGCTACTTTAATGACTACATTTTGGTTGAAAATCAGTCTGGTGGAAGATGAATCTTGGGTGCAGCACACTCAAAAAGTGCGGCTGGAAACCAAAAGATTGGTGACAGCGTTAGTAGATGCAGAAACAGGAGTTAGAGGTTATGCGATGACGGGAAAACCTGATTTTTTGAGACCTTATACTCAGGCAACGGCTAGAATTCCTGACTCTCTTAAAACGCTGGAACTTTTAGTTGCTGACAATTACCAACAAACTCATTTTTTGAAGGATATACAATTATTGACGCAGCAAACTCTCAGCGTTATGGAGATAAAACTCACTCAAATGAACGCTCCGATCCATCCTAAATATCGTAATAATAAGAACGGAAAAAAGCGAGACCAGAAATCAGACAAAGATTGCGAAAAATATGGCTATTGTGAGGACGATCGACCGTCATTTCCGGGTCGTTTTTCTACCAATCAACTCTATTACTGGTTGGAAGAGAGTAAAATATTTATGGATGAAACGAGAGCCAAAATCGATACATTTGCTGCGACAGAAGAACGCTTGTTAAGGGAGCGTCAAGCACATTTAGAATTTTACCGCCAACTGAGTTGGGTGATGCTTTATTTGTGGGCTTTAGTTGGGACAGTTGGCGGCTTGGTGACGGTTGATTTATTCAGCAAAATGGAGCGAGAACTTTATTTAGAAAGAGCTTGCTTGCGGGAAAGTAATGTTAAATTAGAGGCCGCTCGATCGAGCGCCGAATTGGCAAATCAAAAACTGCAAATTGCTTGCGAACAATTGCAGCGATTTACTGCTAATGCTTCCCACGAACTGCGGGCACCGCTAGCAGCTATTTTGAGCAACGCTCAAGTGGGATTGCTGGCATTTGAAGGAGATTCTGTACAACCGCGCCAGCGATTGCAGAAGGTAGTTGAAATTGCTAAATCAATGAGCAATTTAGTAGGAAATCTCCTGTTTTTGGCTCGGAGCGAAAGTTCTCCAGAAACTTTAGTTGAGGTTGACTTGCGCGAGTGGTTGGGTAAATTGTCGGCAGAGTATCGAGTTCAAGCAACAGCACAAAATATCAATTTGCAAGTAAATTTACCCGCCACACCGATTAAGGTGAAAGCTGAGCCGGATTTATTGAGTCAAGCAGTATTTAATTTAGTACAAAATGCTTGCAAGTACACTCCGGCGGGAGGTAGTGTAGAAATTTCCCTGTACGCCGGCTACCGGCAAGCTTTTATTGAAGTTAAAGATACAGGCATCGGAATTCCCGAGGTGGATTTGCCCCGGATTTTTGAGCGCTTTTATCGAGTAGATAAAGTGCGATCGCGCACTACAGGAGGTTTTGGTTTGGGACTTGCGATCGCGCAACAAATCGTGCAAGTTCAAGGAGGTAAAATCACCGCCAGCAGCGTTGTCGGAGAAGGTACAACTTTTACGATCGAATTGCCGATTTGACTGCTGTCATTTTTTGGCCATAATTGCTGTCTATGCTACAAACTCATAGCTCGAAAGCATCATTCAGCATTTTTGATACCCATGAAAAAAATCATTTTACTCGCCTGTACTTGCGCTGTTTTCACCCTCAACCTGCAAGGTCCGGCGCTAGCGCAAACTTCGATTCAAGAGTTGCAGCGCCACCGCGGCACCACCATTTCCGGCACAATCACCAGCGTTGTCGGCAATGAATTTATCCTCAGCGACGGTACCGGAGAAATCATCGTTGATGCAGGCCCGCGCTGGTACCGACAAATCAACCTCCGGGTTGGAGAAAAAGTAAGTGTTGTCGGCGATTACGACGATGACGATTTTGATGCTTATTCGATCCGGCGGCAGAATGGTGAAGTCATTCAAATTCGCAACGGCCCCGGCCGCCCGCCTTGGGCCGGTGGTAGAGGCAGAGATTGACATAGTACGGGCTTTCCTTGGGGAAAGCCCTAAAATTCGATCGACTGCCTTAAAGTTTCGTCCCGCATTCAGGACAAAACTTATTGCTAGAAACATTCTTTGCCTCGCAGCTAGGACAATAAATTAACTCGGCTGTTTCCAATGCGCTGCGTTCCGGCAAACCTACCATTGCGCGTTACTCTTGCCGGGAGCTACCATCGGATAGCAGTTTTCGTCTCTAGTTACCTTGGCGTTCAAGAGTACCGGGCCGTCGTGGGCCAACATTTCGGCGATCGCACTTTTCAACTCTTCGGGGCGCGAAACTGCGATTCCCTTCACCCCGTAAGCTGCTGCTAGCATCACAAAATCCGGCATCCCCACTTCCATGTTGGATGACGAATAGCGCTCTCCGTAGAAGGCTTGCTGCCACTGCCGCACCATGCCCTGCCAACCGTTATTGACAATTACGGTCTTGACATTAATGCCGTACTGTGCTAGGGTTCCCAACTCTTGAATGTTCATCTGCACGCTGGCATCACCGGCAATGCAAATTACTTGTTCGTGAGGCAGGGCCATTTTCGCGCCCATTGCCGCCGGCAGTCCGTAGCCCATCGTTCCCAAGCCGGCGCTGGAAATCCAGCGGCGCGGGCCGTTGTTTAAAAATTGCGCCGCCCACATTTGATGTTGGCCGACATCGGTGGTGTAGTAAGCATCGGGCGCTTGAGATCCCAACTCCGAAATCACCTCTTGCGGGGATAAAACTTCTGGGTAGTGGGGTACGACTAGCGGATAGTCGTGCTTCCAGCGATCGATCCGATCGTGCCATGCTTTTGTCAGTTCTGGCTTGCCGGAAACTCCGATTTCCCGACAGCGGCGCAGCAAATCGATCAATACTTGGCGGACATCTCCGACGATCGGCACTTCCGGGCCGCGGTTTTTGCCAACTTCAGCAGGATCAATATCGATGTGAATCACCTTAGCGCGAGAAGCAAACTCGTCTAATTTACCCGTCACGCGATCGTCAAATCTCGCTCCCACGGCGATCAGCAAATCGCACTCGCTGACAGCAAAATTAGCATAGGCCGTTCCGTGCATCCCCAGCATTTTTACAGATAGGGGATGATTTTCGTCAAAAGCGCCTTTGCCCATCAGCGTTGTGGTAACGGGCAAGTGGAACAACTGTGCCAATTCTTTAATTTCTTCGTGGGCTCCAGCAGAAATCGCCCCGCCGCCGACGTACAGCAAAGGACGTTCCGCAGCCTTCAACAATTGAATTGCTTGATTGATTTGCCGTGGATTTCCCTTCGTAGTCGGCCGGTAGCCCGGAATTCTCACCGCCCCAGGTTCCACCGGCAGGTAGTCGAATTCTTCCAAGCCCACATCCTTGGGTACGTCAATCAACACTGGCCCGGGGCGTCCGGTACTTGCGATGTGGAAAGCTTCAGCTACAATTCTCGACATATCTCTCGGGTCGCGCACTACATAGGAATGCTTGACAATGGGCAGAGTAATGCCGTAGATATCGGTTTCCTGAAACGCATCGGTGCCGATCGCGGGACGGGCGACTTGACCGGTTACGATCACCATCGGGATCGAATCCATGTGGGCTGTGGCGATACCCGTTACTAAGTTAGTCGCGCCGGGGCCTGAAGTAGCAAAGCAAACCCCTACTTGTCCGGTAGCGCGGGCGTATCCGTCAGCCGCGTGGGCGGCACCTTGCTCGTGGCGCACTAGGATGTGTTTGATGCCGCCTTCAGCTTCAGCGCGGTAGAGTTCGTCGTAAAGTGGCAGAATTGCGCCGCCGGGATAGCCAAAAATATGTTTGACGCCGTGACGCTTTAAACTGTCAATTAGAGCAAATCCACCTGTGGCACGCCTGACGGCTACTTTAGTTTTTAATTGCACGAGATTTTTTTCCTCAAACTAATTATGATTTCCGATTGTAAGTTTTATATTTTACTTCTTTCTTTATAATTAAGGCTTTAAAAATTACAATCTTGATATTTTTCTCAACATTGAACGATCGGACATCGGGCTTGCCAGAGAAGGGACAGATGGTAGGGACACGGCACTGCTGTGTCCTTAGATATATAACGCTAGAGACACAGTATTTTTAGTAGGTGTCAACTTAAAGTCAAATTCAGCCAGAGACTGCTGTGCGATCGTTCGACCCAGATCCCCCCTAGCATAGCTTAAGAAGGGGGGAACCGGACAACACATTCTGAAGGCTTAGCATCGCAGTCGCGATCGCGGAAAATCGGAATGTTTGTTTGCGGGAGAAACTGTTAAATCGGGTTTGATATCTGGTGGTTTTTGAACTTTTATTAAATCATCAAGGGAATATAAAAACTTATTTTGTATGAGATAAATCTGCGTTAAATACATCAGTTATAATTAAACGCAGAGAGCGCAGAGAGTACGGAGATAGGGAGAGCCTATCGAGGAGTTAACGCTGATTTTGGATTAACTTTAAATTTGTTAAAAGTAAAGACGGAGGTACTACTCTACAAATTAATTTTCATCCAATTAAGAATCCTCGCCCCAAACTCGAAGCTGAATGTAAACTAATATCAAAGCTACTGCCATCAACAAAGTTGCAGCGGCGGCAGCATAGCCGAAATCAAATTGTGCGAAAGCTTGCTCGTAAATGTAGTAAACTAACAAATTAGTTGAGTTCAAAGGACCGCCTCCGGTGATGACGTAAACTTGCTCGAAACTCCGCAGGGTAAAAATCGCAGTGGTAACGGTAGCAAATACTAAAGTCGGTCGCAAACCGGGTAAAGTAATGTGCCAAAATTGCTGCCAATCATTCGCGCCATCCAATTCTGCAGCTTCGTAGCGGTTGACCGGGATTGCTTGCAATCCGGCCAAAAATACTACCATATTAAAGCCTAATTGTTTCCAAATACTTAACAGAATTAAAACTGGCATAGCCCAAACCGTGCTGCTCAGCCAAGGCACCGGATTTAAGCCGATCGCCCCCAGTATATAATTAACCGGACCGTCAGTTTGAAACAACCACCGCCAACCCAAACCGACTGCCACTAATGAGGTAATAGAGGGGATAAAATAGGCGGTGCGGAGAATTCCCCGCCAAGCAAATGTTCGATTTAGCAAAACTGCTAAACCTAAGGGAATAATTAAGCTGGGAATAACCGTCGCAGCAGTAAAATATATAGTATTTTGGAGGACTTGCCAAAAATCCGGGTTGTCTAACAGGCGCTTGTAGTTTGTTAAGCCAATTAAACGGGTGCCCGATTGGGTAAAGCTGCCGCTGGTAAAACTGAGGTAAAATAAATAACCGATCGGTCCGATTAAAAATGCGCCCAGCAATACTAAAGCTGGGGCTAAAAAAGTCCAAGCTGCGATCGACTCGTTATCCAACCAGTTAAAACGTCCAGATTTAATCGGAACCATCGGTTTGAAAATTTTAGGTTTTAGCTTTCAACTGTATCACGATACACAGCGATGTCACAATGAAACTTCTCGATATATTAGCAAATTTACCGACGATCGAAACTGAGCGGCTGCTGCTCAGAAAAATTGCGTTCAACGATGTTGCGGATATATTTGAGTATGCTTCGGACCCGCAGGTGTCAGAATATACGATGTGGTCAACTCACGATTCGATCGAAGATACTAAATTTTTTGTCAAGTCGCTGATTAAAATGTACAAAAGGCGGGAGCTTGTCGATTGGGGAATCATTCATAAGGGCGATCGTAAATTTATCGGAACTTGCGGGTTTGTAGAATGGAGCATGACTCACAGTCGTGCTGAAATCGGTTACGCACTTTCTCGCAAATATTGGGGCGAAGGATACATGAGCGAGGCCGTCAGTGCGGCTGTTGAATTCGGCTTTCGGGAAATGCAGTTAAATAAAATTGAGGGTAAGTGCGAAATTAATAATATCGGTTCGGCCCGCGTGATGGAAAAAATGGGGATGCAATTGGAAGGTATTTTGCGCCAGCATATATTTGTTAAAGGCAGACATTGGGATCTCAAAACTTACGGGCTTATCGCTGAAGATTTTTTTAAACAGTTGAGAGTTGACAGTTGACAGTTGAGAGTTGATAGTTGTCATCAGTCATCAGTTATCAATCATCAGTCAGCAGACAATTAGCTTGTAGGGGCGGGTTCACCAACCATCTTTGCCTCAAACCAGCAATCTTATAAACCCGCCCTCCCAAACGATTAGCCAGCAAAAAATTAGCAGCCAATCACCAATCACCAATCACCAATTCCCTCCGCTCCGCTGCGCCCATCACCCATTACCCATTACCCATTCCCTCCGCTACGCTCCGCCCATTACCCATTACCTATTTTATGAAAGCCGATTACTTGATTTCTCCAGAGATTGTTACGAGCGCGATCGCGCCTAATATTCCTCCTTTAAAATTAGGAGTTTTAGCCTCGGGAAGCGGCAGCAATTTTGAGGTTATTGCCAGCGCGATCGCAAACCAACAACTCAATGCAAAAGTCCAAGTTTTAATCTACAACAATCCCGAAGCTAAAGCCGCAGCCCGAGCAGAAAAATACGGCATTCCCGCAGTTCTTCTCAATCATCGCGAGTGTAAAACTCGGGAAGAATTAGATACAAAAATTGTCAAAACTTTGCAAGAATATGGTGTAGAAGTAGTAGTTATGGCGGGCTGGATGCGCATCGTTACTGAAGTTTTGCTAGCTGCTTACCCGGACAAAGTTATTAACATTCATCCGAGTTTGCTGCCGAGTTTTCCGGGGATTCGCGCTGTAGAACAAGCGCTAGCAGCTAAAGTTAAAATTACTGGTTGTACGGTGCATATCGCTCGTTTGGCAGTAGATAGCGGGCCGATTTTAATGCAAGCTGCAGTGCCTGTATTGCCCGACGATACGCCAGAAACTTTACACGAGAGAATTCAGGTGCAGGAACATAGAATTATGGTAGGCTCGATCGCATTGATGGTCGATCGAATCCGCGAAGCATAGCCTCTAAATCTGCGTTACCAGGCAGAGTCTGTTAAAAAAAAGTAAAAATGAGTCAAACAAGTAAAAACAAGTAAAAACAAATAAAAAACAACTAAAGACTATTCAACTATCAACCCTTCGACAAGCTCAAGGCAAGCTGTCAACTGTCAACTGTCAACTATCAACTGTCAACTATCAACTATCAACTATCAACTATCAACTGTATAAAAGCCGATGCTACCATTCAAATATCCCGTACCGCAAACCGAACCGCCGCGACCTGCAAAAGAAACGCTCCCGACGATGTACGATCTACCTAGCGAAAATCCGGAGGAACCAGGTTTGCCAGATGAATTTCACGACTTGCAGGCGCAATTATTGAATTTTACTTTTCGCCCTGCCAATTATTCCCCAAATCAAATATTTTGCACAGGCGACATGAATTTGTATTACGATGTCCGCCATCCCTTGTGGTACAAACGGCCGGATTGGTTTGGAGTTGTCGGAGTTTCCCGATTGTACGAATCATTCGATATGCGGCTGAGTTACGTGACTTGGCAAGAAGGAGTTAACCCGTTTGTCATAGTCGAATTGCTGTCGCCGGGAACTGAAAAAGAAGATTTGAACGATTTTCCAGAAACCGTGCCTGCTACTGCCGAAGCGGTAACGAATAACGGTCAAATAAGTCAAGAAGCGAATTCCGAAGCCGGAGTAAATAACGGTCAATTAACTCAGGAAGTGCGTCAGGAAAAGCCCTTAAAAAAATGGGAAGTTTACGAACAGGCTTTGAGAATTCCTTACTATGTAGTTTTCAGCCGCTATACCGATAACCTGAGGGCTTTCAAATTGGAAGGAGGTCATTACCAAGAATTAGAAATACCTGAAAATCGCGTTTGGATGGAGGAGATAAATATTGGATTGGGATTGTGGGAAGGCGAGTATTTTGGAGTCACAAGATTGTGGCTGCGGTGGTACGACGCTGAGGGCGATTGGATTCCTACTCCTGAGGAACGAGCACTAGAAATTGCTATTCAAGAACAGCAACGTGCCGAACAAGAACAGCAACGTGCCGAACAAGAGCGACAACGTGCCGAGATTGCAGAATCTCAGCTAGCAGCTTTAATACAAAGATTGCGGGAATCTAACATCGATCCCGATCGATTTTTGAACCGCTAGCTGATAGTTGAATTCGCGAGGCAGAGCCTCTAGATCTGCATTACCAGGCAGAGCCTGGTAACGAGTAATTACTGGTTTACTGGTTCCCAGGCTCTGCCTGGGAACCCATGTCCCGAGGCTCTGCCTCGCGATTGCAATCGCAAATCTAAAATCTAAAATCGCCTGGGTTTGGCAGTCGCATGGTGGCATATTCTTGATGAATAATCTCGAAAAAATGCTTGACTTTTTGCTCAAAAGGTGCAAGTCTAAAATATTGACTTCGATCGCCCGCAGCCGCTTGAATTTGGGCCAATAAATCGGGATTGACAATCAGTTGGTAAGAATGGTGGCAAAGTTCTTCTATACTATTAAATAAGAAGCCCGATCGCCCGCTTTCAACTATTTCGATTTGCCCGCCACCGTTGAACACAATCGGGGCACAATTATTCTGCATTGCCTCGACTGTAGCCATGCCAAAATGCTCGCATCTTTGAGGGTTGACTTCACCCAAACCGCAGGCGTGCCAGAAGATGCTGGCTTTAGCATACAGCGATTTTACCTCATCGCAATCAGCGTTGACTTTAAGTTCGATCGACCCCGAATCTGCCTTTAACAAGTCTCGCACAGTTTTTAAATACGGATTTTTCGCCACGCTGCTGCCCGCTAAAATCAGCCGCCATCCTTGCATTTTCTCGGGATGATTTGCTTGCAAACTGCGAAAAGCTTGAATTAATTCAATTTGCTTTTTCGTTCCCCCAGCTTCAAACTGCCCTACCGCTAAAATGATGTTTTCTTTCGGAACTTTTACTGTTGCCATTTCCACGGGCGGGTACAGCATAAAAGTTGGTTGTAAATTCCAGCGCTTTTCAAGCCATTTAACTGTAAATTGACTGTTAGCAATAATGAAAGTGTAGTCGCCGACAGCAAAATGGCGGTTGGGAAACGCATTGGGAAAGTGGCAGACAAATATTGAAATCGGTGACAGCGGTTTAACTTTTTCGAGTTGGTTGGCGTTGATGAAAACATCGTAATTTTTGCTGTCTCTGGCAATTTCATCAAAGGGATTTTCCATGTCATCGGCAATGATGCTGGAATCGATGCACTGCATTCCGCGTTTCTCGTAAAATGCCAAGGGAATAACTTTAACTCGACATTTGGCAAGATTGAGGCCGTACCAAGATTCTAAGTCGGAAATTGTAACTTGTTTGTTGGCGATAAAAGTAATATCAAATCTATCTTGCAGCAACGAGGCGATGGTAGCAACATATTTTTGCCCGCCACCGATAAAATGCAACCCGCAATCGTAAATCCCGATCGACATTTTGCGATCGGCCCGAATCACCTGCAATCGAGGTAAAATACGATCGACCTTAATCCTGCTGAAAATTACCGCCAACCTTTCGCACAATTGCGGCAGTAAAGTTTCGACAATTTCCGGTGTTTGATAATCGAGCAATTTTTTAATTGCGACAAAGATACTCTCGAATAGAAAATCGTACTGTTTGTTAGTAAAAAAATCCGAAGTATGGATTGCCGAGGCGAGTTGCAAAGGTTCGTGTTTTGCCAAATATAAAAACCGATTGCGGTTGCAAAAATACTCGGTTAATTTGCTGCCTTTGCTGGAACCGCGATATTCGTGATGGGCAATGGCGTCGGGAGTGTAAAGCATTTTCCAACCGCGTTTTTGGCAGCGTTTGGCAAACTCTACATCCTCAAAATACATGACAAAATCTTCGTCAATTTGACCGACATCTTCGAGACATTCCCTGCGAAATAGTACCGCCGCCCAACACAAACCCTCGACTTCTTTCTCTGTATCGTACTGCCCGGAATCTTTTTCGCCAAAGCCGACATCTTGCCAGTAAAAGTTTTTCAATTGCTGAATGCCAACGCTGTTAATCCGCCCGTCTTTAAACAGCAGTTTGCCGCTGGCTGCGCCGATTTTTGCGTTATTTTCTAACAAATTAACTAATACATTCAGCCACTGACTGTCAAGGGTAGCGTCGTTATTTAAAAACCCGATGTATTGACCTTTTGATTCTTGAATTCCGAGGTTGAGGGCTTTGGCAAAGTTGTTTGTGGAATTGACAAACAGGCGAATTTGAGGAAATAGTTCCCGCAGCGAGTTAACCGATTCATCTTCGGAACAGTTATCGATGACGATTATATCTAATTGCTGTTCGGGATAGGCAAGTTTGAATAAGGATTTTAAGCAATCTTTCGTTTGGCGAAGACCTTTATAATTGACTATAATTAGCGAACATATCGGTAGTTCGGACATGGGATTTTAGAATAGTTGAGAGTTGATAGTTGACAGTTGATAGTTGACAGTTGACAGTTGACAGTTGATGAAATTTATCTGCGTTTATCTGCGTTTATCCGCCTTGCATCTGCGGTTGCAAGTTGACAGTTGATAGTTGACATGTTGCTTTTTCTTCTTCCTTCTTCCTTCTTCCTTCTTCCTTCTTCCTTCTTCCTTCTTCCTTCCTCTTATTGCGGTCGATCGAGCAATTGAGAGGTAATCTTTTCTAACATAGCACTTTGTTGCTGCTGTACGGCTTTAATTTGTTCGATTTCAGCTTGCAGGGCGGTGATGGCTTGTTCTTGGGCTTGAATTTTGGCTGCCACTTCGGGATATCTATCGCTGAATTTCGATCGCACTTCTTTCTCTAAATTTTCGCGATCGGCTTGCAATTTTTGCACTTTTATGCTGAGAGTTTGAACTACGCGGGTGTTGGCAAAATTGTAAATGACTTGGCGTTCTAATACAGGTCTCAGCAATTTGCGGACGAATTTTCTAGCTGCAATTACGGCGGAGCCCAGACGCCTTTGATAAGAAGTAATCGGGACGTTATAAATGTCGAAACCTGTTTTTAAAATAGCGATATCTTCGTCATCTTCCTCAAGGGCGATCGAACTATTTCCGCTGTCAGATATCGGCGTTGGAGTAATCCCAATTCGCGGTTCTAAAGTTTGCCGCAGTTTGTTTATTATCTGTTGAGTTGGTATTTCTTCGTACTCCAATCTTTTGCCTGCCTTGCTATAAGTTTATTGTCGATTGACCAGCTTTTTAACTCGGCTAACTTTCTGGGAATCCAGCGAGAAAAATCTGTTCTGCCGTCAAGTTCAATTCGGGAAAAGCTAGCGACTCAACCTTCTGATTTCCCCTAAACAGTTTAACCTGATACTCGCCATCTACCAGTTGATAGACTGACAAAGTAGGTTGTTTGGGATTGCCGATGAAATTGCGACCTCCTAAACCCAGATAGTCTACAATCCAGTATTCGGGGATGCCCATTTCCTCATATTCAGAAGCTTTTAAAAAATAATCATCTCGCCAGTTTGTACTAACGACTTCTACAGCCAGTCGCACTGAAGATCCCATCGTAACGATCGATTCTTTTTTCCAGCGCGATTCATTTGCGATCGCGGTTTTGTCCAGAACGATCGCGTCTGGTTGATAACCTGACTTGTCACGGATTGGTTTCAGCAAGCAGGCACCAGGAATGGAGTAAGGTAATTCGCGACGCTCAATTTCAATTCCTAGTTTTACGGTGATGGAACCTGTAACATTGGAATGGTCGCCAGTTCCTAAAGGCATTTCAATAATTACTCCGTTATGTAGTTCGTAGCGATGGATAGAGTTCTCTGGATACCAGACAACGAACTCGTCAAACGTGAGTTTTTGGGGAACTGTTTGGGGAATAGTTTCGGCTTGAATCATGATGTTTTACTTCTAAAATGGTGTAAAAGGGTCGATCGCGCCTTAACTCGATCGGTCTGACTCGATCGACCTTTTTCTCAGTCTTTAGACTAACTCAATTTGACTGTCATCACCGATCATAAACCGCAAAGCTTTAGGGCGAGGCGGGGCATTAACAAGTTGCGCGCGCTGGCCGATAACGCTATCAACAATTCGCTGGTGAATGCCAGAGATTTTTGCTCCTTGCAATATTACACTGTGTTCGATATCTGCATCAATCATCGTCACGCGATCGGCAATACTGCTGTAAGGTCCGATAAAGCTGTTTTCGATGCGACAATTTTCGCCAATTACCACCGGGCCGCGGACTGTAGAATTGATAATTTCCGTACCTTCTCCTATTTGCACCCGACCGATAATTTGACTCGTAGCATCTGTTTTAAATTCTGTTACAGGAGTCGCGATGCAGCTATCTAGAATAATTTGATTTGCACTCAGCAAATCGTCTTTTTTTCCAGTATCCAACCACCAACCTTCTAAACTGCAAGCTTCCACGTGTTTTTGGGTATCGATCTGTTTTTGAATCGCGTCTGTGATTTCCAATTCGCCGCGGGCTGAGGGGTTGATTTGAGCAATTGCTTCGTGAATTGTCGGTGCAAAAAAGTAAATTCCCACCAGTGCTAAATTAGATGGCGGGACTTTGGGTTTTTCTACTAACTGCAAAACTCGCCCGTTTTCATCTACTTTTGCCACCCCGAAAGCTGTGGGATTGGGAACGGGACGCAGCAGAATCAAAGCGTCTAGTTGGTTCTTTTTAAAATTCTCTAAAAACAGATCTAATTGACTTTGAATTAAGTTATCTCCCAGATACATAATAAATGGAGAATCGCCTAAAAATGGTTGAGCAACTTTCACCGCGTGAGCGAGTCCAGCCGGTTCGCTTTGCAAAATATAAGTGATTTTTGCGCCGAAACGAGATCCGTCTCCCGTTTTCTCTTTCACTTCTTCGCCGGTTTCGGGACTGATAATAATCCCGATATCGGTAATTCCAGCCGCCACAATTCCCTCAATTCCGTACCACAATATCGGCTTGTTTGCTACGGGAACTAACTGTTTTGCACCCGTATAAGTTAGGGGACGCAACCGTGTTCCTTTACCGCCTGAGAGGATTAGTGCTTTCATTGAGTTAATTTTAGGTTATCCTTTAGGGTTTGCAGTGCTGGTTGGATTTGCCTGCACTCGTGCGTTTCGATCGACAGGAGTTGCGCAAAAGTTGAAAAACCGGGTTTCGGCGTCAAGTTCGATCGCATCAATCCGCAATTTTTCGGAGAAACTGGTTTTTGCGCGATTCCTAACTAATTCTAGATCGCTGTCACCCCTCTGGCAATAGTCGATCGGGAGTTTTGAGTTTTGAGTTTTGAGTTTTGAGTTGAAAGGGAATAATATAAAATCGTTTAACATCGACCGTATCGCGCGATAACTTGACTTGTTTTCTGCTGTTGGTTTGTCAGCCAAGCCCACATTTGATCGCCCAGACAAAAATGCCACCATTCATTAGGATGCTGTTGGAAACCAGCAGCTAACATGGCATTTTTGAGAATCTGCCTGTGACGGTGATATTCTTGTTGTTGTGACTCATTGCTATTGCTAAAATAATCCGGGTAAGAACGTTCTGATATTTCATCGATCGCAGAACCCATGTCAATTGGTTGCTGGTTTTTATTGACTAAACTTACATCTAAAGCCGCGCCCGTACTATGAGGTGGAGGTATCGCGCGATCGAGACTTGGAACTGCCCAAAATTGATAGACTTTTTCTAAAATTTCCTGTTTTTGGTCTTCTGAAATAGGGAATTTACAGCCTTGAGCTTTGGCAATTTCTGCAAAGGTATAATCTACCATAAATTGCTGCACTTCTACGGGGCGGTAAGCATCAAATATCAGAATTTTCCAATCTGGATAATCTTGCTGCAAATGTTTTTGAGCGGCAATCAAACTACCTACAACTCCTTGGCGCAAATAATAAGGCGAATCTGCTTTACTGTTGTGATAGGGCGCGCCTAATTTTTGATAGGGATGCGGTGTTTCAAAGGCAAAATATTCAACAGGTATCGGCACTAAAGGCTCGTTGCATTCCGCGATCGGTATCTGCTGGTACGGTTTCACAGTATAATTTTGATGCTTTGTACTTTTTATTTAGATGCTCAATTTAGATAATAGCACGGGAATTGCATTTATTTCGGAAAATTCGCCAATCCGCGCTCAGTTGCGACAATACGTGCAAGGACAGCAAATGGTGATGACTCAAACTGCTTTTAATGAGTTTACTAATATTGTTACAAGCATAGCAGGTGCCTTGGAGCAAGCGCGATCGAGTCGGTTCCTCCTGAGAGTAACTGTCATTCGTGACAATCCTTCTGCTCGATCGTTAAATCTGCAGACAACTAGAAACTTAGGCGAAAATGATATAATAATTCTAGGAACGGGCGACCAGTTGGGAATCATAACTATGACAGCAGATGCTAAAGCTGTTAGGGCAATCAGCGGTCAAGGTGTTGATTTCAGCGCCTACATCCACCCTCCATGTCGTTTAACGGGAAACTAACGATGAAAGTTATTGAAAATTATTTGTTGAGTACCTACAAGCTAATTGAGCGTGCTTTTCCTGACGGAGTAAAAGAGGAAGATTATTTGCCACTTTTGACGCTGCTGTATGATGAAATGTCCGATCGCAATTTAGCAGAAGTCATGGCACATTGCACCGGCAAAGATTATTATCTTGTTCTGAATGATGTGTATGCCGTTAGTTCAATCGTTGCGCGAGATACTGAAGCTATTGCTAAGTTAAATGAGCATTTGCTTAGTTGCGGGTACGCAGAATGGCTAGCAGAGTAACAGTTGACAGTTGACTGTTGACAGTTTTACTGTTGCGATAGTCGGTATATGCTTTTTACTTGAGTCAGTCGCGCTGCAAATAGCAAAACAGCATGAATATCTTCAGGATCTAAATCTTCATAATCATCCACGATCTCTTCAGCATTCATGCCAGAACTGAGTAATTCAAGAATTAACTCTACTGGATATCGAAGACCGCGAATACAGGGTTTGCCGTGACAAATATTCGGATCGATGGTGATCCGCTGCAAAAGTTTGTTTTCCATATTTTAGTAGCAACTGTTAAACAGATTATAACTTAAAAAGGGTCACTGTCGAGCGGTTCGTAGTAAGGACTTTAGTTTTTTGCGACAGAAGAAAGTATCGATTTGAACTTGTCGTTTAGTGCTCATAAAAATCAGCGGACTAAAGTCCTCACTACAAACATCTTTTAAAAATCCTAACTTTGGCGGTAAGCAATTATCGCGTAAAAAGGATCGCCGCTGCTGATGCGCAGCATTTGCATGAAACTCGGCAAATTAGGCTTGCGAACAATGACTTCCGGCTTGCTAAATCCGGGTATGTTTGCTCCTTTGACAGAATCAAAGTAACGCTTGACCAATTCTACTCGATCGGCCTCCGATCCGTCCCGCCAAGCAGCAATTGCTTTTTGATAAAACATCCGGTTGGAAAAGCTCATAATTGCGATACCACCGGGCTTTAATATCCGGTGAATCTCGGAAAAAATCGCATCCGGGTACTGCAAATACTGCACCGAAACGCAGTTAATAACTGCATCAAAATCTGAATCCGGCAGCGGCAATTTGGGATTTGCGTTCAAATTCTGCACGAAATAACGATCCAGTCGGCGATTTTTTGCTAACTCTTCTTCATTCATTCCGTGTCCTTCGACATGGGCAAATTGCATCTCGTCAGGTAAATGAGAAACCCAACTACTCATCATGTCAAAAATCCGAGTATTTGGTTTCAGCCTTTCCCGGTACAAATCGGTTAATTGCTGGATGAATCCATCGTCTACGTGCGTTACAAACCGAGGATAGGAATAAAACAAATTGTCGTCGGTGTCATCTAACTTAGTGCGTTTGTCGGCGGGAAGCAGCATAAATTCAGAGTGCAAACTAGATTTACTGTTTCTATTTATTGATATCGATCCAAGATGTCAGGTTTAAGGAACATCTTGCATCAATGTCAATATGGGTTATTGGTGGGGTGGGGGCGGGTTTATTTAACCCGTTTGTTACCTTTAAGTTTGTTGGCGAACCCGCCCCTACAGAATTGTTGATAATGGTGCAATATTTTAGGTTTAAAAGGCTTTGAAACTCTTGCTTCCCCCTTAAAAAGGGGGACGAAAAAAACTCTTGCTCCCCCCTTTTTTAAGGGGGGCTGGGGGGGATCGAATATTTAAGTTCTCACTAAGTTCAAACTCCCAAATAAGCCTTGCCAATCTCCGACAGCAATCTCATTTTCCCCCTCTTTTACTTCAAACGTTTCGTTGCAAGCTAGCGGTTGTTCTAATGCTCGCACGCACAATTCGGCAATATCTTCGCGACTGACTTTGCCTTTAATATTATCGCCTTTGTCCAATATTAAAGCTTTGCCCCCCGGTTCTTCAGTTAAAGCGCAAGGTCTGACAATAGTGTAAGGAATACCGCTCGATCGCACGCAATCTTCTCCTTTCAATTTCCAAGTCAAAATTCCCCCCAACATATCGTTCATCCTCACTGCCGGCGGTTCTTCTTCTAAGTTAATTCCAGGGCGGCCGGGGCGGGTAACTCCAGCGGAACTCACCATCACAAATTTGGGCAAAACTTGACCGCCGTAAGCTGAAATCGATTCTAATTGCAGTTGAAAGGTTCCGGGTGAAAATTTCGGATTCAGCGCGCCGTCATATTCAAATTTGCTCAGCATTAATTGCAAGGATGAAATGCTGCTGGTGTCTAATTTCGGACAATCTTTTACAGTCTTGGCGCGGAATACCGGGATTAATTCATCGAAGGGAATCCGCACCGTAATCCAGATGTTGTAAACCGTGTCGAAGGAATAGCAATAACCGATGCCGTCCCATTTCGCATCGCTGCGGATAATGAATTTGTAGCGCTTGCCGTCGCCTTTTACTCGCAGTTCGATGCCGCTAAATCCTGTAAGATCGATCGGAGGATCGAAGTTGCGGGTGCGCACCGAAACAAAGCCGCCGGAATTTGCCACAGAAACATTGCCTGCGAATAATCCTGAATTGTCTGCCAAGCGGATCGAACTTTCGCTGGTCCCTCCCATCACGATATCGTCGAGTGCTCCCCAAGTTTCTTTTAAATCTTCGCTGGGTTTTGTAAAGTCAAAAATTGTTTTTTTGCCTGCTTGACTTAGCTGGCTGCGAACAGCTTGAACTAAATTGTTGAGGCCTTGATATTCGACAATTTCGGGAACATCGACTACTTCTGGCATATAAAATTTGATGCCTTGATAGTATTTTTCGCGGGTTGGGGTGTCGCCTTCTACGGGTTGAACTTTGGTGCCGGTGCAACAAATTACGGCTGCTACATTGTTAGTAACTAGCGGTGTCAGCGTCGCCGGTAAAGTGATGTCACCTTCGACTAATTCGACATTTTTACCGAGCATTTCTTTGGCTTTTTTAGCATCTCTTACCAGACAGCGCACTCGATATCCGCGCTGTTGCAGGCGCTTGATAACTCGCTTCCCGACGCCGCCCGTAGCCCCTGCTACGAGTACGAGTTTGGGTGTTGCTTTCTTGCTGCTGTTGCTGCTGCCAAAAAGTTGTTGCAGCCAGCTAATGCTACCGATGAAGGGAATGACGCCGAAGTAAGCCAAGGTTTTGACAAATCTGCCGGCATCCCATTGGGCGGTGTTTTTTTCAGTCACAGTCGCTTCCTCAGAATTTGCTCAAATCTACTTAGCTATGTATTGCTAATTATAGCATTTCTCACATTTATTGACGCACTTAACTCAACAAATGTAAGGTGCGCCACAAGCACCCTAGGTCTAGAGATTATTGATTTCCTAACTGTCAACTGTCAACTGTCAACTATTTACGATCGCCCTTTTTTTCTGCTTCCCCTGCACTGTATTTTTCGTAAGTTTGGCTTAAGGGAATCTCAATAATCAACTCCGTTCCCTCTCCGGGAGCCGAAATACAATTTAGTTTGCCGCCGTGTTTTTCTACTACAATTTCGCGCGCGATCGCCAAACCGATGCCCGCACCTTTACCAATAGCTTTTGTGGTAAAGAATGGCTCGAATATTTTCTGCCTGACTTCTTCTGTCATGCCCGCAGCATTATCGGCAATGCGAATTTCTATGCTGGTTTCCCCCGGACAAAGTTTGGTCTTAATCTTAATTTGTCCCGATTCGATCGCGGGTTTTTCGCAGTTGCAGGGTGCCGACAAACTGTTATTAGCAAATGCTTCTTCTAGAGCATCAATTGCATTGCTTAACACGTTCATGAATACTTGGTTCATATCGACTGCATAACACTCGATCGCGGGCAAACATCCATATTCTTTAATTAAGTGAATTGGCGGGCGATCGGGTTTCGGTTTCAGTCGGTTGCTCAAAATCAGCAAAGCGCTGTCCAATCCGTCGTGAATATCCACTGGTTTGAGATCGGATTCATCAATTCTAGAGAAGTTTCGCAGCGACTGAACTATTTCGCGGATGCGATTCGAGCCTACTTTCATTGAACCCAGCAATTTCGGCAAATCTTGAATTATAAACTCTAATTCTTCCGTGTCTATTTCGGCTTGAATTTCTGGGACTGGTGCAGGATATTCCTGCTGGTAAAGCAGCAGCAGATCGATCAGTTTTTGGCTGTATTCGTTAGCATAGCTGAGATTGCCATCTATGAAGTTAATCGGATTGTTGACTTCATGAGCTACTGCCGCCACCAACTGTCCCAAACTCGACATTTTCTCGTTTTGCACCAGTTGAGTTTGCGCGCGCTGGAGTTCGTACATTGCTGTTTCTAAATGAGCTGCTTTTTGCCGCTCTCTGGCGGCTGAAAGTTGCAGTGCTGTATTTAATTTATTGAGTCTTTCCGCTTGACGCAGCACTATATTTACCATAGCTTTTTTCAGTTCCAATGCAGCGTCTATTTCGCACTTTTTCCAAGGCACAGATTTGCCAGTAACTGTTTCTTTCCACAACTCGAAGGATTTTCTCGGAGATAGTCTTTCGCTGCCATCTTCGCTTACTTCCAGGCTTTTTTTGGGTTCTCCAGCCCAATTTACGGTGGTAATGACTTCCGGGCGCAACCACAAAACGTATATTTTTTGTGCTGCCGATATTTCTAGGGCCAAACAGCCACTAGCCGCGTGTTTAAATTCCTCGGCTTCTGGATAGCATCGGGCGAGGGAATCCGTGTAAAATATTTCTTGTTTGAGCTGGTTTTGCACCCACTCTATTAAGTGTTTTAGCGCTTCTCCCTGAGGGGTTTTACCGATTAGATAGCGTTCTTCTCCGAAGACGATTACCACTCCCTGGGCGCTGACTGCATCCGGCAAATTGTGTTCGCATTTAATTAACACTTCTGACAACTCTTCAGATGTGGATATATCTTCAACTATTTGGCTTTGAATTGATTTGAGCTGTAGTTTGTAGTCGTAGTCTTCGTTGCCTTCTTTCGATTGCAGTTCTAAAGACATTACTTGTCCGATGAATTCGCAGGCCGCGCGGACTTCATAGTTGAGGTATTTGGGTGTATAATGATGGCAAGCAATCAATCCCCAGAGCTTCCCATCTTTGATTAAGGATATTGACATCGAAGCTGCAACTCCCATATTTTTCAGGTATTCTATATGTAGGGGAGAAACGCTTCTCAAAACGCTGAAACTGAGGTCTAGCGGCTGGTTAGTAATGGGATTGAATGTGGGAAAAATTGCGACGGGTTTGTAGTTGACATCTGGTATCAAGCGCAACCAATTTTTTTCATAAAGTTTTCTGGCTTGTTTGGGAATATCCGAACTGGGATAGTTTAAGCCTAAATAAGGTATGAAATATTCGTTCTTGGCTTCAGCGATGACAGATCCGTTACCTTCTGGATCGAATTGATATACCATTACTCTGTCAAATCCCGTGAGTTTTCTCAATTCTTCCACAGTTGTTTGACAGAGGCTGTTGAGGTTTTTTGCGCTCTGAATTTCGGCGATCGTCGCTCTCACTGCATGATAAAAACTAAAAACTGAAATATTTTCTGTGCTGCGGGCTAATTCTAGCTCAACGATCGTCACCCCTTCCCACCGATGCAGTATGCAGTCCCATTCTAAGGGTTTGCCTGCTGCGATCGTAGATAATTTAATTGGATTGACACTTTTTAAGTTTTCATTCAGCAGGCAGGTTTTGAGTTTTTCTAGCTCGACTTTATCTAAAAACAAGCTCAAATCTTGACCGATCGCGATCGCGGCATCTACTCCTAATAAATCTCGCACATTTTCACCGATCTGCAGTATTTCTAGTTCCGGTTCCCGCACTGCGATCGATATCCCGTGCGGCTGGATGTGTCCCGATATGTGAATTGGTTCTCTGTCGCAGTTGGTCAAGTCAACTTCTTCGATTTCCGTAGTTGCGATTTGTCGGTCCATTTTGTCTGTTTTCCGTCGTAAAATTCGTAGATATATCGGTCTATTTTAGATTGACTATTGTGCGCTCGCCTTTTCGCTCGCCTTTTCGCTGTTGAATGCTTTTAACGATCCAACACTTAGCTAGCCAAGCATTAATGAGCTAAAAATTAATGCACAGAGAATTAGCGGACACATAAGTAATGGGCATTTATATTTCGCCTCGATCGACACCCGCTTTTTGACATTTTTACGGAAGCTGTCTTTCGACATTTTGCTGGCGCTATCTTAATTATGGCAGCAAATGTTACCAGTTTCAAGAAGTTTTAATATTTCCTAGAACAAATTAATCCCTGTGAGATGTTGCGAGCAGCAAAAAAGGGAAGAAAATGTATCTTGAGAGGGGCAGATTTGCGATAATATTAAATTATAGTATTTGTGACAAGATATCAAAGTCAAGTCAAGTTAAGCTTTTTAAGTATATTCAACAGGCCCGACAATTAGACTGATGCTCGACTTCAATACCGTTACCGAGTTTTCGCATACATACTGCATTAGTATCTGTGCCTTTTTAGTTCCAGCAAACTTGCTGGCAACTTTGCTGACAGGGATTTTAACAGGACTCAACCGATCGCGCTGGCAAATAGGAGCGTCGGCTGTCGTTGCCAGTCTCTGCGCTGCCGCCATGATATTCCACGTTTTTACATGGTTTGCGATCGGCGTAGTAATGGCTCCAACATACATTTTGTTATTGCTGGGAATTACTTGTTTGGTCATCAATAGCTGGGCAGTAGGACACCCTGCGAGCATGAGGCAATTAATAAAAATTGCAGGATCGGCAGTGAAGGAACGCATCAGGGTTTTCCGCAGCACAAAGGCAGAATTGATGCGCCAATAACACAAAGAGGAAAAAAACTAAGTCCCCTTTGCTTCTGCCTCCTTCCCGATTTAGGTTTTAGGTTTTAGGTTTTAGGTTTTAGGTTTTAGGTTTTTCTACCACCTACTTCTTCCCTCTGCCTTCTGCCTTTCTCCTTGTGACTGACCGCTAAAGACAACTGTCCCAGGTCAACTGTCAACTATCAACTGTCAACTATCAACTGTCAACTATCAACTATCAACTATCAAAAGCCTATTCAAGTTCGCGATCGCGGCAGTTTTCTTCTTCCGGGCCGCGGGGGTGTATCGTACAGTTGAGGTGATAGCCGCCGTCGCTTCTGCCGTAATAGTAGCGGCATCCCCTGCAAGTTGCGGGACGCTCGATCGCCCTGTGGTAGGCGGGATAGTCCGCCACCGACAGCATCGAATAGTCGCGCTGCGTTTGGACGGTGCCAACCTGCGCCCCGGAGAGTTCGACGGCTTGACGGATGCTTTCGAGGCTGCTGTAGGGGGGCAGGTAGATGTCAATAGAAACCCGCAAGCCCGACTCTTCCTGTTCGTTGCGAGTAATCGTACCTCCGAGCAAACCGACGCGGGAGGCGATGGCACCTGAAAATATGCTGAGGTTGGTGCAGTAACCGGAGAGAACGTGAAGGTGTTCGGCGGTGGTAGCCCTGACAGTAAGTCGAGTCGGGATTAACACTCTCAGGTAAGCATCAAGTTCTTCAAAAATCGGTTCGGCGATCGAAACTATTTGATTCCCTACTGCAGGATCGAGTCCGAAACTCTTAGAAACCTTTTGCATCAGGGCGGTCAAAATATCAAAAACTTGTACGAACAGCGATTGCAGCCTGCTGTCAACGGCGATCGGGCATTCCCTGAGCAGTTTTAAATAGTCCTCCAACCTGTGAGCGATCCGCTGGATGCTGCTGTATCCGAGCATGGCAGCCCCGCCTTTAATCGAGTGAGATGCTCGAATGAGCTGGTGCACTCTTTGGGGAGATTGAACCGTGTTGGGCAAGTTCAGCAATCCTTGTTCGAGAGTGTGAAGGTGTTCGGTGGCTTCGTCAAGAAAGTAACCGATGATGCGCTGTAGTTGTTCTGGGAGCATAATTTTTTTTCTCCGAAAAGCACCGTTCTACCTTTTTAAGGGCAATTCAACTATCTCGTTCAATGTTTCGCTACCTCCATACAAGTTAACATAGTTCGCGCGTTATTGAGTGCGAAAGTCTCGGGTTCAGCTTGCCACCCTGCCAAATTTTCCTAGGGACGATTCCTGCTAAATTAACATCCGTCGGAGCCAACTATTTAGATGCGATTTGTTAATCAAAAGTTTAATTTTTCATCATATTTGGGGCTGTCATTTCATTACATAGTGCTGTTTATTTGCGCCTTTCTACTTATCAACTGTCAACTGTCAGCGGTTACTGAGATTTTTGCGCTCCGAAAGCGGCCGCGGCTACCCCCAACAGCAGCAATCCAGCACCTGCAAGTACCGCCGGCGCTGGCACTTCGCCGAACAGCAAATAACCAAAATAACTCGCGCCGACGGGTTCAAACAAAATGGCTAAAGTTACCAGAGTTGGAGAAATCCGCACTACAGCCCAGTTAAAAACGGTGTGGCCGATTAACTGAGGGAGGAGCGCCGTTAATAATATGTATAGGTATACAATATGCGAATAACCGGTATAGCTGGCGTTGAAAGCGAAGGGCAGGGGCAGCAGGGCGATCGCAGCAGTAGTGTAGGCGATCGCGCTGTAGCCGCTAATTCCCAATCCCCGCCGTTGGGCTTCCCTGCCCAACAGCAAATAAAGGGAAACTGCCCAGGAACCTGCCAGGGCGAGGAAGTCGCCCAACAATCGATCGCTGCCGGCATTGGTGGAACCTGCGCTGCCGAGGGCGATCGCGATCGTCCCAAAGAGTGCGATCGCAATGCCCGCCACAGACAGTTTGCTGAGTTTTTCGCCAAACCAAAACCGAGACAGCAGCGCCACCCAGACGGGATTTGTCGTGACTAAGGCTGTCGAAGCGGCGATCGAAGTATAAGTAAGTGAGGTAATCCACAGGGCAAAGTGAGCGGCGAGGCAAAGACCCGCAGCGCTTGCGTAGAGCCAAGCTCCGGGTTGCAGTCGCTGCTGCAGAAGTGTCGGCCAAGCAGGAAGTATAATTACGGCGGACAAAGTGAGACGAGAGGCGGCGAGTACCAAACTGAAACCGAGGCCGCCCGCACCTGCTGCTTGGTTTGCCAGCCTAATTAAGATTGAGGCAGTTGAAACAGCTAAAACTCCGATAATTAAAACGAGGGCGATCGACCATTTCGGCGGTTGTGTGGGAGGATTCATTATTAGCAAGCAAATTTAGCAGGAAAAATGAGTTCTATGTATTCTTGAATTAAGTAAAATTTGTTATTTTTAATAATGTTTCGATTTTATCAAGGACGCCCCAGGATACGGTATTTCTGTGTCCCTAAAATTTCCATTTTTACAGCAGATTTTACATTTATGAAGGATGCCCCAGGACACGGCATTGCCGTGCCCCTACTTTCCCTGGAATACGCTGTAATTCCCTGTCGGAATTTACCACCAGCGACTGGGAATTAATTAACTAATTCATAGCAAAGAACTAGCATTAATAAAACGACCGTTTAAATCTGCTGGCGTCACATTCAAAACAGTTCCCAACAAAGCATTAGTAGCGCCAAATCTAATATTTGTAGCTTCCACGAGTCCGTTACGATCGGGATCTAAATCTCGCAGAGAAATACCGCCCTTCGCCAGCAAACTCGTGCCTCCCGATACAGTTCCAGGATCGACTAGCAAAAGTCTCGGATCGTTGAGACTGTAAGTTACCTGTTCAAAAGATAAATTGCTGTTAGTAAATGCCGTACTAATTCCGATCGAATCGCTGGTTCGATCGAAATCAACAATTAAGGCATCGGGAACTTCAACTCCCACTATTCTTTCTCCCGCTAAATCTACCCTAAAAACAAACACATCGCTACCGGCACCGCCTTTATAAATATCAACATCTACATCCCCAATTAGAGTATCGTTTCCATCGCCGCCAACTAACAAATCAATGCCGCGCCCGCCGCGCAATAAATCGTTCCCCGCACCGCCATCAACAAAATCGTTATTTCTATCCCCTGTCAAGAAATCATTACCAATTTCTCCTAAAACATCATCATCCTCTTTGCCCCCATAAATAGAATCATCGCCCGCACCGCCTAGGAGGCTATCTCTGTTATCGTTGCCAAAAATTCGTTCTGCATCTGACGAACCCCTGACAGTATCGTTGCCGCCAAGCATCCAAAGTCCGCCGGGAAAACTAGCGAGTTGTCCCGCTGCAAGTACAATATTTTCGGGAGAATTGTCTCCTATCAAACGGGGGGTGCCTGAATTATCCGGTGTGAGTGCCATAGCTGTAAATCGATCGAGATGTAATAATGGATATTTGCAACTCCTCCATCTTGGCACAGCCTCGATCGAAAGTTGCAAATTAAAATAAAAGTTAAAAGATGAGCTGATGCCAATTATCTTAGTTGAAGACTTGAGTAAAGTTTATCCGGTAGCCATTAAAGAACCGGGGATTCAAGGAACACTGCGGCATTTTTTCAGCCGTACTTACCGCAATATAAAAGCAGTTGAAGGGGTTTCTTTCAGCATCGAACCTGGGGAAGTAGTGGGATTTCTCGGGGCTAACGGGGCGGGCAAAACTACGACGCTAAAAATGCTGACAGGCTTGATTTACCCCTCTGCTGGGACAGTGCAAGTGTGCGATCGCATTCCTTTTCGCCGCGAAACCGATTTCTTGCAAAAAATCACCTTAGTGATGGGACAAAAGCAGCAGTTAATTTGGGATTTACCCGTGCTAGATTCGTTGAAAATCAATGCTGCAGTCTACGGTATTCCCGATAAAAATTACCGCCAGCGGGTCGGGGAATTGACGGAGATGCTGTCTCTCGAAGGTAAGTTAAATCAGCCAGTGCGCAAGCTGTCTTTAGGAGAACGAATGAAAGCGGAATTGATGGCGGCGCTGCTGCACCAACCGCAGGTATTGTTTTTAGATGAACCGACTTTAGGTTTGGATGTAAACGCGCAGTTTAGCGTTAGGGAATTCTTGCGGGAATACAACGATCGCTATCAGGCAACGGTACTTTTGACAAGTCACTACATGGCGGATATTACAGCTTTGTGCAAGCGAGTTTTGTTAATTCATGAAGGGCAATTAGTTTATGATGGCAGCTTGGACGGATTGCTCGATCGATTTGCACCTTATCGGGAAGTTCAAGTAGAATTAGCTAATCCTTTGGCAAAAGATAGTGCTGCTGCTTACGGCGAGGTAGAATCGATCGAAGGACAATCTGTCAGATTTTTGGTGAAAAGGGAGGAGTTGACGGCAAGCGTGGCGAAGATGTTGGCTCAGTTGGAAGTGATAGATTTAACTGTTACCGATCCGCCTATAGAAGAAGTAATCGGCAGAGTTTTTCGCACGGGAAAAGTTTAGAAATTCCTCACATCCGCTCTATACGTAGGTGCGCACTGCGCACCGGATTGATACTAATAGTGTATCAAACTACTGCACACCGGCTCTATACGTAGGGTGCTTATGGGCGCACCTTACCGCTACTAATACTGTGTCAAACTACTTGAGGCATAATTCCTGTAAAATATCGGTTAACTCCAAATACCGCCGAGAAAAAATGATGTTTTAGATTGTTAGTAGTTGCAACAGTTACAATAGTTATAATAGTTAGACCGGAGGTTGTGATGGGCAAAATCATCCTCATCATTATCCTAATACTTACGGTTGGGATTGTTAGCGCGATCGCCCTGGGAAAATACCGCTGGCATCTCGCTACCGAGACAGTGCGATCGAATTTAGAAGCAGCGCGCTTGCCAATCAAACCCCTAACATTTGATTCCCGCAAAATTGCCGATTTACCTGCACCCGTACAGCAGTATTTTCGCGCGACACTTGAGGACGGACAACCACTAATCTCAACAGTGCGGATTGTCCATCAAGGCACTTTTAACATGAGCGAAACCGACGAAAAATGGAGTCCTTTTACTTCTACCCAATTGGTTATTTCTCAGCGGCCCGGTTTTGACTGGGATGCGCAAATTGCCATGATGCCCGGTATCAACATTTTCGTGCGCGACGCCTGCATTGCGGGTGAAGGTATCCTTAAAGCCTCGGTGTTGGGCCTCGCCACCGTTGCCGATGTCGGCGGCACTCCCGAGGCTGCACGCGGAGAATTAATGCGGTTTTTGGCGGAGGCGACTTGGTATCCCACGAAATTGCTGCCGAGTCAAGGTGTAAAGTGGGAAGCGATCGACAATTCTCGGGCGAAAGCAACTCTGAAGGATGGTAACATCGCTGTTGCCCTAGATTTTAGCTTTGATGAAACAGGTGCGATCGCGACAGTCCGCACGGATGCCCGCCCCCGTACAGTTAACGGCAAAATGGTACTTGCGCCCTGGCATGGTCGTTTCTGGGATTGGGAAATGCAAGACGGAATGCGGATTCCCAAAGCAGGCGAGGTAGCGTGGGAAATGCCGGATGGTTCGTTAAAGCCCTACTGGCGCGGCCGCATTACTAATATTTCCTATCAGTTTGCAGGTTGATGGAACATGATTAATCCAAAGTAGGACTTTATGAAAATGGTATAACTATCAACGATCGCAAATCATTTGTGAAGTTCTTACTCCCTCCCCTTACTAAGGGGAGGGTTGGGGTGGGGTAAAAAATTTACGAATCAACTAGGATTGCTATATCAACGATTGACTCAAAACTTTTCTGCAATTCAAAACTCAAAACTCCCTAACAACTGTAATTCTCATCTGTGAAACAAACAATTATCGGTATTATGGGGCTAGGTGAAAGCGCCACAGCAAAAGATTTAGAAAACGCCTTTCAACTCGGTCAACTCATCGCTCAAGCAGGATGGGTTCTATTAACTGGTGGCCGAAATTCCGGCGTGATGGATGCGGCCGGTAAAGGAGCAAAATCAGCTAGCGGTTTAACAATTGGCATCCTTCCCGGCAACAACAGCAGCGACATTTCAGAAGCCGTAGATATTGCCTTGATATACTCCCCGGCCTAAAAAGCGCGGGGATTCTTGACACTTCATCGGGATGCGCCGCGAGCGGTCTTACCTTCCCTCGATATCCGTTTATAGTCGTGGCGATATCCCATCCCGACTTGAACTATATTTTTGGCGGCGTTTGTATCTCTGTCGTGATTTGCCCCGCAATTAATGCAAATTAGCTCTCGAATTGAAAGATCCAATTTGCCCCACTTAAATCCGCATTCCGAACACAACTGGCTGGTCGGTTCCCACCTACTAATTACCCGAAAATCGCGCCCGTACTTGTCGCATTTAGCTTCAATTAAGCTGCGAAATTCATACCAACCTTGCAAGCTAATCGCTCTTGCCAGTTGGCGGTTTTTTACCATACCAGAAACGTTTAAATCTTCCAAAATTACAGTTTGGTTCTCGCTGACGATTTTGGTTGATAGTTTCTGCAGAAAATCGGTACGTTTGTCGGCAATCTTATTGTGCTGTTTGGCAATGCGAATTCTGGTTTTGTTTCGGCGATTTGAGTCTTTTTGTTGGCGCGCTAACTTGCGCTGCAATTTCCGAATTTTGCAGTCCGATCTTGAGTAATCCGGTCCTTTGACTTGCGTCCCGTCGCTAAGTGCGGCAAAGGTTTTGATTCCCAAATCGATGCCGATCGACTCGTTTGTCGGTTCGATATTAACAGGAACTATTTCAACTACAAAACTTAAAAAGTAGCGGTTAGCGCAATCTTTGATTACTGTTACCGAACTGGGTTTTGATGGTAGTTCCCGACTCCAAATCGGTTTGACATTGCCGATTTTAGCTAAGTAAACTTCATTTCCTATCAGAGAAAATCCATTACCGACAAATGTAGCCGATTGACGGTTGTGTCGCTTCTTGAATTTGGGCAACCCCATCAGCCGCCCCTTTCTCTTACCGCTGCGCGAATCAAAATAATTGTTGTATGATTCGGTCAAGTGTCGCACAGATTGCTGCAATGGAACACTAGAAACTTCTTTTAACCACGCTCTTTCAACAGTCTTTTTAGATGCTGTTAATAGAGCGGATAGCTGATTGTATGTCGGCAACTTTTGGGACTGTTTGCAACAAGCTAGGGCATCATTCCATGCTACCCGCACGCAACCAAACAATCGGGCTAAACCTAGCCTTTGTTGGTCTGTTGGGTAGAATCGGTATTTATACCTTGCCTTCATGGACTGTGTTAGTATTGGTCTGTAATCTATTTTAGATTGGCCTACAGGCAGTGTCAACAAACCCTACAACAAAGATGCTTTATGGAGTCCGAGTTACTTTGCCTCGTCAGTTGGTGGTGCTCAAGAATGAAGTATTAAAGCAGTACATCAAAGAACAAGAAAAGCCGTCCTAAAAGGACGGGGTTTTAAACCCAATTTTCTGATAATTACCGATACCGGCAATGCCCGCAATAACATCAACGTCTTATCTTCCGATGTCATAATTGCCTGCGGGATGGGAACCGGCACCGCCTCAGAAATTGCCCTCGCTCTTAAAGCTAACAAACAAGTTATATTATTAAATGCTAGCGCTGAAAGTAAACTTTTCTTTAAAATACTTGCAGCCGATCGCATTTTTGTGGTAAATAATGTGGGAGAAGCGGTCGATCGCGCCCGCCAAATTCTGGCCGATCGAACATAAAAAAACAACAGCAAAAAACAAATGAAACTCAGCAAATTAAACTTATATTTAAGCGGCGCAGTTTTAGTTTTAGGACTCGGTGCCAGCATCGGAGCCAACGCAGGAATTGTCAAATCAAACTTCAGCGAAAAATCGACTCAAAATCTAGCACAAACCTTGCCTCCACCGCCTCCAATGTCTCGTCCCACACCAATTCAGGGAGAACAAGAAAGTCCGCCCATTACTACAGAATCCGGACCGGATCAAATAGCTTTAGCAACTCACTTGCAGCGCATCAATGCGAGAATGTACGGTGCTTATTGGTGCCCGCACTGCCACTCGCAACAAGCACTTTTCGGCAAAGAAGCATTTACCGCAATTAATTATATCGAGTGCGCTCCCAGAGGCAAAGACGCTCAGCCGGATTTGTGCAAAGCCGCCAATATTAAAGCCTATCCTACTTGGATAATTCGGGGTAAATATTATATGGGCGCGCAATCTTTGGAAAAACTCGCTATTTTGTCCGGTTATAAAGGTCCCCGCAATTTTGTGCCAGTAGTTCCCACTCCTTAAGCAGTTGATAGTTGACAGTTGACAGTTGATGGTTGACAGTTGACAGCACTCACGCGCTTTACAAATTAATTAGAACGGAAGGCTGAGGCGATGCAGTTACAAATTAGCAAATACAAATTAGCAAAAGAAACACGTAATTTTAGTTTATTTGGTATGCTTTTTGGTAACAGCATTTCCTCTAGTAGCCTTCCCAATATCGCAGTAATATTCTTCTTCATATTTGCCTTGTTGGGTTTCTTGACGATGGTGTATCAAGCATTATCTTTTATTGCCAAACGCTTATTTCTAGATAAATCTTCTCTCCCTAAATCTCATTCCCGTTTATCATCCGACAGCTTTTGTGATAGTTCTGTTGTAAATTACAACAGCAGCGATTATAGCAGTCGCTTTGGTAGTGGAGACTGCGGGAGTGACGGTGATGGAGACTGATAGATATTTTAATATTTGTAAAGTGTCCGTTGCACACCCTACTTTTTCAAATCTTGTCCGATCGATCGCCAACTGTCAACCATCAAGTGTTAACTGTCAACTGTCAACTGTCAACTGTCAACTGTCAACTATTCGCTGGCAAAAATAGCCTTCAACTATTTTCAAAATTCGTTCGGCGGCCAAACCATCCCCAAACGGATTAATTGCCATCGCCATCGCGTTGTATGCAGCAGAATCGCCCAGTAATTCTGCCGCTGCTGCGCAAATTGTATCGGAATTAGTACCGACAAGTTTAGCAGTACCCGCAGAAATTGCCTCCGGCCTTTCCGTCGTTTCTCGCAATACCAAAACAGGCTTGCCCAAACTCGGCGCTTCTTCTTGCAACCCGCCAGAATCTGTCAGAATCAAATAACTTCTTTGAATCGCTCCCACCAATTCTGCATAATCCAAAGGTTCGGTTAAAAACACTCTCGGATGCTCGCCCAAAAAAGCTTGCAAAGGTTCCCGCACAGTCGGATTTCGATGTAAAGGTAATAGCAAAGCTGTATCGGGAAATTTATCCAAAATTTGCAGAAATGCCCGCGCAATTCCGGCTAAAGGTTCTCCCCAATTTTCCCGGCGGTGAACTGTTGCTAAAATCGTGCGGTATTTGCTCCAATTTAAGTTAGGAATATTGCATTCAGGCGATCGTTTGGCAACAGAAAGCAAAGCATCAATTACCGTGTTGCCCGTGCGGTGAATTTCTCCCAAAACGCCCGATCGCTCCAAATTTTCCGCAGCAAGGTTTGTCGGGGCAAAATGCAGCTTTGTAAGCTGAGAAATCAACCGTCGGTTAGCCTCTTCTGGATAAGGATTGAATACATCATCAGTCCGCAAACCGGCTTCTACATGACCTACCGGAATTTTCTGATAAAATGCAGCTAAAGCCGCAGCAAATGCTGTAGTTGTATCGCCTTGAACCAACACCATTTCCGGCTGCAATTCTTTAAATAAAGCTTCCAAACCTTGCAAGCTGCGGCAGGTAATATCCGTCAAAGTTTGCTGGTGCTGCATGATTGCGAGATCTCGATCGGCCTCGATCGCGAACATTTGCATTACTTGCTCGACCATTTCTCGGTGTTGGCCTGTTAAAATTACTTGTAAGTCGAAAGTTGTCGAGTTTTTGAACTGTTGAATTACAGGAGCTAATTTAATTGCTTCGGGGCGAGTTCCCAAGGTGATGCAAATTCTGTGAGTGGTTTCGGGCATGATAAACAGTTGATAGTTGACAGTTGACAGTTGACAGTTGACAGTTGTAGGGGCGGTGCCCCCGTGCCCGCCCTCTTAGTTGACAGTTGATAGCAAACAGTTGACAGTTGATAGCAAACAGTTGAGATTTGAATTAATAATTGTCCGCTGTCTGCTTTCATTAAGAACGGGGATAATAACTATTGATATTTGATAAAATTGGGTAGGTGAGATTTGCGTTGCTTTTTAAGGGTGAAGGTTCGATCGTAAGTTTAAAGTGTGGGTTAATAAGATTTATTTTTTTTGAACCGCAGAGGGCGCAGAGAGCGCAGAGGAGGGAGAAGAGAGAGATTGAATGCGGTTGGTTTGGGCAGTCATTTTGATTTTTAATTTGTTATGGGATATCGTTACGTTTTATTTTACAAACCCTACGACGTTTTAACTCAATTTACTGATAATTCAGGGGAAAATGGGCGTAGTACGCTCAAAGATTATATTCCAATTCCTGATGTTTATGCCGTGGGCAGGCTCGATCGCGACAGTGAAGGGCTTTTGTTGCTTACCGATGACGGTAAAATGCAGCACCGGCTTAGCGATCCTAAATTTGCGCACCCGCGCACTTACTGGGTGCAGGTAGAACGGATTCCCGATGCCAGTGCGATCGCGCGTTTGGAAACAGGTGTTGCAATTCAAGACTACCGCACCCGGCCTGCAAAAGTGCGCCTGCTGCCAGCAGAACCAGCGCTAGAACCTCGGGAACCGCCGATTCGCTTTCGCAAGAGCGTGCCGACTGCGTGGCTGGAAATGACGCTAACTGAGGGGCGCAACCGTCAAGTGCGGCGGATGACAGCAGCAGTGGGATTTCCGACATTAAGATTGGTAAGAAGCGCGATCGGGCATTTGCGCCTGGAAGGACTCAAACCCGGTGAATGGCGGGAACTCCAGACCGAAGAAATCAAACCATTTCGCAGCAGCAAACCCCGATAGAAACTATGCAAAAACCGAGTTTTTTGAACAACCCGGTTTCTCGAACTCGGCTTTTTTGATATTTACTTTCAGTCGGTTTTAACTAAGATCTTGCAGCAAAGTCAATAAGAGGTTTTCTGGTGGGGTGGGGGCGGGTTTATTAACCTGTTTGCTATCTTTAAGGCTGTTGAGAAAGGTGCAAGATCTCAGTTTTAACCGACTTCAGCTATGAGACAGGGGTTTAAACCCCTGTCGGACTATTGTTTCGCGCCACCGACACCCGCAGCAGCACCAACTTGACTCGCGTCAGCCAATCCCACCAACTTAGCGCTCAAATCCCACATCCGCCGAGCTTTTTCATCATCGCGCGCTTGGGGAGAAACCGTTTGGACGAAAGATTTGCGATCTTTTTTCTGGCGATTTCCCCAACTCCAATAAGCGCCGGATTGCTTGTATTCGGGATCTGCAACCACCATCGCCAGCCTTTCGCCAGCCAACTCCTGCGACACGTAGCCTCCCGTGATATTTTTTTGGAATAGCGGGAACAGCTTCTGAAACAGCGGATAGTGATTGCGGAAAAGCGGCGTATCGGCGACGCATCCCGGATACAGCGAAGTGAAAGTAATCCCCGTGGATTCGTGGAAGCGGCGGTGCAATTCCCGCATCGTCAAAACGTTGCAAACTTTGCTGTCTTTGTAAGCTTTGACAGGTTCAAAACTTTTGCCGTTAGCCATAGTAATCGGGTTTTTAAAACCTGCTTCAAAGCCCTCAAAATTGCCCAAATCCGGCTGCGGCGGAATCTTCCCGCCCAATTCGTCTGGATTGTGCGTCACGGTTCCTAAAATGACGATTCTGGCATCTTGATAGTAGGAAGGCTTCAGATTTTCCATCATCAAGTTGCACAGCAGAAAATGACCCAGGTGATTGGTAGTCATCGTCAACTCGTAACCTTCGGGACTCCACAAAGGTTCCTTAATCAAAGGCATATAAATTGCTGCGTTGCACACCAAAGCATCCAGGGGCCTGCCGCTTGCCTTGAATTCCCTAGCAAAGCGCCGCACGCTTTCTAAATCCCCTAAATCGATCTGCGCGATCGAGAAACTGCCTTGAGGTATGCCCAACTCTTGGGCTGCATCTCCGGCTTTCCGCACGTCGCGGCAGGCCATGACTACGTGCCATCCCCTGTCTGCAAGGGCTTTAGCGCCGTACAAGCCGACGCCGGAGGATGCGCCGGTGATGATAACTGTTGATTTGCGATCTTGTGCCATTTTGTTAAAAATGCTGAAAATCTCAGTTGATTATTTTCGGACACGAAAACTGCTGAGCTGGCAGCTCTGAGGTTTTGAGATGCCCTTCGGTAATAGGATATGACGAAACGTTATGCTATTTCAAATGTAAAGTTTTGCGATCGATAGATTTTAGATTTTAGATTTTAGATTTTAAATTTTAAATTGGAGAAAAATTGACGCACCCTACATAATTTGATTATTGCATATTACAGCGCGTGTCCTACTACCCAAACAACCAAGGAATATCTGTAATTCCCGGCTCAAAACCGAGTTGTTTGATAAGTGTCGTAACTTGGCCGCGGTGATGGGTTTGATGGTTGAACATATGCGTTACTAACACCCAAGCCGGCAGTACGCGACTGTTGTTATCTACATTGCTTGTATACTCAAATGGTTCGTTGAGCCATTGCGGATCGAGCTGCTGCGTCCAGTTAATAATTTCTCGGTCCGTTCGTTCGCGTTCTGCTTTTAATTCATGAAAATCTGCGTATAATTCTTGACCGATCGCGCTTGCGGAAAATGGGCGATCGGTAAAACGTCCCATCCACACTCGATCTCCGTAAAGCAAGTGATTTAAAGTGCCGTGAATTGACTTGAAGAAAGCATCGAGATTTTGTTTCCTTTGAGCATCAGACATTTCCAAGCAAACTGCATATATTTTCTGGTTCATCCAGCCGTTGTATTCAGCCATTAGCTGATAGTAATTACCGTTATACATGAATTTTAGATTTTAGATTTTAGATTTTAGCAAAAGTCTTGTAAGGTGCGCATTGCGCACCCTACAAAATCAAGAAATAGCTGCAGATTCCTGATAGCTGGGGAAGTCAGTATAACCTTCGGGACCAAAAGCATACCAAGCAGCCATTTCCGCAGGTGGATTGAGCGGCCAGTTATTAGCAAAACGCTCTACCAAATCGGGATTGCTGATAAACGGGCGGCCGAAAGCAATTAAATCGGCAAGTTTGCTGCTAATCGCCACTTCTGCCTGCTCTTGAGTATACCCGCAATTACCGACGATCGCCCCTGAAAATACCTCGCGAAATTCTGCCAAAAGCATCGGCGTTCCCAACTCGTGAAAGCCGAAAGCTAAACCATCTAAGAAATGCAGGTAAGCCAATCCGTAACTATTTAATTCCCCCGCAGCATACAGAAAAGTTTCCCGATAATCTGGCGAACCCATGCCGTTGTAAAGGCCGTTGGGAGAAAACCTAACTCCCACCCGATTTGCAGGCCAGACTGTCAGAATGGCTTCCACAATTTCCTTGAGAAAGCGGTAGCGGTTTTCGAGGCTACCGCCGTAGATATCGGTGCGGTGATTGGTTTTGGATTGCAGGAAAGTGTCAATTAAATAACCGTTGGCTGCGTGAATTTCTACACCGTCAAAACCTGCGATTTTAGCCCTTTCTGCTGCCTTGCGATAATCTTCCACGATCGCGGGAATTTCATCAGTTTCTAAAGCACGGGGAACTTCATAAGATTGTTTGCCGATAGGCGTGTGAATTTCGCCTTCTTCAATGGCAATTGCAGATGCTGCAACGGGCAATTGATTGTTTTCTTGAAAACTGCTGTGAGATGCTCGCCCGCAGTGCCAAAGTTGCAGAAAAATCGGCGTTTCTTTGGCATGAACTGCCGCTGTAACTTGCTTCCAAGCTTCAGCTTGTTCCTCTGAATAAATACCCGGTGTATTTGCCCAGCCGTTACCTTGAGTAGAAATTACGGTAGCTTCTGAAACTATTAAACCAGCTCCGGCTCGTTGAGCGTAGTATTCGGCCATCAAAGCGTTGGGCATTCGCGTTTCACCGGCCCTGGCGCGCGTCATGGGTGCCATAACTGTGCGGTTTTTTAAGGACAAATCTCCCAGTTTGAAGGGACTGAGTAATGCTGGAGATGCTGTTTGGGCGTTCATGGTAAAAGACTCGGAGAAATTTAAGTTCGATCGCTCTTTAAGATAACAAAATTTAGAGCGAGTGTGTAGGAACGCGACAATCCTTAGATTAACTTTAACAGGATTTATGCCTCACATAGTTTGACACACTATTTGACACACTATTAGTAGCGATAAGGTGCGCAGTGCGCACCCTACAGATGGAGCTACAGATGGAGCCAGTGCGTAATTTCGGCTTAAGTCAACACCAATATAGTAAGTCTAAATCATTTGTACAATCTTTCTTGCTCCCTCCCCTTTGTAAGGGGAGGGGAGGGTTGGGGTGGGGTGAAAATTTTACTATTCATTTAGACGCGCTATATAAATTAATTTCCTCGATATTTTACCTCCCTCAAAAGGGCGTTTCTACCTGTAAATGTACCATTTCTCCCAACTGCGGGTGTGCAAAAGAAAGTTCCCGCGCGTGCAAGTGTAACCGACTCGCAGCAGCCCGACATCCGTACAGCCGATCGCCCAAAATTGGCATTCCCAATCCCCTCGCATCAGCGGCGTGAACTCTCAATTGATGCGTGCGTCCCGTCAGCGGAAAAAACTCGATGCGAGTGCAATTTCCCTCTCTGGCAATGACCTGAAAGCGAGTAATGCTGGGTTTTCCGTACAGCAAGTCAACTTCTTGAACCGGGCGATTTTCGGGATTTCCCCTCAGCGGCAGTTCGATCGTTCCCGCATCAATTTTTAAGATCCCAGAAAGCACGGCTTCATAAATTTTGCAAACTTGTTTTTTGGCAAATAGATCGCTCATTTGACGGTAAGTTTCTTTGTCGCGTGCCAGCAGCAAAATCCCCGAGGTTTCTAAATCTAATCGGTGGACTGCTAGCAGATTTAAGCCATCTTCAAGCAAGTTTTGCAAGCGACTTTGCACGCTATCTTGAGTATCGAAATATCGGCCGGGAACTGATAGCAAGCCAGCAGGTTTGTTAACGGCGATCGACCATCGATCTTGGTAAATAATTGGTACAATCTGTGATATATTTATTTCAGGCAACGGTCTTACAGAATTTGCACTTAAGTGGCGTGTTCCGATCGCAGAAATCGGTTTTTTTTCCGCATCTACCAGCAGCAACCAATTATTTTCGCAAACCAACCCGGTTTCTCGACTCCTTTCCGTAGGTGGTTCGCTGCTAAATTCCGAATTCACAAGCCGGGATTCTTGCTGGTTAACAGATTTATTTTGAGCCAATCCAGATAACAAAAAACCCATCAGCGGCTGACATCGATCGGCACAAGCACCATAAAATTCTCCTGGTATTTTATCTCCCGATCGCACTCCCCACCAAAACTCAGCCATTGCTAGCGGTTTTAAATTATTTGCCGCAGCATAGTGGAGCAATTTCGGCGCGCAACAATCGCCCGTTCCCGTAGGAATCGAACCCGCAGGCATCAATTGCAAGAGCGATCGAGAATTTCCCAAAAAATTGAGCAAACTGTAAGCTGCGTGCATCTCCAATTGGAGTTGGCGGGAAATTTTTTTGCGCCGCTGTTTCAGTTCCCGCACCCGCGCATCCGCTACTTCAATAGCTTGTTTTAGCTGCTGCAATATTTCATCCCGGCGGCGTTTGAATTGCTGGCGATCGATTTTTTCTAACTGACTGGCTCGATCGAGCCTTTCCAAAGCAATTTTCAGGTTTTCTCCATCAATAGTTTGACGCAGCAACTGCCGTTTTTCATCCCGCTGCAGCTTGTTTTTTCGGTGCCGATCGTGCAAAATTTGCAGTTGCAATTCAAACTCGCAAAAAAGAGTTTCATACTCCAATCTTTGCGGTAACTGTTTGAGGGCGATCGATTCATTTTTAATCGCCTCTAATTCCTGCAGCGCCACTGCTTCCCCAACAGCCACCCGATCGCGCCCCGGAATCGGCGGCACCCAGCCCTCCACGTCGCTGCTACCGTTCAGCAACCCGGAAAATGCTTTCAAAACCCGATTTTCGCCCTCCGGCGTTTCTACGAGCAATATGCCGTACATTTTGCCCTCGTGGGAATAATCCGGATCGGCGGCCAATTGCTGCATCAAACAGCGGGCGATTTCCTCGGACATTTCCGTGCGCGGCAATCTCAGCAACTCGCCGCTTTCCGGGCACAAGCCTTCGTACCAATAGTGCCAGGAAGGGTCGATCGACCCCCAATTAACGCCTCCGAAATCTGCTAGCAAGTGTCCCAACACCATATACGATCGGATTTTATTCTTTTTGAAGACACATTTTTTGCGCTCGATCGTATTTTATAGCAACCGCGCCCGACGGCTGTTGACATTTTAGATCGCCCAAAGCGTTACTATGAATCCCTCTGCCTTCTGCCTTCGGCTTTGCCTGCAACGGAAGCGGTACATCATTGGATAGATATAAAGTTAAGTAAAGATGAGTGGTAGAATTACCGAGACGATATGTTACATTAATCCCAAAACCTTACAGTTAAGAAAAATACAGATAATATTAAGCTCCCCACACTTGTCAACCAACCTAAATTTTATGTGCAAGGCTTATGCCAGACCCTTCAACTTCCGCCAGCGAAAATCCGAGTGAAAACCCTGCTGCTACCACCAGCCCCAACACCGCTGTTAACCGATCGAACCCCCAGCCCGCTTTGCTGCCACCGATTTTGAGAATTTTTGCCGCCTTTCCCAGTTACGATCGGGGAAATCGGCTGTACGCATCGGGAAGGTACGAAGCAGCAGCAGCTTGCTACTCGAAAGCGGTACAAATCAAGCCGGATTGGGTCAGCGCTTGGCTGAAGCTGGGCAAAGCTTGCAAGCAACTAAATTCTTATGCAGAAGCCGTGACTTGCTGCGATCGCGCAATTGCGATCGATCCAGAGGAATACTGGGCCTGGATGCAGCGCGGGACGGCGCTGTTGAAGCTGCAAAATACCCAAGACGCGATCGCGAGTTTTGACAAAGCCATTCAAATTGACCCGGACAAACAGGAAGCTTGGTACTTGCGGGGCAGAACTTTGGAAGAATTGCAGCAATGGAGTGCGGCCGCTGACTGTTATAAAAAAACAACGCTCATCGATCCCAATTTACCCGCGGTCTGGTGCCGCAAAGGAAACGCCCTGCTGCAAGCGCAGCGCTACGCTGAATCTGTGGCTGCTTACGAACGGGCGGTCAAACTCGTACCCGGTAATGCGGAAGCTTGGTTGAACCGGGGTTTGGCTTTAATGAAGGCGGAACGCTACGCGGAAGCAGTAACATCTTACGATCGCGCCATTCAACTGCAACCGGAAAACAGTATGGCTTGGTTCAATCGAGGCCTAGCAACGGCAAAATTGCACCGCTACGCCGAAGCAATGGCAGCCTACGATCGCGTAATTCAACTGCAACCCAACGACTGCGAAGCTTGGTTTAATAAAGGCATGGCTCTCAAATACCAGCGTCCGGATGCTGCAATTGCTTGTTTCGATCGGGCAATTCAAATCAATCCTTTTTATCCCGAAGCGTGGATCGGTTGGGGTCAAACGCTAACAGAAGCGGGAGATTTTGAAGGGGCGATCGGATCTTTTGACAAAGCAATTCAAATCAATCCAAATTTCCCCGAAGCATGGCTGGGACGAGGCATCGCCCTGGCAAAATTGGAACGCCACAAAGATGCGATCGTCGCTTACAGCAATGCCCTGCAAATTCAAGGAGATTATTTAGAAGCTTGGAATTTGCGGGGGGAAAGTATGGAAAAATTGCAGCAGCAAGAAGAAGCGATCGCCTGTTTTGAGAAAGTAATTTCTCTGAGTTCGGGCACGGAACTCACATCAAAAATTGGATTGCAGCAAGGAGTAGCCCTGGAAAAAATGCAGCGCTACGAAGAAGCCGTTGCAGCTTACAATCAGGTCATTCAACTCTTACCCGATTGTTTTGAAGCTTGGTTTAAACGCGGCAATGCTCTCGAAAATTTAGAGCATTACGAACAAGCTCTGGCAGCCTACGATCGAGCAATTACTATCTGGCCCGATAACATTCAATCCTGGATGCAGCGAGGCGTTGTGCTGGCAAAAATGGAACGCTATGCCGATGCGATCGCGGCTTTTGACAGGCTGATCCAACTCAAGCCCGATAGCTGGGAAGCTTGGTCGGTGCGGGGCGATGTTTTGCAAAAATGCAGCGCGATCGAGATGCAATTAGCTCTTACGGCGTTGCTCTAGAAATTAAACCTGATTGTTACGAAGCTTTGGTGAGCCGGGAAGAATTGAAGCTTAAAGGTGCAATATCCGGGAAATGGTAAATAGTTGAAAGTTGTTCGGGAGTTTTGAGTTTTGAGTTTTGAGTTGAGCGGATTGGGGCAAGTATGAGTTTTGAGTTTTGAGTTGATAGTTGAGAGTTGACTTGGGAAAGCGATTCTCCAATGGCTGATGGCTGAGATCGTGTCCGGTTACATCGGACTTGTATAATCGCGCGATCGCACCTGCGGTATGTGAGTTAAATGGCTTTTGTCAGGAGTATGTTTTCGTGCGTTGTTGAACCCACATTCCGAACCCTCAACTGGCACACACGCAGTTGGGGTGCCGGTGGATAGTCGATCGAATGAGATAATAGTCAAAAATACCTGCTCGTTTTGTGTCACAATCGCATCGACTTGTTGTGGCTTTCTTAAAATTGACAGTCAGGGGCATGAGTTCTATATTCTCAATCTCTAATCACTCTCAAATTCGGATATAACTAACTATTAATGGGCAGCAGATATCTCCAGTAGCCTGACGATTCTACATCACTACTGAAACAAATATCTTTGAAATTGAGGTCAGCTTTACTCATCAAGTAAGCTGCTTGATTCACAGTAACAAATAATAAGAACGACAAGATAGTGGCAGCAATTTTAATATAGCTATTCGCTCCGCTGTCAAATTAGAAATTTGTTGAATTCCTTGAATGCTCACCAGATGAATCGCTTGAAATATTTGGCAGATCCAACGGAGAGTCGGTCGATTAGGTTGTAAATATTTGGATGCTTCCTACTAAATATAGCTTGTCTAATACTCTACCTAAACGGTAATCGTGTTTGGTCTGATGCTTGAATTCCTTCACCAATTAAATGTTCTACTGCTTTACCTTCAAAAAACTTAGAAAATAAGTACAACGGGGCAGATACTAGCCCTAATCCGTTGATTATCATCGCTTTCACTGCCAAGCCCGGACTGACGAGCTCGCCCGGTTGAGAACCCACTAATTCGTTGATTTTTTGGACAATTCCTATTTCATCAACTAGACCTGCCCGACGGCCGAGATGGTCGAGGTTAGAGACAGTTATTTCAGTTTTGTGATGCACTGGTTTATTTCGATCGAGCTAATTGTTTGCTGTCTGAGTTTACACTACGCGAGCGAGCGTCGAGTGCGTGGCACGGGAGATGATTGGTTTTGTGATTAATTCACGCTATTAACACATTTTCACCATGCCTCGTTTTACCAAGCTTTCGATCGACATCGCTTGAAGAGTATTTCTACTCACGCATTTGGCTCTCGTGAGACTATCCACCGGCACCCCAACTGCGTGTGTGCCAGTTGAGGGTGCGGTTTTGAGGTTTAAAGTTCAAGCACAACTCGAAACAGATGCTGGCACGATCGAGCTCCAAACCAAAGCTTGTGGCAGATTTATTCTGGCAACTAATGTGCTAAAATCCCAGCAATTACAGCCGGATAAGATGATTGTTAAATACAGCGAATGACTATATTAAATTTGCTGCCACTCTCCTGTCGTTCTTATTATTTATTGCTGTGAAAAACTCCGCTCGATCGGACATGATATCAAGGGGAAAAAGAGAAAGAGGGGAAAAAACCGAGGCTGTGTCTGGAGTACAGACACAGCCTCAGTGGTAATAG
>JAAUPF010000031.1 GCA_012034575.1 Richelia sp. CSU_2_1 | reverse complement strand
ATGAGAACTTCAAGTTAGCGCAGGTAGAACAGCAAAAGGTAAATTGAAGTTTTCCTCTAAAATTAATGAACTGAGACAAATAATAGAGGAATGAGCGTGGAAGTTAGTTTTAGTTCGGCTTTCAAACGTGCCTTTAAAAAGCGCATCAAAGGCAACACAGATTTAGAGGAAAAGTTTTGGCAAAAATTGGAACTGTTTACTTTAAATCCTTATGAGCCAAGTTTGAAGACGCATAAGCTATCGGGCAAGCTTAAGGAATTGTGGAGTTTCAGTGTAGATTACGATGAAAGAGTATTGTTTTACTTTCAGCAAGCTGGGAGAACACTGAATTCCACAACCTTAAATACAAAATTGCCAGAATTAAACCTGCAAAATTTAAGTTTCTAAATTGCTTTTCACCACCGCCACCAAGTCATCTAGGGGAACTTCTATTTGCTCGCCTGTTTTCAAATTCTTCAGGCTGCATCTTTTAGATTCTGCTTCTTCAGAACCGATAATTACGCATAAAGGAATGCCTTGTTTGTCAGCTAATTGCAGTTGTTTTCCTAAAGCTCGCTTTTCAAATTCAGTAACAACATTAATCCCTGCTTTGCGCAATTTCTGTGCTATATCGAGATAGAAAGATAGCAAAGAATTGTCCATATTGAGGATGGCGACTTGTGCGGGAGTTGCTGGTAAAGGATTGAGAATTCCAGCTTTTAGCAGCCGACTTATCAAGCGCGTTAAGCCGATAGAAATGCCGACACCGGGCATCTGTTCGCCCATAAACATACCGACTAGATTTTCATACCTGCCGCCCGAACAAATGCTGCCTAAAGATTCATTATTAACTAAGGTTGTTTCGTACACCGTACTGGTGTAGTAATTCAAACCTCTAGCAATCGATAAATCTATACAAAAATTGCTTTCCGGTACTCCAAAGTTGCGCACTCCTGAAATTACGGTTTCTAATTCTGTCACTCCCTGTCTGAATTGTGCTGAATAATTCTGATTTTCGGCTGTATTTTTGAGAGTATTTAAAATTTCGTCAACCGAACCTGATATTTTGGTGAAATCGAGAATTCCTTGAATTTGCTCCTCAGAAATTCCTTGTTTTTCTAATTCAATTTTAACTTGAGACAAGCCGATTTTTTCAGCGCGATCGATAATTTCCAAACAAGTCTTAATCTGACTTTCAACAATTTCGATAGATTCAAAAAAACCCGTGAGAATCTTGCGGTTGTTAATCCGAATTAAGAATTTACCGATATTAATTTGCTCAAAAATTTCGGAAATAATTGCCGGCATTTGAGCGTCGTACATCAAGCTGAGTTCGCGACGGGCTACGACATCAATATCGCACTGCCGAAATTGACGGTAGCGGCCATCTTTGGCGCGTTCCCCTCGAAAAACTACGTCCATTTGGTAGCGGGCAAAAGGAAATTTCAGCTCGTTAAAGTGACGTGTAATGTAAGCAGCTAAAGGAACAGTTTGATCGAATTTTAAAGCTCTAGCTTCTTGAGAGGCTTCAGCAGCTATTTCTTTTTCAGCCTCAGCTTGGTCTTTTTGGGCTTGTCTGTTGGGCGGCAAGATGGGTTGAAGCCCGTAAATAATATTATCGCCTTGATTTTCTTTGGCTTGCAAAACTTCGAGACGTTCGACAGCAGGAGTTTCTATTGGTGTAAATCCGTAGCTTTCAAATACTTTGCGGATGGTATCTAGTAAATATAACTCTAGGCGCTTTTCTCCCGGTAAAAATTCAGGGAAACCGCTGGGACAGGATGAATTAATTTTGTCTGATTTTTCATATTTTTGCTATCTTGTTACGCAGTCAAGCTGGTAAGAGTATACCACTCAACCTTTAATTTTTACCGCAAATTTCTGACACTCTCCTATTGAGACTGGCAATTCGATCGACCGTTACGATCTCCGAATCCCGCGCCGATATGGTAAAGTCTTGGTGGCAAAGGTGCGATCGTAAGTTTTCCTCTACCTCCAAAATTTCCCCTTCACCAGTCATAAGTTTTTGCAGCAAAATTGCAATTTCCTTTTCCAGTTGGCGATTTCCTTGCTGAAAAAAATCTTGAGAATTAGAACGAAACAAACCGCTATTGACTTGCTGAATTTGACTTGGTGTTAGCGATTGAGCCGGCACCGCAGCAGGAAAAGCAAAAATTGCTGCTACCAAAAAACTAGGAATTATCTGTTTGAGAATGTTGTTCATCGCTGTCGGGAGTAGTTGTTACCTCTGTTGGTTTTTCTGATTCGGACTCGCTTGCTAATTCATCTTCTAGTTCGAGTTTTTCTTGCCACTCAACCAACTGCTGGAAAAGTTGCGGGTTAATTTGAAATACGGGTTTGTTGGTGTCTGACATATTTACTCCTGAAGGTGATTGAAAGAGTTATATTTTCTCAGTAAGGTGCGCACTGCGCACCCTACACCTATCAATTATAGCTGATAAAATTTCAGCAGCGACATAATTATGCCAGTCAAAGAACCGCCCAGCAAAGCTAAAGTAGCTAAGCTGCTAATGCCAAATCCTACCGCTCTTTTTTCCGCCGCTTGATAGTAACCCCAAGCAAATAAAATGCGTCCGATTATCCAAACCGCGCCGATACCGGCAGCCCAAATCGGGCTGATAAATTGCGCAAACAGCCACAAGGCGGGTAAGAATAAAATCAGTTGTTCGACAGTATTTTGCTGAACTCGCACTACGCGCTCAAAATCGGGATTTCCTGACATCTGCGGGGGAGAAATTTTGTATTTACCTCTCGCACGGCCGACGTTGAGGGTGACAACAAAGTAGAGAATTAATGCGGAAACAGTAATTAAACCGGGCCAAAGTGTCGCGTTTGCTTCTGCGAGCATGATTCGTTATTATTGGTGTGCAGTAGATTTATTAATTATAGATCGATTATTGCCGATCGCATCATTCCCCGCAGGAGATTGGATGCAACACATATCAGTAAGGTTCGCAGTGCGCACCTACAAATATCAGCTAGCTGGAATTAATAATTTATTGCTAATTCAAGGAGATTAATTTGCTAAACAATATTCGACAGCGCTTTAAATATTTTACTAGGAGCGGCATCCAGCCGCAGCATTTAGATCGAATTCGATCGGACTTGTTAGAAGAATCAACTTTAGATATTAACTATCTGGTTTTAATTCTAGGTTCCTGTATCATCGCTACCTTCGGACTGCTTGCCAACAGTGCTGCCGTCATCATTGGTGCCATGATAATTGCGCCTCTGATGTTGCCAATTCGAGGGTTAGCATTTGGAGCGGTAGAAGGTAACATTATCCTGTTTCGCAAGGGTTTAATTGCCTTAGCAGTAGGGACGGTGTTCGCAATTGTTTTAGCGTGTTTTTTGGGAATTTTGGTACAACTTCCCGACTTTGGAAGTGAAGTTTTAGCTCGTTCTAAACCTACATTACTAGACTTAGGAATTGCGATCGCTGCTGGGGGAATTAGCGGCTATGCAAAAGTGCAGCCCAAAGTTTCTGCTACTCTGGCCGGAACTGCGATCGCCGTGGCTCTGATGCCCCCAATTTGTGTTATTGGTTTGGGTTTATCTCAAGCTAATTGGTCGCTTAGTTTGGGAGCAACTCTACTTTATCTTACTAATTTATTGGGCATTACTCTCTCCTGTATGCTCACTTCTTTAATGGCAGGCTATACCCCCCTGCATCGCGCCCGCAAAGCTCTTTTTTGGGCGATCGGATTGACGGCTGTACTTATAATTCCTCTAGGCGCGAGCTTTGTAGAATTAATCGAGCAAGCGCAGCTAGAAGCCAGCCTAAAACGGGCTTTACTCAACCGAACTATCACTTTTCAACGAGTAGAATTGATTAAAACTGATACTAACTGGCTGGCGCAACCGCCGGAAGTTCGCTTAAGCGTGCGCAGTAGCGAACCCGTGACACCAAAACAAGTGCAGCTTTTAGAAGCATTTGTCGAGAAAGAAATGGGTCAAAAATTCACTTTGATTTTTCAAGTCAGTCAAGTTGAAGAAGTGCGCCGATCGACCTTGAAATAGTTGATAGTTGACAGTTGACAGTTGACAGTTGCTAATTCTCTACCTCTTCCTTCTTCCTTTTTCCCTCTTCCTTCTTCCTTCTTCCTTCTTCCTTCTATTATGACTCCAGAAACTTTAATTAGCGAAGTGACTATTGAAGGCAATCTCAAGCAATTTCTCTTAGTGCTAGCGGTTTCTTTAAGCGTGGCGACGCTGCCGCAAATCTTTAACTGGCTGAGCAAAATTCCTTACACGCTGCTGTTAGTAATTGTTGGTTTGGGTTTGGCTTTTCTAGATGTGCGTCTCGCCGTCCTTTCCCCAGAACTAATTCTGTTGATTTTTTTGCCACCTTTGTTGTTTGAAGCTGCTTGGAATCTCGAATGGTCTAAACTCAAACAAGATTTAGTGCCGATCGCGCTTTATGCCGTATTTGGCGTCGTTATTTCTGTGGCGGGTACGGCTTTTGCTCTCCATCAAATAGCTGGAATTTCTTTAGCGATCGCCCTTTTAGTAGGAGCTAGCCTATCCGCTACCGATCCGGTTTCAGTAATAGCATTATTTCGCGAATTGGGAGTTGAAAAACGCTTGGCTGTCCTAGTGGAAGGAGAGAGCTTATTTAATGATGGCATTGCTGTTGTTGCCTTTAGTTTTTTGGTGGGATTTTCTTTAGGCAACGAGGAAGTTGGCATCCCAATTCTGATAGCGCGTTTCTTGGCTTTTGTGGGAATTGGGATTGGTGTTGGCAGTTTTATCGGTTTTGGAATTTCTTACCTCACCCAAAGATTTGATTTACCTTTGGTAGAACAATCGCTAACTTTAGTTGCAGCCTACGGCACTTATATAATTGTCGAAGAATTGGGCGGTTCTGGAGTGATTGGAGTGGTAACTGTGGGATTGATATTTGGCAATTTTGGTTCTCGGATCGGTATGCAGCCGAGCACCAGACTTGCGGTAACTCAATTTTGGGAGTTTTTGGCATTTTTTGTGAATTCGATCGTATTTTTGCTGATAGGCGATGCGATGAGTTTGGCCGATTTGGAAGCGAATTTAGGAACGATCGGCATCACTGTCATGGCGATGTTTGTAACGCGGCGATCGCGATTTTTGGTTTGGGATGGTTGAGCAATTGGTTGGTAAAATCTGAAATTTCATTGCCCGATAGAACTGTTATTTGGTGGGGCGGATTGCGGGGTTCTGTATCGATTGCTTTAGCTTTGAGCGTGCCGGATGTTTTGGCGGATAGAACGCAAATTATTGCGCTCGTCTTTGGTGCAGTTTTATTTACTCTATTAGTACAAGGTTTGACCGCAAAGACGCTGTTAGAAATATTAGGTTTGTTAAAAAACCAAGAGTTGCGCCAGCAATATCAAGAAGCTATCGCCCAACGGGTTGCACTCAACAGAGTTATCGATTATTTATCCGAAGTATCGGGCGATCGGAAAATCGAGCCGGAGTTTTCCGATCGTTTAGTAAGTCAGATTCAAGAAAAATTGGATTTGCTGCAAGCAGAAATCGATCGAATGCACGATCGATCTGCTGAATTGCGCGAATTGACCACCGACAAACTCGAAGGGGAGTTGCGGGCGATCGAAGCCGATACCTATGCTGAATTCGCGCGATCGGGTGAATTGAAAGAGTTGCCTGCTTCTGTGTTGCAGGAATTATTTAACAAACTAAATTAGCTCTCAAAATCTCGTTTTTTCCTAATGCTAGATCCCCCTAAATCCCCCTCCCGGGGGACTTTGAGCAGCATCTTGTCCCCCCTTTCCTAAGGGGGGCTAGGGGGTGAGATGGAATAAATGCGCTCACAAAGCAGCTTCCCAAGCACCAGCAATTTTGCGAAATCCTACTTTCAGCAGCATCTTATCCCCCCCTTCCTAAGGGGGGCTAGGGGGGATCGAGATGGAATAAATGCGCTAACAAAGCAGCTTCCCAAGCAGCAGCAATTTTGCGAAATCCTTCTCGGTTTGGATGAACGCCATCCGGCAAATCTTTAAAGTCCAGAATCGAGTATAAATCGACAAAAGTAACGGGCTTACCTGCTTGTTGTTTTTGGTTGACTAACTGCTCTATTTCTTGATTATATTTGATAACTCGCTGATTTAATTTCGGTTCTCCGATCGGCGGAATAGAAGCGACAAAAAGTTTGACATTGGGTGCTGTTTGCATAATAGTATCGATTAATTCATCGAGCCGATCGCGCGCAGTTTCTACTTGATACAATTGTGCCATATCGTTCGTGCCGATGAGCAGCAAAATAATATCCGGTGGAAAAACTTGCAGCCATTCGGCAACTCGATCGTGAATTTCTTCAATCCGCCAGCCGGAATGTCCTTCGTGATTCCGATCGAGTAACGTATCTGGTCCGTTGCTCAAAGAACCGACAAAATCAATTGCATACCCTCGTTTTTCGAGCGCGGATTCTAAGTCGATACGATATCCTCCGGGAACGAAGTATCCATCGGTAATTGAGTCTCCCAACGGCATGATTTTGAGCGGACACTTTTGGGATGAAGCAGTCGTGCTGGAGAGCTTTGAAGGGTCATAAGTTGGATTTTTCACGGGGATTTGCGAGCAATAAACAATACTTGCAATTGAAATTAACGCAAGCAGAATTAAGAGCGTCAATTTCGTAACTTGAGATTTTAACATAGCTCATCTTCTTTGGATCGAGTTCGATCGAGACTTACGCACTCCTAAGAAACATGAGGGGGAAAGGGGGAAAGAGGGGGATGGAGAGTGAGTTTCTTTGGTTAATAACGGGTACTTAGCCTCCGTGGAATGCTCCTCAGAAACCGGGTTTTTGTCGAAAAAAACTCGATTTGAGTGCGCAGAAACCGGGTTTTTCCAAAACATTCGGTTTATAAAACTCGATTTCACCAAGCTCCATCCGTCCGGAACTGTCAGTATTAAATTCCGTATTTTTCCCTCAGTTTCTCGATACTAATTCCTTTCCCTTCCCTCAGACTTTGGCGTGCCCGAGCTACTCTTTCCTGAAATCGTGGTTCGCGCAGCAGCAATTCTTCCCACCAATCTTCCGAGTCTTCTAAACCGATGAGAATTCCTGCAGGTATGCCATTTCTGGTAATTATGACATATTCTTTTTCTGCTATTTGCAGGTAGCCTGACAGGTTATTGTTTACTTCTTCTATTGAAACTTGCTTCATTCTAGCCTCCTACCGTATGCAGCTAGCCAATTCATTGCTTCTGTTTTCTCTTTGACAATAAGAGCCTCTACTGTTCCACCTTCAATGCTGTAAATCACATCGTAAAACGCACGCAAATTATCTATACGTAACCGATACTGAGGCCATTGCATCGCGTCCAAACGTTTGATACGGCTTTTACTTATTTTTTCCGGCTCATACCTTAGATGTGTTTCGATTGCATCTAGAGCTTTTGCACGGTCATTTGACCTGAGAGCTACTATATCTTCTTCTGCTTCAGGTGCAAAAATTATTTCGTATCTCACAGTGGTTAAGATGCAATTAGAAGACCCAAAAACATTAACTTTTTAAGCACTCACTGTATGTTACTCCAATTGCTCCTGATTTGTCAATGCAACAATTCCTCTAACTTTTGCTGGTTCCACAAAAACTGATACAGCCCTTCTTGCCCTACTAATTCTGCGTGAGTTCCGCTCTGCACTATTGCTCCCTTCTCCATCACAAAAATGCGATCGGCACTAGCAGCCGCGGACATTTGATGCGAGATAAATATCACCGTTTTGCGATCGGTTCCAGTTGCCAAGTTCTGCAAAATATCGGTAGCGGTTTGATTGTCAACGCTGGAAAGAGCGTCGTCTAAAATCAACACCGGAGCGTCAACTAACAAAGCCCTAGCTAATGCCGTCCGCTGCCGCTGTCCGCCGGATAAAGTAATGCCTCGCTCGCCAACAACTGTTTTGTATTGCTGTGGAAAATTCAAAATTTCGGCGTGAATTTGCGCTTGTTTGGCTGCCGCTTCAATCTCCGGTTGTTCTGCTAAAGGATTACCGTAGCGGATGTTATTCTTAATTGTAGTTCCGAACAGAAAACTTTCTTGGGGAACGTAGGCGATTGCCCCGCGCAATTCTTTCAATTGCACTTCGGTAATATCCTGTCGGTCCACAAATAACTGACCGGATTCGATATCTAACAAGCGCGGTAGCGCGTTAGCTAATGTTGATTTTCCCGAGCCGATCGCTCCGACAATCGCGACAGTTTCTCCCGGTTTGATGGTAAAATTAATATCTTTCAGCGCGGGAGTTTTAGCACCGGGATAAGTATAATTTAAATAGCGGGCTGCAATTTCTCCCTTAACTGGTGTTGGCAGTTTAACGGCACCGGCAGCATCCTTAATTTTCGGTTCTACTGTAAGAATAGATTCGATGCGATCGACACTCACTTCACCCCGCTGGTAAGCAGTAATTGTAAAACCTAATAGTGCTGTCGGAAACACCAAACGTTCCACATAAATCAGCAGCGCCACAAAATCCCCAACGCTAATTTCGCCCTTAGCAATTGCCCCCGCACCCGCAGACAGCAGCACCAACAAACTCACGCTTGCCAAACCGCCCAGCAACGGAAAAATAAAGTTTCTAGTTTTAGCTAATTCCAAATTTGCTGACAGCAACTGTTCGTTAGAATTGCGAAAAGCGCGGCGTTCGTTTTCTTCTTGAGCGTAGATTTTAATTACCGAAATCCCGCTCATATCTTCCTGAATCAAATCGCTCATCGCCGACAATTCTTCTTGCACCGCTAGCTGCTGCACGCGCAGTTTGTCGCTAAATAACTGTACCAAAACCAGCATCAAAGGATAAACTGCGATCGCCAGTAGCGTCAACCTGATATTAATTCCCAGCATCACCGGCAAAGTCAAAGCATAAGCAAACGCCGTATTTGCCAAACTCAGCACCGCAAACCCCACCAAGCGGCGAATATTGTCTAAATCCGAAGTAGCCCGGTTAATCAAATCCCCAACTGTATGGGCTGTAAAATAAGACGGTTCTAATCTTAGTAAATGATTAAAAATTTCCTGTTTGAGGTCAAATTCTACTTGACGCCCCACCCCAAACAGCAAAATCCGCGATACCATCCGAATTGCCCACATCACCGAAGCGAGCACTAGAATCAGCAATACATAATTCCAAATTCGATCGAAGTTAGTCGCAACTTGCAGGGTATCAATAGCATTCCGAATCAGCAGCGGAATGTAAACACCCACAGCATTGACAACTAATAGCGAAAAAATACCCCAGAATGCTGCTTTCCAGTGCGGGCTCATGTAAGAACCCAGTTTTTGCAGTCGAGAATAACGAGCCATGTTTAAGAAGGAAGAGGGAAGAAGGAAGAAGGAAGAAGGAAGAAGGAAGAAGGAAGAAGGAAGAAGGAAGATTTGTCAACTTGAAAGGCTTAAGTGTTCTGTTTTTTTCGTTTGTATCGAAGTCTCGATCCCCCTAAATCCCCCTTAAGAAGGGGGACTTTGAGTTTTCCGAGTTCTTTCCTTTTTAAAACAGACTTTGAACGCTCTTGTCCCCCCCTTATTAAGCTATGCTTTATAAACATCTTTCTTAACAATCTTGAATCCTTTACCCCATAGGTGTTCTAGCGATTGTAGTTGGCTGGCTACTTGACAAAAGACCGGGACGTTTATTGAGCATAGACTCCACTTATTGACAATCAGCTAACCAAGAATCAAGGATTGTCCGGCACGATCGCCAGCGCTCCCAAATATTAAGAAAGATCCTTATAATGGATAGCTTTTTAAGGGGGCTAGGGGGGATCTAATTTATGTTGCTGCTGCGACAGGAACGGGAATTTCAGTCAGATCGAAGCGATAATTTTCAATAACTGGATTGGCCAAAAGTCGATCGCAAATTCGATCGAGTTGTTCGCGGGCCTCTGACTCGCCAACAGCAGTCAGCGTCACTTCGACGTACTTTCCGATTCGCACGCCCTCAACATTGTCGTATCCCATGTGTTGCAAACCCGACTGTACGGCAGTGCCGGCCGGGTCCAAAACCGAAGGGCGGAGGGTAACGTAGATTTGGGCAAGATATTTCTGAGTCACGGGAATGTTGCGGTAGGTGATGTGAAAGTTAGCGCCCTATTATTCTAAACTGAGCGGCGCGCGATCGACTTTCGATCCCCTTGATTTCTCCACCTCGTGCAGCGCGGGCGCAACGATCGCTCCTTCAAGTAAGGTAGCCTAGAAACAAGAAAAAATTTGATTCCAGCAGATTCGAGAAAAAAATTATGAGAACCAACCGCACCCGGAGTCAGGAGCGCATTTTAAACTTGCTCAAGGTCTTAAATCGATCGCTCTCAGCGCAAGATATCTACTTAGAGTTGCGCAACAGCGACCAAAGCATGGGCCTGGCAACAGTTTACCGCTCCCTTGACAGTTTAAAGCGGGAGGGATTGGTTCACGTCAGAACTCTTCCCAGTGGTGAGTCTCTTTACGGTGCGGCTCACCAAGACCAACACCATTTAACTTGTTTGGAATGCGGCGCGTCAATTACTATTAATGAATGCCCGGTTCATCACTTAGAAAGTCAATTGCAACAGTCTTATTCTTTTAAAATTTACTATCACACTTTGGAATTTTTGGATTGTGCGATCGATGCACTCTCGCTCATGAATCTTAGTTAAATAGTTGACAGTTGACAGTTGACAGTTGACATCAAGAAGTAATACCAAATCGGGATTTATGACTTTCTTTATTGTCATTGCGATCGCTTCAATTCGATCGCATCGACTCTGAAGGCCGACGAGGTTATTGTCCTGCGGAACTTGATATTATAAGGTGCGCAGTGCGCACCCTACAAATATAAATTTTAGGACAGATTTTTCAGGTCGTTATTATTAGCATCGCCCACGATAGACCGCATTCCTTCTAGCGTAGCGGGGATGCTGCGCGGGTCCATAAACATCACCTTGCTGCTGTCGCTGCTGCCAATTTTTAATCCCATATCCAGATAGTTTTGCGCTAGCAAAAATTGTAAAGCTTCCCGAGAATTAGGATCGTTTTGCAAAGTTTTGCCGATGATTTGCAAAGCTTCAGCAGTAGCTTGAGCTTTTAAAACTTGACTTTGGCGTTCTGCTTGCGCTTTCAGGACGATCGCCTTTTGTTGCGCTTCCGCTTCTAAAATTGTAGCTTTTTGCCGCGCTTCTGCATCCAAAACTTGCGATTCTGCTTTACCTTTGGCACTGTTAATTGCCGACTCGCGTTCCCCTTCCGAAGCCAGAATTGCCGCCCGCTTGCGCCGATCGGCCGCCATTTGCAATTCCATTGATTCCTGTACAGTTTTAGAAGGGATAATATCGCGCAATTCTACCCGCGTTACTTTCACTCCCCAAGGATCGGTAGCAATGTCTAAATCTCTGAGCAAGATTTCATTAATTTGAGAACGGGCTGTAAAAGTTTGTTCGAGATCTAATTGACCCATTTCGGCGCGAATTTGAGTCAGTACCATATTCACCATTGCTGACTGGAGATTTTCTACTTTGTAATAGGCTTTTTCCATGTCTACAATCCGCCAGTAAACCACAGCATCAACAGTGAAGGAAACGTTGTCGCGGGTGATGCAAGCTTGCGGGGGAATGTCTAAAACTTTTTCCCGAATTGTTTGCTGGTAAACAACTCGATCGAGAAATGGCGTGACAAAATTCAAACCGGGTTCGAGTTTTTTGCCGCTGTATTTACCTAAAGTTTCTACCAGCGCTTCATTTCCCTGATTGATAATCTTGACGGAACCTACAAGGGTAGAACCGCCTAAAGCTAGAAATACAAGTAAAAAAAATTGTTCCATTGCAGCCTCCTAATTAGTTATTAGTCATCAGTCATTTCACAACTACCAATTGCCAATTTCCAATTACGCATTTTTTTAAGAATGCAATAAATTTTCTGGCACTACGATTAGAGTAGTACCTTTTCTGCCGACGACAATGACATTCTGATTGGGGGGGATAGCGGCGGAAGTGTCTTCACAGCGAGCTTGCCAAGAATTCCCCTCATAAATCACCCGTCCCGTTTCCCCTGGAGGAATTTCTGTTAAAGTTTTAGCTTCCTGAGAATCTTCGATCGCCCTTACCTTACCTTTTGGCACTAAACGCCGGGACAACAACACCAACAATATTGATAATACCATCCACAGGAATATTTGGATGTTAAGGTAAGGTAAAAATAAAGAAATTCCAGCGACAGCGAAGGCGCTCAGCCCCATCATGAAGGCGACAAAAGCAGTGGGTAAAAATAACTCTGTCAAACAGAGCAAAGCCCCAGATATCAGCCAAAGCAATGTAGGATTCCACAGCATAAAAAACAGGTAGTAGGTGTTAGGTGTTAGGTGCGAGGTAGTAGGTGGTAGGTGGTGGGTGTTAAGTGGTGGGTGGTAGGCGTGAGGTGATAGGTATGAGAAAAAACCTACAACCTAAAATCTAAAACCTACTTAATACTATTTGAGATTGAATAATTGAAGAAATTAAATAGTAAAAAATTGCCAAATACTGGCTCAGCAGCGGTTGGCGACTTGCTTGCCAAAGCGAGATTTTTCACGGCGGTATGAGATCGAGCTAGTAGCAGACTGAATGAGCGTCCGTTGGCGAAGCCGGTGACGAGAATTGCCCTCAAATGAAAACTTGTAGTAACATTGAGTAAAATTTTAGCCGATCGATCCTGGCAGAAACTACAATTTCTAGGTGCCGCAAGGCAGTAAAAAAAATGATAGAGGCTAAAATCAGTCTATTCTTGCTCTCCTGAATTTGGGCTTGCCAGCCAGATATCTTCAGAATGTTTTACACACTTTGATATGCTCAACAGTTTCTCCGAACCTATTTACTGCCAGAATCCAAGCTGTCCCGAACCCCGCAACACCTTCGGCCGCCAGCACTGCGCTGCTTGCGAAACCGAGCTGGTTTATCGATATTTGTGGGCGGTGGGCCCAGAAGCAGAGGAAGTACCGCGCGATAAGGTAATCGCCGATCGCTATTTTGTCCTGAAGCCGCAAATCTGGCTGGAGAGCCGTCCGGATCTGCCTCCCAGCGTCCCGGAACAAGTACCGGATGCGATCGTGCCTTACCTGCACTTGTATTCCCAACGGCTGCACGTGCCGGAAGTATACGGTTTTTGTCAGTGGGAGGAAGCAGGGGAAACCGCCCAGGTGCTGCTGCTAGAAAATGTGCCGATCGACAATTACGGCAGCCTGTACCCTTCTATTTTAGAAGCTTGGTCGCAAACACCCCCAGCCCGACAAATTTACTGGCTGTGGCAAATGCTGCAACTGTGGACTCCCCTGTCGGAACAGGGAATGGCTTCGAGTTTGCTCGTACCGGAAAATTTGCGGGTGGATGGCCCGCGGGTGCGGATGCTGCAACTGCACCGGGGCAATTACCAGCCGGCGCTGCGGGATTTGGGAGAGGTGTGGTCCGGCTTGGTGGAAACAGCCGCGCCTCAGGTGCAGTCGAGACTGCGAGAAATTTGTCAGTTTATGCGCCGCAGCAGCATGAATTTTGAGGCGATCGCCCTAGAGCTGAATGAGTTACTGTTAGAACAAGTCGCTCAATTGCCACTGCATTTAAATGTAGTTGGGCTGACGGACACCGGCCCGCAGCGCTCCCACAATGAGGACAGTTGCTATCCCACAGCGGCAGATTGTTACGCCAGCAAAAATGACGCGGGGGCAAATTTAATTCCCTACTTAAGTATTGTTTGCGATGGAGTTGGAGGGCACGACGGGGGAGAAGTTGCCAGTCAATTAGCAGTGCAGTCTCTGAAAGCTTTAATTCAAAATTTGCTGGCAGAAATAGCTCAACAAGAAGAGTTGATGCCGCCAGCAATGGTAATGAAACAGCTAGAAGAAATTGTCAGAGTTGTGAATAATGTAATTTCCGCTCAAAATAACGAGCAGGGAAAAGAACTGCGGCAGCGGATGGGAACAACTTTGGTAATGGCCCTTCAATTGCCTCAAAAAATGAAAATTTCCGAAGATTTGCGATCGGATAATTGTCACGAACTTTATTTGGTGAATGTGGGAGACAGCCGCGCTTATTGGATCTCTGCGGAGGGCTGCGTGCGGCTGACTGTCGATGACGATGTGGCTTCGAGAGAGGTATGTCTCGGACACAGTTTGTATTGGGAGGCCCAAAGGCGATCGGATGCTGGGGCTTTGACTCAAGCTTTGGGCACGCGGGATGCGGATTTTCTGCACCCGACGATCCAGCGATTTGCGATCGAAGATGAAGGCTTGCTGCTGTTATGTTCTGATGGTTTGAGCGATAACGAGTGGGTAGAGAATTCTTGGAAAAATTTCGGGCCTGCGGTGCTCAAAGGCGAGATGTCTTTGGAGGATGCAGCAATATTTTTGGTTCGCCTCGCCAACGAGAAAAACGGTTACGACAATACCTCTGTGGTGATGACTCACTGTCGGATGTCGCCGGAAAAAGTGACGCTGTTTCAGACGAAAGCGACTTCGCCGTCGCTGTCGCTACCGATGTCTGGGCCGATGTCCGGACAGGTGTCTGTGCCGGTGTCAAACCCCATCTCAGTCTCCGCCTCGGCCCCAAAGTCGGGGATTGCTAGGGACTCTAAACTTTCAGACTCTTCCAAACAGTTGCTGTACGGAGAAAATACCCCCGCCCCAGCACCTTTGGACAAACCGCAGAGGTTTAAGTTTTTACTGCCGCTGCTGGGGCTGTTCGCCTTGATACTGGGGGGTTTGAGCTTGGGCTTGTGGGTGCGCAACCGCCCAAATCCCGAACCCGCTATAGAACAACTTCCCCCACCGCCGGAAAATCCAACAGCGAGCCCTGAGGAAAGTCCGACGCCAAGTTCGGAGGAAAGTCCGACACCAAGTTCGGAGGAAAGCCCGACGCCAAACTCGGAGGAAAGCCCGACACCAAACTCGGAGGAAAGCCCCGCATCGAGTTCGGAAGAAAGTCCGACCCCAGAACCCGAAAGCCAGCAGTCGCCAGAATTGCCACCTCCGCCGGAAAGTCCCTCGCCTTAAAAACGATCGAAACGATCGACAGGGAAAAAGGGCAAAAATGGGTTTTTATGTAATGACTTGAGTCTCGATCGACCGATCGGGATTTCGCTCGTTTGGACTGTTCTCAATACTACAAATATCAATAATTGCACGGCCGGATTTGATATCGTGTCGCATCCGGTCGAAAAATCGACCGATCGGTTTCTCGCCAGTAAATGCCGCAATCTTGCCCGATCTCGTATTGTCCATCTGGATGCAATCGCTCTAAAATCGGTCCGATCGAATCTGTCAGAATAATGCTCTGTGGATGCTCCTGAAAATTTTTCACAAAGGTACCGTCTTCGTCTGGCAATTGGGTGTGGTCGGGGAATGCAGGAGGGAGACCGGTAGCAGTTATTGTCTCGTTCATTCTCTTGGTAATGGGTAATTGGTAATTGGTAATTGGTAATTGGTAATTGATATTTATGACTGTCAACTGTCAACTGTCAACTGTCAACTGTCAACTGTCAACTGTCAACTAAACCAAGCAAGCCACAAAGGAAGCATTAGCAGCAATCCTGCAGAAGTAATGGCAATACTGCTAGCTAATAAATCGCGATCGAGGTCGTAAACTTCGGCTAAAATCAGCACGGCTAAAGCTGTGGGAGTTCCCGACATGATCACCAGCACCAACCTCGGATCGCCGCTCAATCCGAAATAACTTGCGCCCAATCCTACTAGCACCGGTACGATCGCAACTTTTAACAGCGACGGGATTAATGCGAGTTCAAAACTTTGCCATTTTTTTATAGACCGCAGTCGGATACCAACTAACAGCAAAGCGCTGGCAATTACCACCCAAATTGCTCCCTGCAATCCCGATTCTACTGTTTCAGGTAAGGGGATGTTTCTGGTGGCAAAACCGATGAAAAATGCCCAAAGAGCAGGAACTGTTACTACATCTCTAAGTTGAGTCCACCAGCGATTTTGTTGCTGCGATCGCCCGAAATAGCTGGCAATAAATACCCCAAATCCGTAAGTACCGATGACGTTATTGGTGACGCTGTACAAAACAGCCCAATTGTTGTTATCCGCGCCGATTAAAGCGGGAGTCATTGCCAATCCGACAAAGCCGGTATTGGCTAACATTGCTGCTAAGATAAAACTGCCTTGGCTCGATCGCTTCAGGGAATTAAAGTTGAGAAATAATAGATCGATCGGCAATTTTTTGCCCCAAATAAACTTGTTTTTAGGTAAATCGCACTGATTTTTCGCAGCAACAACCAACTCAACCAAGCCAAACTCGTACTCAGAAACATTACAGATACTGTGATTACCGGGGTGATGCTAACTGCACCGGAAAATTCGCTTTGACGGGCTAAAACAAAAATTTGCAGCGGGATTCCCACCCAGTAAAGTAAATTTCCTAACAGTTTGGGAAAGTTGACGGGAATGTAGCGAAATAGCAGCAATCCCAGACCCGTCCAAATAATTAGGGGGGTATAAGCATGGAATAAGGTTTCTATCATAACGAGTTAATTTGACAATGAGAAAAATTTGCTGAGTGCGGTTGTGGTTTTTGGATCGATTGCGGTATCTGAGGTGGAGGGTTCGTACATTTCATCGAAATTTGGTAGGCGAAGTTACAATTGTCGGGATTTGTGCCAAATTCCATCAAAAATTAGCGTACAGAGTTACCGCTGAACGAATTAATGCTTTGATGCAGGGGCTGAAGGCAGAAGAAAAAAGATATTTCTTAAGGCGGATATTATTGCGATCGCAAATTAGTATGCACCATTTCTGAATTTTCAGCTTTTTTTAAGATTTATCTATTTATTTATAGTAATCGATCGCAGTGGTGCAAACAAGTACGATCGTCCTTACTTTTAGCGCGCTCTACTTTTGGCATTCCAAGCAGCCCAATTTTCGCCCCCTTTTCCGGAGACATGGCGGCGCAAACAACTCAACAGCAAATTCCCATCAAGACGCAGCTTGCATTTTTTTATAAAATATGCTTGCATTTGCCGCAATAATGTGATACTACTTCTTAAAGAAAACGTAACTGCGGATACACTTCACCCTAAGACGCCGCCAGTCATCCCATTGAATATTTAATATTTGAGATGTTGTTTCAGAGGCGATCGAATTCTAGCTATAGCAGTTATCAAAGGGGTACACTCTCAAGCAATTACCAATTACCAATTACCAATTACCAATTACCAATTATCAAGGTATCCCTCCTGCAAACCTCAGAAAAGCTAGAGTTCAATTCAATTTCAAAGCATTAACCGGAACTTCATCCCAAGAGCTAACAGTGCGCAATCTAGCTACCCAGCCGAGTTCTTTTTGCTCTTCTGTCAAATTCTGCTTGAAAGAGGCGTGGCATTCCTTAGCCTGAGTTTCATCGCAGCAAGCAATGCAAGCATAAAGAATACCGGACGGATCGATTTGCTCGTTTACCCAGATCGTCACAATCTTATCTCCCGATCGAATTCAGATATCATTTAAATTTTCCTATACTTTTGGCAATTAACTACACCAAATCCGAGCCAGATGCTAAACTAGCCAAAGATTCGCCCGCGACGCGGCAAATCCGCCAATCGGGCAGCACATCAGCACCCATGCGTTTGTAAAAACCAATAGCTAGTTCGTTCCAATCCAAAACACTCCATTCCAAGCGCCCGCAATCTCTTTCCACTGCCAATTTAGCCAAATAAACAATCAGAGATTTGCCGATTCCCCGACCTCGAAATTCAGGAAGTACGAACAAATCTTCCAAATAAATTCCCGGCTTTGTCAAGAAAGTAGAATAGTTGTAAAAAAACAGCGCCCAACCGACAGCCTGCCCGTCCAATTCTGCTAAAATCGCTTCGGCAAAAGGGCGAGGTCCAAACAAATGCTGTTCCAAATCCGCAACACTACCAGTCACTGCATGAGATAACTTTTCGTACTCGGCTAAAGCTTTAATCAAATCGAACAGCACCGGCGCATCGGCCAAAACTGCGGGACGCAAAATTATCTCAGAAGACATAATGAAGGAAGAAGGAAGAAGGATGAGGAAAGAAGGCAGAAGGAATCTGCCATTAATCAAGATATCACATCAAGGGGCGATCGAGACACTTGCAACCTTTAAAATAAATATTCGATCGCGCAATATCTATTCGATCGTTCGTAGGGACACGGCACTGCCGTGTCCGGGCAACAAATCGGAGCGCAATTGACTGTTGTATCGACGCAAAATCGAGAAGGTAATTAATTGTTGTCTGACAAATTGTACCATACCGATTCACAAAAAATCGCGAATCTTGCGGCTAAAGGACACAACAATGTTGTGTCCCTACAGTTAAGATCGGGTCCGATCGATTACCATAAAAAAGTCGAGAATATTTCGATCGCGCAATATCTATTCGATCGTTCGTAGGGACACGGCAGTGCCGTGTCCTGGCAACAAATCGGAGGGCAACTAACTGTTGTATCGACGCAAAATTGGGAAGGTAATTAATTGTTGTATGACAAATTCTACCATACCGATTCACAAAAAATCGCGAATGTTGCGGCTAAAGGATACAACAATGTTGTGTCCCTACAGTTAAGATCGGGTCCGATCGATTACCATAAAAAAGTCGAGAATATTTCGATCGCGCAATATCTATTCCATCGTTCGTAGGGACACGGCACTGCCGTGTCCTGGCAACAAATCGAAGGGCAACTAACTGTTGTATCGACGCAAAATCGGGAAGGTAATTAATTGTTGTCTGACAAATTGTACCATACCGATTCACAAAAAATCGCGAATCTTGCGGCTAAAGGACACAACAATGTGGTGTCCCTACAGTTAAGATCTGGTCCGATCGATTACCATAAAAAAGTCGAGAATATTTCGATCGCGCAATATCTATTCGATCGTTCGTAGGGACACGGCAGTGCCGTGTCCTGACAACAAATCGGAGCGCAATTGACTGTTGTACCGACGCAAAATCGGGAAGGTAATTAACTGATGACTGCTGACTAATGACTCATAACTAATGACTAATGACTCATAACTAATGACTAATGACTCATAACTAATGACTTTATTTTAACCAACCCTTCAAGCGTTCCGTGACTTGAGGCCTGCGCAGTTTTCGCATCGCCTTGTTTTGAATTTGGCGCACCCGTTCGCGAGACAAATTGAACAAACTGCTGACTTCTTCTAAAGTGTAAGGTTCGCCCGTCATCAAACCGTAACGCAAAGCAACAATCTCTTTTTCCCGTTCCGTTAAAATATTTTCCAACACCTCCAAAATATCTTGGCGCATCATCATCTCGTTCATCTGGGCTTCAGGAGATTGCGTCGCATTATCCTCAAGCACATCCAACAATTCCGAACTTTCTTCCGTACCGATGCGGTGGTTGAGAGACAAAGATTGATGGCGCACTTGCTGGAGGTAGCGCAAGTGCTCGACAGTAATTTCAATTTCTTTTGCCAGCTCAGATTCAGTGGGATTGCGTTGCAGAGAACGTTTCAGATCCCGATAAGCTCTTTTCAGTTTACTTAACTGTTCGACAATGTGAACCGGCAAGCGAATCGTCCGCCCTTGATTGGCAATTGTGCGGGTAATTCCTTGGCGAATCCACCAATAAGCATAAGTAGAAAACTTGTAACCTTTTTCAGGGTCAAACTTTTCAGCAGCTCGATTCAAACCTAAAGCTCCTTCCTGAATTAAATCCAGAAAAGGTACGCCCCGATTGAGGTAGCGTTTGGCTATCGAAACTACCAATCTTAAATTCGAGCCGATCATTTTCTGTTTTGCCGATTGCCACTGGTGGCGGCGCGCTTGCAGTTGAGATTCGCTCAATCCCGCAGCAGAGGCAAGTTCCGCCCTGGTGGGAGATCTCCCCAATTCATAATTCAAACGCTGTTCGAGTGCTTCTAAAGCTACCAATTCTCGGATGTGACGGGCTAACTCCAGCTCTTCGGAGGCATTCAGCAGGGGATAGCGGGCCATTTCTTTAAACAAAATTCCCACGGGATCTTCGGCAGACCAGTTATTGTAAGCTGAGGAGCGAGTTGCAGTCGGACGTTTGATGTTGCCGTCCTCATACTCTGGAACTAGAGCGAATGAGGTCTCGGGTGCCACCGCAAAATTGCCTGGAGAGTTCCCGCCTAGAGAGTTCTCAGAGTCGAATTCTGGCATAGGGTGCTTGGTGTCGGTGGATTGAGCTTAAAGGTCTGCCTTTACTGTAACGAATCTAACGGTAAATTTCAGAAATTGAGCTAAATTTGGCGGGTGGCAGGGTGACGATCGAGCTTTTATCAGAAAATTGAGTAAGGGCGATCGCTTCGGGTCGATCGCTATTATCCTTTACCATCAATATATTCTTTTAAGAGACTGCGGACTTGTTTGAGCTGAAATCCTTTAGTAAGTTGGCGAATGCGCGCCACCAGCGGCATTAATTTAGGCTCTAAATTTTCTATTCTAGCAGTCTCTTCTGCAACGCCTTCGATGTCACCCATAGCTGCTAGTTTCAACAAGGTTGTTACCGACGCAGCAGCACCGGGCAACAGAGAAGAATAAGTAGGAACATCGGGTGCTGCTGTTAAATTTTGATTTCTCCGCTTTTTGGTTTCGACAGATTCTTCGTAAATCCATTCCAGTCCTAGGTGCGATCGCAACTGTTCTAAAAAGTGATTTGCTTCGATCGGTTTGGGGACAAATCGATCGCACCCTGCGAGAATGCTTTCTTGCTGCGTGCTTTCAAAAACGCTAGCTGACAGGGCAATTAACACCACATCTTTTAATTCAGGCAACTGCCGCAATTGCCTCGCGGTTTCTAAGCCGTCCATCACGGGCATCAACAAGTCAATTAAAATTGCATCGGGTTTAAATTCGAGTGCTTTGCGGAGGCATTCTCGACCGTTTTCGGCCTGCATTACTTCAAATCCCAAACGGGAAAGGAGGCTGGATAACATCGATCGATTTACTCGATCGTCGTCTGCAATCAGCACTTTGCGCTTGTCGCCAACAAAACCTACCACCCAGGGTTTTTCTTCTAAAGAAGGTACTTCTAAGTAGCGTTTGAATGCGGGCAATTCTAAATCCAACCAGAAAGTGCTACCTTTGCCCAAAGTGCTGTTGACGCGGATTTCGCAGCCCATCATTTTTGCTAGTTTTTGACTGATCGAAAGTCCCAAGCCGGTGCCTTCAACAAATTTGTTGGTGCTGGCTTGGTGGAAGGGCAAAAAGATTTCTTCTAGCTTGCTGGGTTCGATTCCCGTACCAGTATCTTCGATTTGAAAGCGGATTTTGAGAGAGTGTTGAGTTGCGATCGATCCTGCGGCGAAGCGCATATAATTCTGTTTCAATTCAGAGCTTAAAACTGCCAATTCATAGTTTTCTCCTTGTCCCCGACTCCAAGCCCCGGTACCGACATAGCCGACTTTGAAAGTTACTCCGCCACTGTCAGTAAATTTCACTGCATTGCTGAGTAAATTAATCAGAACTTGTCGCAATCTTTTTTCATCGGCTTGGACGCAGTTAGGTAAGGGAGATAGTTGTTCGTAACTGAAAGTAATGCCTTTTTGAGACGCCCGCATTTGGAATAGGTCAGCAAGACTTTTAGTAAAGTTGGTAAAATTTAACTCTGCAGGGTAGAGTTCCATTTTTCTAGCTTCGATTTTAGAAAGGTCTAAAACATCGTCAATTAACATCAGCAAGTGTTGGCCGCACTGCTGAATGTTGCTGAGACTTTGTTGGTGTTCGGGGCTTAAATCTTTGTCGGTTTTGAGGATTTGAGCGTAACCTAAAACGCCATTTAAAGGCGTTCGCAGTTCGTGGCTCATGTTGGCGAGAAATTCGCTTTTTGCCCTGTTAGCGGTTTCTGCTGATTCTTTGGCTTGTTGCAGGGCTAATTCGGCTTGTTTGCGATCGGCTAATTCGGTTTGTGCTTGTTGAAATAGGGTTGACTGCTGGATCGCGATCGCCAATTGGACGCACAACTGTCTGAGGGATTCTATTTCGGATGAATCCCAGGAACGGGGACCCTTGCAGTCGTGGGCTACCAGCAGCCCCCAGAGTTGATTTTCTGGGGTCGATCGCGTACTAGCAATACTGTCTTTTGCTTGTAAAATAGGAACTACTAAAGTAGCTTTTACTTCGTATTCTACCAGAAAATTCATGTGATTTTTCGTCAGTTCTGCACTGTAAATATCTTCGATCGCTCGGACAAAACCTTGTTGGTAAAGAGCAATAAACCTTTCGCCAAAGAAGATATCTTTAAAGTTTAAACCGTTCAGCGACCTGCAATTTTCGGCGACGGAATTGACAACTACTGTCCCCGTCCAATCAAGATTGAAGCGGTAAATAATTGTGCGCTCTGTTTGCAGGAATTTCCGCACTTGTTCGACAGCGGCGGTGAGAACTTCTTCTAAATTAAGGGAGGAACGAATGCGATCGAGCATGGCAACTACCAGCCGCTCTCGCCTTAATTGCTGCACTAGGGCAACTTCTGCTAGTTTGCGTTCGGTGATATCGGTAATTACTCCGACTAAGCCGATTAAATTGCCATTTTCATCTTTAATGCTGTCGGCTCGAAATAAAGTTGTTACCAGTTCGTTACTTTTAGTTTTGATTTTAAGTTCGCCTTGCCAAGATTGACCTTTGCGGATGCTTTTAAACATTTCTAATAGCTCTTTATTTTGGGAGTAAAGTGCTGTGATGCCGCCGGCGCTATTCAATTCTGCGGGGGTGTAGCCGTACCGTTGAATAAAGGATTGATTGTGGTAAATAGACTGTCCGTGCAAATCGGAAATACCGATCGCATCGCTGGTACATTCTACTGCTTGAGTAACTCGCAGCAGTGCTAATTCTGCTTGTTTGCGATCGCTGATATCTTTCATGAAGCAGTAATGACCGGTAAAATTATTTTGCGCGTCGCGGATGGCGGTCATTACAAGTTGTTGGTGAAAAATCGTGCGGTCTTTGCGCACTCCTTTTGCTTCTAATTCTACTTTGCCCGTTTGCAGCATCAATTCATAGGCTGCTTGCAGTTTTTCGAGATCGTCAGGGTGTACTGTCAGCGGCCATTTCATGCCGATCGTATCGCTCGGTTCGTAACCGGCAGCGCTGGCATAAGCTTTGTTAACGGATATGTAATTTCCTTGGGCATCCAGCCGCGAAATTCCTTCTAAAGCGTTTTCCAAAGAAACGGTAACTTCGCGCAATTCTTCTTCAGCTTTTTTGCGATCGCTAATATCAGTAATCGTGCCGACATAGCCTTTGATTTCGCCGCCGTCTCCAATTTCTGCCACTGCTTGACATATCGCCCAAATGACAGCGCCATCGGGACGCTGAAAGCGGTATTCTGATTTAAAAGGAATTTTACCAACGATCGCCCGATACCATTCGGTTTTGACTCGCTCCAAGTCTTCAGGATGTATGGCGTTCAACCAGCCATTTTGTGCTGCTATTTCGGGATTTAATCCGGTAATTTCAGTCCACCGCTGATTGACATACAGGCAATTGCCAAAAGCGTCGCTGTGGAATATGCAAACTGGCGAGGATTCTGCTAAAGTTCGGTAGCGGCGCTGGCTTTCGCGGAGGGCTATTTCTGCTTGTTTTCTGTTGCTGATATCGCGAACTATGGAAATTATTTCGCCGCCTGCAATGGCTGTTAGTGAAAGTTCTTGATGGAATTGAGTGCCGTCGGGGCGGTAGCCTGTTACTTCTGTATGGCAGTATCCTTTTTGTTTGAGCGACGACACGATCTCTCGATCGAATCGTTGAATTTCTGCATTTCTATAGAGGATTTCCCAGCTTTTACCTAACAGTTGGCTGGCATTTTTAAAGCCGTACATTTTGAGATAAGCGTCGTTGGCATAAATATATTTCTGATTGGCGTTAAAGATGGCGATGCCGTCATAGGCGGCGGCCATTGCTGCTGCTTGTCTTTGGAGGGCTACTTCTGCTTGTTTGCGGGAGGTAATGTCGCGGCCGGCCGCATAAACTAAACCTTCTTCGCTGTAGGGTGATGCCGTCCACAGCAGCCATTTGTAGGAACCGTCTTTGCAAAGATAGCGGTTTTCAAAGTAAAAGCTAGGCGTACCGGCCATTAATTTTTCACCTTCGGCTATCGTAGCTGCTCGATCGTCTGGATGAATAAATTCAAGGACTGGTTTGGCAAGCAATTCGGCGATGCTGTAGCCTAAAGCGCTCGACCAAGAGGGATTTAAACGTTTAAAATAACCGTCGAAACCGATAATGCAAAGCAAGTCGAGGGAGATGGTAAAGAAGCGATCGCGCTCTGCTTGTGCCTGTTTTAATTCAGTAATATCCATTACTAAACCATCCCAGACAATATCGGCATTACCTTCAGAGTTTGTCTCTGAATTGACTGTTTCCGGTCGGGAAGCTCCTTGCAGCCACTTGATTTTTCCTGATAGCAGAATGTGCCGCCATTGAGAGTGCCAGGGCTGCATGGTTGCTGCGGAAATCGCGATCGATTCTTCTAAATGCTGTCTGTCATCTGGGTGAACTCTACCGAAAATTAATTCTGCATTTTGCTCGATCGCTTCTGGTTCTAATTCGTAGAGTTGGCGGCTGCCTGAAGAGATGTAAGGAAAAGATTTTTTGCCAGTTGCTGAGAGTCGGAATTGATAGATTAATCCCGGTAAGTTTGCTACCAGTTTTTGAAACCGAGCTTCGCTGTGCTCTAAAGCTGTTTGCTGCCGCCTGTATTCGGTAATATCTCGAATCGTGCCGACTATTATTTTACTGCCGTCTGGTTTTTGAAATACAGTTTTTTTAGTAGAAATGATATGTTTTTTATCTCGACTGTCTGTAAAACTTGCTTCGGTTTCGGTAGCAATACCTGTCTGCAATACTTGTTGGTCTGTTTGAAAACAAATCTCGGTTTCCTGCTGGGGGAAAAAAGCGAGATTTGACTTGCCGATCAGTTCCGATCGCGGTTTTCCTACCAACTGACAAAAAGCATCGTTTAATATCATCCAGCGGTGCCGATCGTCTTTGACAAAAACCGGGTCGGGAGTCGCATTAATAACGTGGTTTAAAAACTGTTCTGATGCTTTAAGTTGGGTTTCGTAGCGATAGCGATCGCTCACATCTAAGATTACTTTAATTATCCGGTCGATCGAGCCGTCCCGGCCGCGGATGCAGCGCAGGGAAACTCGCGTGTAAAGGATTTCGCCGTCTTTTCGCAGCCACCTTTTGTCTGAAACGCAGCCGTCGATCGCCCCTGATAAAATTTGAGATAATTGTTCTAGGTTATCGTGACGGTCCTCTGGATGAGTCAACTCCAGCCAATTTTTTTTGACGAGTTCGCCGCCTTCGTAACCCAACAGATTGCACAGGGCATCGTTAGTTTCTATCCAGTTGCAGTTTTCGCAAGTTGGGGGGTTAGTAACTGGGGCAACGATGGCAATTCCGACTAGGGAATTTTCCACGATCGAGCGATACTTTTCTTCACTTTTTCGCAGGGCATCTTGACTGTTTTGGCGCTCGATGGCATACCGGAGAGAGCGGATTAAAAGTTCGCTATCAATCTTTCTTTTGACTAAATAATCCTGCACTCCGGCAGAAATTAAGCGCAGGGCAAGTTCTTCGTCGTTTTGAGCTGTCAGCACGACGATCGGCACATTTAGCGCGTACTCTTGCACCCTTGCCACCGTTTCAATTCCCCTGCTGTCCGGCAGTGAAAGGTCTAATAAAATGATGTCAAAATTTTCTTGCTCCAACAAATCTTGTGCTTCCCTGAGGCGATCGGCTTTGGTTACCGATACCTGCTGCGAAATGCTGATTTCTGATAGTAAATATTCAATAAGTTCTGCTTCTTGCGGGTTATCTTCGATCAATAGAATTTTCAAGCTGGTAGCAGACAATAAGTTAAAAACTGCTTTCATCAGAAGAATGGGTTGAAACCCCGTCCTAGAAGGACGGCTTTACAAATAAACTCACGCTACACGCCACGAGTTGTAAGACAAAAATTTACAATCTGCGGGCAATGCGTTTTGAGTTAGACGCTTACCAGTATTCAAACTATGCAAGCTTACTGTTTTTCGACCTGGGTCTTTCTTTGTTGGTGACTCTTGCCAACCCCCGACGTAACAGAACCCATATTTAGGGTGTTTGACGAGCGAACCGCGCTTCAATCCCGCACTTAAAGTACCACCATACCGAGAGCGGACATGGCCAATAGAATGCTGCAAACGATGGAGTTGTCTGCGATGAAACTCAAGGGGGATTACTTCTATTAGTTTGGTGTTGTCCGGTTGAAGGTGTCCCCCCGCGTACCAATTAGCCAACACCCAAGAATCAACACAATGTGCTTCAAACTTGTTGGATAGCTTCTGTTTGGATTTTTTGAGTCCGAGATTTTGACGCAGGTTGTAAGTATCGTTTCCCAATCTAATTTCAAGTTTAGCGATCTTCCTGAGTTCGGAGTAAAACCATTGTTTCCCCACTTCTAGAGGACTAAACGATACGTTCCACTTGCGTCCGTTTTCCCAAGTTCGTGCTTTGATATCCTCTACAACAAAAGCTGATACGGGAAACATAGAAGTTAGCCAGTTAACTATCCTTAACTTCCACTGCCATCTGGCTTTAGTAGATGGGGGAATGCGAGTTTTGTTAACGAGGCGATTTTTGCGATTTTGACGGCAGGGAGTTTTGCGAAACCGACGAGATCGTCGCATATTCCTCCTCACCTCAACATGGTCTTTTACCCAGTCAACTGCATGAGTTTGGATGTTTAAGTAGGTATGTGATTTGGATTTAACTGTAAATCCTTCGCGCTTGCTGCCCGGATCGATTCCTACTGCAATGGGCTGATAGTTGTAGTTTGAAGGTTCTCTATTTAGCCGGACACAAAACACTCCTTTTCTCCAAAATGGTGTTGCCTTGCCTGACTCGATCCAGCGCTTTGCGCGACTTGGGGTAGTCGGCATTAACAATCTGTTTTCACTACTGACAACGGGTACAAACATTTACGGTAAGTCCTATTTCTAGGTGTATATTTCCCTTCGCCACTGACTGCCAGAGCGGTTAAAAACTAGGGAGGCATTCTTAACGTCTTGCGAGATACCATTCTCAGGCAGTTCAGTTTGTTTTTGCGACACAGGCTAGACACCGTTTTAGTCCCGAATTAAGAAGGCGGTTAATCTTCCTCTTTCAAGCCCCATGCCTTCAGGCTGGGGTCAGTGACAATAGCTGAGTTATTAATCGGGAAACTTAGGGAAACTCTAACTCGAATTGCACTTTTCGTTTGCTGGCAATTACTCAATTTTAACTGCGCGTAATACCTGCATTTGCATTCCGGTTCGATCGAATGCTGCAAAAATTGTCAAGGAAATGAAAGAGTTATTATCATATCACAAACCGATTATCCTGTCAACGCAAAACGTTTTTCCCGATCGAACCAGTTGAAAAATATCGCGCAACTCCAAGCAAGCTTCAAGCCTTTATTTAATCGCTCATCTAAAATCCATCTTAAATCCCAATCTCAGTGTCTCAAAATTGTCGGGCTTCTGCTGGTAAAATCAACCCAGGGTAAAGTAAAAAATTGAACCTTGACCGACTTCCGATTCCACCCAAATAGATCCGCCGTGGCGTTCGACAATCTTTTGACAAATTGCTAAACCAATGCCAGTCCCAGAATATTCTTTTTGAGTGTGCAAGCGCTGGAAAATTTGAAAGATGCGTTCTTGATGCTGCATAGCGATGCCAATACCATTATCCGCCACTGAAAACAACCATTTGTTATCGTGTTTGCAGGCAGTTACTGTCACCACCGGCGGCGATTCTTGGCGGTATTTAATTGCATTACCGATTAAATTTTGAAATAGCTGCACGAGTTGAGAAACCTCTCCCGTGACTGCGGGCAAGTCGCTATAATTAACAACAGCGCCAGTGTCGCGGATCGTGGCTTGCAAATTAGCAAGCGCTTGTTCGACTACTCGATCGCACTCTACAAGCTCGAAAGGTTTCTGATTCCTACCCACCCGCGAATATTCCAGCAAATCGTCAATTAAAACTTGCATTCTCGTGCAGCCGTGAACGATGTTGCCGATAAACTTATTAGCTTGACTGTCGAGTCGGTCTTGGTAGCGTTTTTCTAATAGTTGAGAGTAACTGGCAATAGTTGCTAAAGGCGCTTGCAAGTCGTGGGAAGCCACGTAGGCAAATTGTTCTAGTTCCGCATTGGAACGCGCCAATTCTTGATTGGATTTCAACAGTGCCGATTCCGCGCGCTGGCGGTTGGATATCTCTTGTTGGAGGAGTAAATTTTGTTCTTGCAAGGCTTTTTCTACAGCTCGCCTGTTGCTGATTTCTTGCTGCAATACTTGATTTTTCTCTTGAAGTGTATTTTCGACTGCTAAGCGGCTGCTGATTTCTTCCTGGAGGAGGACATTTTGTTCTTTGAGCTGCTTTTGCAGCTTCCTGAGAGTGAGGTGACTTTCAATGCGAGCGAGCACTTCTTCAAACTGAAACGGCTTGCTGATATAGTCTACAGCCCCGACAGCAAATGCGTTTACTTTATCAAAAACTTCATCTTTAGCGCTGATAAAAATTACCGGAATTTCGCGAGTTTTAGCTTCCGCTTTCAGGTGCTGGCACACTTCGTAGCCGTTCATTTGGGGCATCATAATATCGAGCAAAATCAAATCCGGGGGGTTGGAATTGCACGCTCTCAGAGCCATTTGCCCGTTGATCACGCAGCGTGGCGCATACCCCCGCTGTGTCAGCATGGTAGATAACAAACGCAAGTTTTCTGGCGTATCGTCTACTACTAAAATATTTCCTAAGGGTGTTTGCGGTCGATCGCGATCCATTTGCTTATTTTCCTATTTTAAAAAAGATGTTTGTATCGATATTACTTCTCAATAAAATGAGGTCGATCGGGCTATTGGTAATGGTAATGGCTAATGGGTAATTTTAAATAGTTTTGAGTTGTGAATGCGAGAGTTTTGAGCATTGACATCTCTTAATTCAAAACTGGTAACTCGCTTGCGATCGCGGGGGCATCCCCACCGCTTCGCTTCGCCCCTACTCCCGAACAACTGTCAACTCTCAACTATTTAAACAGCTAGCAGGAGAGTCATAGCATTATTATCCCAAGTCAATCCTTTATCTAACACTTTAAATCCAACTACCTTGCACATCGCCTCTAAAGCAGTAGCTGTCGGCAGCCACCACCAAGGTGCAAAGTCGTTGACATCGAAAACTGCTGGATCTATGAGTCCGAAAATTGGCTTGCCGTTGGTATAGACATCCCAGTAAGCTTTTAAAACAATTCGTTCTGCTTCAGTAATTGCCGGAATAAAAATTACTCCCGAAGCTGGAACTTGATAGCGTCCCCGCTCGTTTTCTATAACTTCTTGGGTAATCGCTGAAGTTAGAATTAAATACTCGCGAGTTATCTGGCGCAAAGCAATCATAATTTGCAAGGGATTGGGATGGTGGTACAAAACTCCGGCGCAGTGAACGACATCGTAAGGCTCGCCAATTTCTGCGAGTTGAATCTGAGCGATATCTCGATTGATACAATTATAATTAGCAATATTTAAACTTGCCATCCGAGCGCGAAAATCTTGCCACCAGTGGATAGATGCCGGCGCGGTATCAATTATTGTCAGAGAGGTAGCTCCGTATTTGTTAGCTACGGATATTTTTTCGTTAACAGTACCCCACAAGCCGCCGACTTCGGCAAAAGTTTTACCTTTTACTACTCGGGCAATGTAGCGATCGCGAATATCCTCGATAAGAACTTCCGATCCAATGCTACCCGCACCTGGGGGATTTTTTATGGCTAAAATTCTCTCTAATTCTAAGGATATCTCCGCGTCTTTCGGCTTGATTTCTAACGCCATTAAGTACAGTGCAGCCGCTGCATCCAACTGGTTTTCTCCGGCAAATTTTTCGGCTAGCTGGCCGTAAAATACCGGAGAGTGCAGCGGCTGCCTTTCGTGATAGTAACTAACCGCTGCATCTAAATTGACCGGAGTTCTTTTTGGTAAAACTTCGCTTAATTTGCTGTAGATTTTAGGTAAAGATGGCTCGATCTGCAGCGCGTTGAGGTAAGCAGAAACAGCATTGTTCCAATCGCCAATTTTGGTCAAAGCATCGCCTAAATTGTAATAGGACCAAGCAAGGTTGGGATTGAGTTCGATCGCCCGCCGGTAAGCGGCAGCCGCTGCTTGCCACTGCTGGGTTTTTAACAAGGCTTCCCCTAAATTGTGGTAAGTCCAAGAAAAGTCGGGATTGAGTTCGATCGCGCGCCTGTAAGCTGTCTCTGCTGCCTGCCAATTTTGCTGTTTACCTAAGGTTAAAGCTAGATTGTAATGAGACCAGAATAATTCAGGATCGAGGGCGATCGCGCGCCTGTAAGCTGTCTGTGCTTCCGACCACTTTTCTAGTTGAAAAAGCACATCTCCCAAATTGTGAAAAGAACCAGCATAATTCGGATCTAACTCAACAGCCTGTTGGTAAGCTGTAGCGGCTTCCGACCATTTTGCTAAATGGCGGCAGGCTTCGCCGATGCCGTAAAAAAACCAAGAAAAATCTGGGTTGATTTCCGCACCAGTGCGATAAGCAACTATCGCTTCTTGCCAGCGTTCTAACTTCATTAAAACGCTACCTAAATTGTAATAGCACCAAAAAGAATTGGGATTCAAATCGATACTAGCCCGGTAAGCAGCAACAGCTTTCACCGCTCGCCCGCTGGATTGCAAAACATTGCCTAACTTATAATATAGCTCCGACATATCGGGCTGAAGTTGAATGGCTTTTTGGTAATTAACAATAGCTTCATCCCACTCTTGCAGCTCGCTAGCCGCTTCAGCTAATTTATAGTAAGCTTCGCAAAAACTGGAATTTAAATCGATCGTGCGACGGTAACAAATTAGCGCTTTTTCCGGCTGGTTTTGCGATAATAAAATATTGCCCAACTCCAGGTATTCTTCGGCTGTTTCACTGGGTGCCAGCATCAGGGCTTGATACTGGCAATCTGCAGCTTCCTGGGCTTTGCCAGCTTGGGAAAAAATCCGGCTCAAATTGCGGTAAAATCCGGCAAACTCCGGTTGCAGGGAAATTGCTTTTTGGTAGCAGGAGATAGCCTCGTGCCACTGTTCCAAAGTAGCGCAAAGAGTGCCGAGATTGGCAAAAGCTTCGGCAAAATCCGGTTTGTTGGCGATCGCAACTTTATACCAATACCTCGCGTCTTCTAGCTTACCTGCAGCTTGCAGCGCTTTCCCTAAAGTTTTGCAAGCCTCTGCCGAGTTGGGATGCTGTGCCAAAAACTCCTCGCATAGAGAAATTGCCCGATCGATCTTTCCTATTGCTAAATAAAGTTCTGCCTGCTGCTGAAAATTCACTTTTTATTATCCTGTTGCTTAACTATTACTGTAAAATTGTATGCTACAAATCGTAAAACTTCAAATATAATCTTTCTCAGCTCGATGATGTACGCTTTGGGAATTGGTAATTGGTAATTGGTAATTGCTGGAGATCCTGAATCAACTACATAGGAGTAAATAAGTCAACAATGTCAACAACAGTAATGTCAACAACAATGTCAAAAGTCGATCGAAAACCCGCAGTCAGCGTAATTATACCGGCATACAATGGAGCTCGCTACATCGCGCAAGCAATAGAAAGCGCCCTGTCACAGACTTTTACTGACTTGGAAATTATAGTTGTGGATGACGGTTCGATCGACGACACCCATCAAGTATTGCAGCCTTATTTTGACAGAATTCGCTACATATATCAAGACAATCAAGGAGTAGCAGCCGCCCGCAATCGAGGAATTCAGGAAGCTAAAGGCGAATTCATTGCTTTATTAGATCAAGATGACTTCTTTTTGCCAGAAAAAATAGCAGCACAAATAACGCTATTTCGGCAGCATCCCTCCTTAGGAATTGTTCACACCGGTTGGCACATAGTCAACCAGCAAGGCGAAACAATTTCCGATATAAAACCCTGGCAAACTTTTCCTAAATTAGACTTAGCAACATGGATAGTATACGGGCCCGTACTTCCTAGCGCGATGATGTTTGCGCGCCAGTGGCTGGAAATGGCCGGCGGATTTAATTCTGATTTTGACTCGGTAGACGACTCGGATTTAGTCATCCGTTTAGCAGAGTTGGGATGCGAAGCTGCTTGGCTGCCGCAAATAACTGTTTGCTACCGCCAGCATGACAAAAATGTATCGATTCAAAAAGCTGTAAAACAAGCAAATCTTTTCATCGAACTCAAACAGAGATTTTTCAGCAAACCAGATTTGCCACCACCGATCCGCGAGTTAAAAAAATCAGCTTTTTACGAAGCATTGACTTGGATGGCTTGGCAACTGTACTATAGCGGCTATCCGGTGCAAGCAGTTGAATATTACCAAAAATCATTGGAGTACACTCCTTACTCTGCCGAAAAAACAGTTATCGATTGGTTCGATCGACTGTCGGCAATTTCTCAAACTTACGGAATCAAATCGAATTTTCAATCCCTAAGAAACTTACCCGAATGGCAAAAATTAATGGTTAGCATACTTCCTAAAAAAACAGCGCGCGTCAGCGTCATCATCCCTGCTTACGACTGCGAAAAATATATCGTTAGAGCCGTCGAAAGTGCAATATATCAAACCTACAAAGACTGGGAAATAATTGTTGTAGACGATGGTTCCACAGACAGCACTAGCAAAATTTTAGAATCGTACCGCGACTTAATTCATTACGTTTATCAAGAAAATCAAGGTGCAGCCAAAGCCCGCAACAAAGCCTGCGAACTAGCCAAAGGCGAATTTTTAGCATTTCTAGATGGAGACGACTTTTTCCTGCCCGAAAAACTCGAAAAACAAATTGCCTGTTTTGACGCTGACCCCTCTTTAGGCATGGTACAAAACGGCTGGTTGATGGTAGATGAAAACGGCAAAGATATCTCCCCAGTCATGCCCTGGCAGCTAGCACCTCAATTAGATTTAGAAAATTTTGTCACCTACAAAAATGTGCGGCCCAGCGCGATGATGCTGCGGCGCGAATGGTGGCAGCGTTTGGGAGGTTTTGACCCTCGCTTTCCGCCAACAGAAGACTTAGATTTTGCTCTGCGATTGGCATTAAAAGGCTGCAAATGTATCTGGTTGAAAGAGATATTAACTTGCTACCGGCAGCACAGCAGCAACCTAATGTCCGGCGGGCGAAAAATGATGCAAAGCATGGAAGTAGTGATGGAAAACTTCTTCGCGCGCCCCGACTTACCCCAGCACATCCGCAACTTAAAACGCGCCGAACGTTTCAAATGTTTGGTGTGGATAGCTTGGCGGATGTACCGCGACGGCTACCTGCCCGAGATGGTAGAAAGTCTGGAAAAATCCCTGCATTACACTCCTTATACAGGCACGGGAACAGTATTTAATTGGTTGGAAACTTTCAAAGGAGTTTCCGAAGAATACGGCTACAATTTTGATGCTTACGCTTTAACTAATTTGCCGGAATGGCAAGAAATGGTCGCGATCGCAGCTAACAATCCCTATCAATTCCAAGCAGAGTCTAGCCCGATTTACCGCCAGCAAAAAGCGCGCGTACTCCTATACGCAGAAGACCACGGAGTCGGCGGTTTAGCTCAATTCAACCACTCGCTGATGTGCTTCTTAGCAGCCGACGGCTACCGAGTTACCAGCGTGCAAACTAAAACTTCTAACCCTTTAATTACCGAACAGCAACAGCTAGGAATCGAGCATATTTGGCTGGAGTTCGACACGATGAAAGAGTTTTTGCGGATTGCTTACAATTTAGGCGATGCTGAAAAGATTTACGCGCAAGCTCAACCGGATTTAATTATTTTTAGCGACGGCTGGCCGATCGCGAATTTTGCAGCCAAACAAGTTGCCATCCAGCAAAACATACCCTATATAATTACTCTAGGTTATGTCGATCGCACCTATGAAACCTTCGATCGGGGCGATCGCATTCCCTATTTCGATGCTGTTGCCTATCAATACAGTTTAGCCAAAGCAGCGATCGCAGTTTCCCACGAAAATTTAAACTTGTTTCGCAGCCTGTTTAAAGTGCCTCTCGAACGGGGAAAAGTAATTTATTATGGCAGGCCCGATACTTATTTTCAACCGCCCAATTTGGCAACTCGCCAACGACTGCGCCAAGAACAAGGAATACCCGACGATGCCGTTGTTTGTTTCACGGCGGCGAGACTGACTCCAATTAAAGGATATCAGTATCAATTGCAGGCGATCGCCCAACTCAAACAGCATCCAATTTGGCAGCAAATCTACTTTGTTTGGGCCGGCCCCGGCTCGACAACTCACGACAATATGGAGCCTGAATTAAGAGCAAATGCTAATAAATTGGGAGTCGAAAACCAAGTTAAATTCTTAGGTCAGCGGTGGGATATTGCCGATTGGCTCGATGCCAGCGACATCTTTATTTTATCATCCGAAGCCGAGGGAATGCCCCTAGCAGTGATGGAAGCAATGGCAAAAGGACTGCCAGTAATTGCCACAGCAGTTAGCGGAATTCCCGAAGAATTGGGAGATACAGGCAAGCTAATTCCCGATCCGAAAATCGACCCGCAAGGCACGGTGAAAGAGTTAGCTGAAACAGTAGAAAAATGGGCAAAAAATCCCGAATTGCGCCAGCTAGCGGGGCAAGCTGGCCAGCAGCGCGCTGTTGCAATGTTTCAAGAAAAACGGATGCTGCGGGAGTATGCAGAAGTTATCGATCGAGCTTTATCTGCCAACAGTAACAGCGACAGTATTTCCCTCAGTCCAAAACTGCAAAAACAGATGCGGGAAACTGACAGTTTGCTGAGTTATTATTATTTAGTGTGGCAAGCTTGGGAAGCGCGCGATCGGGGAGACACCTCCGGAATGGTGCGGCATTTGCAATCTGCCTTCGATCGCAGGCCGTATTTGACAACAGAAACAATTCTGGATTGGGTGAAAAATTTTATTATTTTTGCCTCAGAACAAGGAAGTCCGATCGATGCTGCCACGCTGATTAATTCCCCAGAATGGCAACAGTCGATCGAATCAATTATTGGTTTGTAGGAGTCGGTTCGCCCTGATATAGCAATTGACAGTTGATAGTTGATAGTTGATAGTTGATAGTTGATAGTTGACAGTTGACAGTTGACAGTTGACAGTTGACAGTTGTTTGGGGTTCTCTGTTGTGAACACCGTCCGACTGCTATCCACCAAACAGCGAAGTCGAATGGCAGAACTTACTTTGACGCTTAAGCTTCCGTTTTACCGACTCAATCAAGCAAAGGTGCTTGAATTTGAGCGGTTAACTGCTGTCAATACGCAGGTTGCTAATGAGCTGTTGACGGTTGACAAAAAAGAACGCATCAGACGCGGCCCAGAATCGTGATAGTTGGGCATTCTATCAGCTAGAAATCTTCACTCGGTACAAAGCGATTCCGGCGGGTGTTCCCGTTCAGTCCGTGCCAGCCCCTTATACCAGCAAGTCAGACCACCGCAATGGTGTTCTAGGCAAGAGGAATGGGGATTGGTTCAAAGGCTTTGATGGGTATCGGTGCAATGCTGACTGGAATGCCAGCCAAAATATTGGTCAATGGTTAGGCTTTTCATGCCCTTTGAATCTTCAGAGCGCTGTAGCTGCAATGGCTGTAGCTGATGCAAAGGGTGGGGTCAATGACAGTCCCTTAACTGGTGAAGCGTCTAAGTGGGCGGATTTATCCCCCGCTTAGACAACCGCTAGAATCCCCCGTCTTTCAAGCGGGGGAGTGTCAAAAACCGTACATATGCCAAACTAATGAAGGACACGAAATGGCCGATTTAAAAGTAGGGAGTAGGTGCTATGGCTACAAGCCGCCGCGTGGAGAGAGTAGCTTCACTGATCAAAAGGGAAGTCAGCCTGATGTTGCTGAACGGAATTAAGGACGATCGCGTGGGTGCAGGTATGGTTAGCGTTACCGACGCGATCGTTTCCGGCGACCTGCAACACGCGAAAATTTTTGTCAGCATCTACGGTTCTGATGAAGCTAAAGCCGAAACTATGGAAGGTTTGAGGTCGGCTACTGGCTACGTCCGCAGCGAGTTGGGCCACCGACTGCAACTGCGCCGGACGCCGGAGGTGGTGTTTTTGGAAGACGATTCTTTGGAAAGAGGAGATAAAATGCTGTTGCTGCTCAATAAACTTTCTCAAGAACGCAAACCCGATGAAGATTTTGACGAAGATGAAGTTGACAGTTGATAGTTGACAGTTTTTCCTTTTCCCTCTTCCTTCTTCCTTCCACATATCTGCGTTGATCTGCGTTTATCCGCTTTTATCTGCGGTTGCAAGTTGACGAAAGGACAGTTGTAAATTACCAATTCCCAATTCCCAATTCCCATCTTTATGATTGACAATCTTTCCTTACAAGAACTGGTGGCTCAGATGTTCGTGGTACGGGCTTCTGGCTTTTTGTTCGACCATCAAATTCGCTACCCCGAGTGGGAACCAAAGGCAGATCGACTCCGCTATTATTTGGAAAATTTAGGTGTCGGGGGCGTAATTTTGGTGGGGGGAAGTGCTGCGGAATTGGCGGTTCGATCGCACCAATTGCAGTCTTGGGCAAAATTTCCCCTGCTGTTGGCGGCGGATATTGAGGAAGGTGTCGGTCAGCGTTTTGGGGGGGCGACTTGGTTCGGGCCGCCGATGGCAATTGCCGAAGTTGCGCAGCGCGATTTGGATCTGGCTTGCAGTTATGCCGCCAAAATGGGCGCTGCAACGGCGATCGAAGCTGTGGCGATCGGTCTTAATTGGATTTTGGCACCGGTGGTGGATGTTAACAACAATCCCGATAATCCTGTAATTAATGTTCGCGCTTTTGGCGAGACGCCGGAAATTGTCGGTAAGTTGGCTGCTGCTTTTATTCGGGGCGCTGCGGAACATCGGGTTTTGACGGCGGCCAAGCATTTTCCGGGACACGGAGACACGGCGGTTGATTCTCATTTGGAATTGCCGGTACTGCCGCATTCGCCGTCTCGGTTGGCCGCTGTGGAACTGCCACCTTTTTTGGATGCGATCGCTGCGGGAACTGATGCTGTAATGACCGCTCATTTGTTGATTCCGGCTTGGGATGACGAATTTCCTGCTACTCTTTCTCGCAAAATTTCGATCGGGAAGTTGCGCCAAGAGTTGGGTTTTGACGGTTTGATCGTGACGGATGCTTTGGTGATGGGGGCGATCGCCAATAAGTACGGAGCTGATGAGGCTGCTGTTTTGGCTGCTGAGGCCGGTGCTGATGTTTTGCTGATGCCTCTCGATCCGGAGGGGGCGATTCGGGCTGTCTGCGCTGCTGTGGAACAAGGGCGCATTCCCATATCACAGATCGAGGAATCTGTCAAGCGAATTTGGCGGTCTAAGGTTAAGGTTGGTTTAGCGATCGAGCCTCAATCGCCAACAGCTTCGATCGAGGGTGGCGCGCCAGAGGCAAAACCGATCGACTTGAGCGTGCTTGCCGCTCCGGAAGCTAGGGGGACTGCTGCTAGTATTTTGCGATCGTCCTTGAAATTTGGCGGAAATTTGCCTTTGCGGGCGAAACAGCAATCAGATAAACAATTGTTACGAAATTCGATCGTTGTAGACGATGTTTTGGGATGCGAATTTTTGGCAAACCGCGATCCGGCGATCTCGATTCCCGCACAGTTCGGTTACAAATTGCAACTGATTGACGATCGCACGGGTGCAGTATCAGAAAGTGCGGGGGATGACAAGTTTTCGCCGACTTTGCTGCAAGTTTTTATTCGAGGTAACTGCTTTCGTGGTAGTGCCGGCTTGACTCAAGCTGCTAAAGATTGGTTTAACAAATTATTAAGCACCGGAGAACTGGAGGCTGTTTTAATTTACGGTAGCCCTTATGTTTTAGAGCAGTTTTTGCCACACTTACCCAAAAGTATTCCTTATATATTTTGTTTCGGACAAATGCCACTCGCCCAATCGATCGCAATGGAATTGCTGTTCGATCTGAAGCCAACGGAGGAGGTTTGAAGCCAGGGACGATCGCTTAATATCCCGCTTCTTCTTTTGGAGGTAAATTGCTGCTACAGATATTTACCTCCAAAGGAGGATGACAGCAAGTATGAGTTGAATTAGCACTGTTTGTAACTTTTAGCTTGGCTGCGCGCGCGGGAGCAAAATGTTTGCAGGAGCCCTGCTGCAGAGTGTAGTGCTTCTAAACGAACATACATATAGAAGCACCCACTTCAGTGTTTGATAAATTTTATTAAATTTGGTATATTAAATTGTATATCTGTATACTGACAAAAATTTACTTACTATTATGCAACTATGGACTATATTATTACCAGAGCCATAATTTTTTAGTAAAACCGTGAGGGCGCACTATGATACATTCACCTATCCAAATCAACTACTCTTTAGACGTGATCCAAGATGAAGCGCGCCAGCTCGTGCGCGAAGGCGTACTCAGCCGCCAACAGCCCATCTATACCCTCTGTCAGTTTATCCCGCCCAGAGAATGGGCTTGCGTGGAGGGCGAATTGGAGAAGTGCGACTTCTTGCTGCGCGATCGGATCGGTGATTTGATCGGCTCTGAAATCTGGGACAACGACTAAAGTTGTCTTTCGAGGCAGAACTTTGTTAGCTCGATCTGGGTTTGCTACTGCACGGCACTTTTTAATGCTAAGGGCGTGATGCCAAGGGCAAAAATGGTCATCCAAAATCGATGGTCATCCAAAATTAATGGTAATCGAACATGACCGACCCAAACATGACAGTCTGAAAGCTATAACTTCAACAATGGGTATGGATTGTTGAGCTTTACTCCTGCTCGCAAAAGTGCAGGAAAAAGCATATGTTGTGAGGAGGAACTCTTTTAGAAGCCAATCATATTGAGTTAGCTGGCAAACAAAAAGTTAAAATTCTTTAATCCTGCTCTGAATTCTCGGCTCTCAAACTTTCCAACTCTACTCGAAGGGCAGCCATTTGAGCAGTTAATTCTTGAATCTCCAGTCGCACGTCAGAACGTGTAAATGGTTCCGGGTTCTTGTCAGCGGGTTTGTCTGACTGCTGTTCCGATATTCGATCGGATGGTACATCGGATGGTACATCGGATGGTACATCGGATTGTATGTCGGATTGTATGTCGGAGGCGAACTCGCTGTCATTTGCCTTCTCATTTTCTCTTTGCTCGCCAAATTGCTCGCCAAATACAGAATCTACATAATTGCGGGCTTCTCGATCGATTGTTTCTCCTTTTTCTAAAAGTTCGTCGGCTAACAGGCCCAAATCTGACTGTAATTTGGCGAGATTTTTTTCTCGTTCGATCGGGCTTTGCAAAGTCTCGATCGCGAAGGAAGCTGCACCTAAAGTGAGGTGAAATCCCGTTTTTAGTAGTTGGGGCAAGTTATCGGAATTCATCTGTCTTCCTTTTTGGAGGCGCGCACCGCAGCAGGAATGCTTTCTGAGTTGCCGATTCAGGAGCTGGGGGAAGCGGGGCGATATTTACTTTGCTTAATTATACCAAATCGGTGTCAGACAATTCCTTTGACGATCTGTCAATTGAAACCGATCGACCCTCAAACCGCGAATTTCAGACATTTACTAGCTTGCCAAGACGATCGCACTTCCGATCCTAGGACTGTTTGAGTTTGATTTGGTATTAGAAGGGCTCCGATCGACCGCGATCTTTTTTTGACAAAAGATGCTGTGACAAAAGGTGATTTGACAAGAGATCTGCCTTTGGCTGTATGCCGCTATTTCATAACATCATTGATTGTACCAACAGTTGGTTAATTGACAAGTTATTGATGTAAATCTTTGTAACTTTAAGGATATAGCGATCGCTCACTGCTGGGATCGAAGACAAACAGGCGATCGAAATCCAGCTTGACAGTTAGCCTCTCGCCCGGGCGCACGCGCAAGCTAGCAGGTATTTGTACCTGTAAAGTAGTTTCAGGGTTAGACAAAGGCAAAACAGCGCGAATTAAAGTTTCTCGCCCCAAAGGTTCTACTACTTTTACCTCCACATCGAGAGGTACTTTATCCAAAGCCCAAAGATCGCTTTTTAGATCGTCACTGGCTGTTTTTTTAGTAAAAAGCTCGATATTTTCGGGACGGATTCCCAGATCGAATGCTTGTCCTTCTTTGGGATTTAACTTTTTCTGAATCGCAGGCGGACAAGTCAAAAATTGATTGCCGACTTGAAAAGATTCGCTAGTATAAATTGCTGGCAAAATATTCATCGGTGGATTGCCTAAAAATGTGGCAACCATCCGGTTAGCAGGTTTGGCGTAAATGCTTTGCGGGTCTCCTATTTGCTGAATTTTGCCTCCTTTTAAAACTACAATTTTATCAGCCAAAGTCATTGCTTCCACTTGGTCGTGGGTGACGTAAATTGTTGTAATTCCGAGTCGTTGGTGGAGTTGTTTGAGTTCTGCGCGAGTGTCGTCCCGCAGTTGGGCGTCGAGATTGGAAAGCGGTTCATCTAACAAGAATACTTTCGGTTCGCGGGCGATCGCCCTGCCTAATGCTACCCGCTGTTGCTGTCCACCCGATAGCTGTTTGGGCTTGCGGTTGAGGAGGAGATCGATCGAGAGCGTTCGAGCGACTGTTTCGATTCTTTCTTGAATTTTTGAACTGTCAACATTCCGCATCCGCAATCCGAATGCCAGATTTTCTGCCACAGTCATGTGCGGGTAAAGCGCGTAATTTTGAAATACCATTGCCACGTCTCGCTGTCGGGCTGGAATGTGATTAACTAAATTATCTCCGATGTAAAGGTTGCCGGAAGTTGCAGTTTCCAAACCCGCGATCGTTCGCATAATTGTAGATTTGCCGCAGCCGGAAGGGCCGACTAATACCCAAAATTCACCGTCGGGAATTTTGAAAGTTATATTGTCGATCGCGGTGACGTTTTGGTAGCGTCGGGTAATGCTTTCTAAGCGAACGTTTGCCATATATGAAGGAAGAAGGAAGAAGGAAGAAGGAAGAAGGAAGAAGGAAGAAGGAAGAGGGAAGAAGGAAGAAGGAAGAAGGAAGAGGAGAGAATTGTCAACTATCAACTATCAACTGTCAACTATCAACTGTCAACTATCAACTGTTAACCAAATGTTCTAATTCAAAAACTGTACGGGCTAATTCTTCAACGATCGGCATTGATTCAGCTTGGCGGAATGATTCTACTAAAGAACGATAATACCAAAGAGTACCATCTTTTTTGCCTGTGAAGCGTTCCCAAACAGTATCGCCTAATTGACGGTAATCTTTGAGGATCGCTCGGGAATTATAAAGCTTATCAGCAGCCGAGACCAATCTGACTGAGCGGGAAGCTTGAGGAATGCGCTCGATATAAGCTGCTTTTCGCTCCCGCCAAGGCGGTTTTGGCGTCGTTTCGGCGTCAGTACAGCCGCCTACAATCGCACTAACAGTATCGCCAAAACGCAGGCGAATTGTTTCGCCGATCGCAGCGCCGCCGCAATCTTCGATCGCATCGTGAAGCAAAGCTGCGATCGCCTCATCCTCATTTGCCCCGTATTCTAAAGCTATACTGGCAGTTCCCAACAAATGAGCGATGTAAGGAACGCCGGAACCTTTACGGGTTTGAGTGGCGTGCAACTCGGCGGCATAAGTGAGGGCCTCAGAAAAACGGTTTGAGAGTATCATCGTATCATTATTGTCCTTGGGAGTCGATCGATTTAAAGCATGGAGTCAAAATATTAATCTATCGTTTAATAATAGCGCGAAAGTCAACAGACTTTTTGACAAATTTATCTCATAACAGTATCATAGTAAATTAAATTTACCTGGCGATCGCCCGCAATAACAATCCCAAAAAGCTTACTCCCAAAAAACTTACTCCCAACAAACTTTTTATGAAATATTGGTACGAAACCTTAGCCGTAGCGCAGCGAATTTTAATTGAACTGGGAAGGCGTCGCCGGAGTTTAATTTTTTGGGCAATTTTTCCAGTGTCGATCTTAGTAATTAACGCACTGATTTTAGCAGAACGCGCCCAACTGACAACAGCAAAAGCTTTTGAAAGTGCCGCACCGGGAAGTTTAGTAGGCGCGGCTTTATTTTTTAGCTGTTTGGGCGGCAGCGTTGCGACTGTAGTAGCAGAAAGAGAACAACACACTCTCAAACGCTTGTTTATTTCCCCTCTAAGCGGCACTTCCTACTTTTTAGGAATTTTTGTCGCTCACAGTTGCATCGGCATCGGCCAGGTAATTTTAGTATACGCGATCGCCTCTTTTTTGGGCGCGCAATTTCAAGGTTCTATTTTGTTAGGCTGCGCGATTATTTTACTCAGTATTATATCCTATGTCGGCGTCGGCTTTATCCTTGGAACGCAGTTTGCGAGGCGCACGGAAGATGTAAACTCCCTAGTAGCGGCTTTCGGCGTGCCGCTGTTGATTTTAGGAGGCGCATTTTTGCCAGCATCGCTATTTCCCAAAAACCTGTTAGAAATTGCCCAGTACAATCCCATTTATCACATGAATGAAGCGCTAATGGGCGTGTGGTCTGGCGGCAAAGAGTTTGCTGATATAGAAGAACACTTTTGGTTTTTGTGTATTTTTGCTATAGTGATGATAGGCTGCGGGTGGCTGTCCTATCGGCGGATGTTGAGCGCGGAAAGAAGACTTTAAATAGTTGACAGTTGATAGTTGACAGGTGATGGTTGACAGTCGATCGATTAATAAAATTTATCTGCGTTTATCTGCGTTCATCCGCCTTTATCTGCGGTTGCAAAAGGAGATCTAAAACATTGCTAGCAATAGAAAACCTCAATAAATCCTACGGCGATCGTCCCGTACTTCAAGATTTAAACCTCAACATTCAACCCGGAGAAATTTACGGTTTGCTCGGTCCCAACGGCGCGGGCAAAACTACAACTATCAATATCTTATGCAATTTGCTAAAAGCCGATAGTGGCAACATTTCCATCAATGGCGAGCCTGTTTCCGAAGCTACAAAACTGTTAATAGGCGTAGCGCCTCAAGAAAATTTACTTTACAAAAGCCTGAGTTGCGAAGAAAATCTCAACTTTTTTGCGCGCATTTACGGGTTAGAAAGAAAGCGGCGGCGCTTTCAAGTGCGACACTGTTTGAGAGCAGTCAATTTGACCGATCGCGCCGACAGCCCCGTAGAAACTTTAAGTGGCGGAATGCAGCGCCGTTTGAACATTGCAGCGGCTTTAGTACACCAGCCTAAATTAGTTATTTTAGACGAACCGACAACGGGTTTGGATATTGAAGCGCGCTACGAAATTTGGGAATTAATTCAGCGCTTGCAGTCGGAAGGAATTACGATATTACTGACAACTCATTTGTTGGATGAAGCGGAGCGTTTGTGTCAAAAAATCGGAATTTTAAATCGGGGAAGTATAGTAGTTGAAGGCAGTTTAGAGGAACTGCAAAAACTGATTCCTGCCGAAGAAATTATTGTTGTCAAAACAGAGGAAGAAGCAAGGGCGATCGAGCGTGCTAAAGAATGCTGTTTCATTCCCCGCCGCTACGGTAGCGATTTGGCTTTTTGGCTGCCGGAACGTTTGGAATTAAAGGAGATTATTTTACTGTTTGACGGAATTGCAATTGATTCGATCGCCCGCTATCCAGTGCGCTTGGAACATATTTATGTGGAAGTGACTAAACAAATACGAGCTTAATCTGCATTCAACATTCATAATCTAGCGCGATCGCAATTCCTGTAGGGGCGGGTTCGCCTACAATTCATGGCAAAAATCGATAATATAATAAACCCGCCCCCGCCCAACCAACCATCAAGATGTACCGTAAATTTATTGGTAAGATGTTGATGTAAATTAATTCTGGGGATGGGGCGGGTTTATGAGATTGTTTGTGAGTTTCATAGATATCGGCGAACCCGCCCCTACAGGATTTTGGAATGTTTGTAAATTATAATTTACTGGTATTTAATTAGTGTGTTACGATAAAAAAGTAGATTCTTAATGCTGCTTAATTTATGCGATCGATTCCTGAGAACGCCTAACCTCGACTGTAGGAAGCGATAGAGATTGAAGAGATCGATAAAGCAATGAAAAAACCTCTGCCCAAAATAATTTCTGTTGTTTCAAATCTGACTCGTCGGGATGTGCTTGGCTTGATTAGCGGAACAGTTGCTGTTACAGTTTTGGGATGCTGGCGCAAACAATCCGCTTCGACGATCGCCTCTGTTGCTTCGCCAGCGCCTGCGTGTACAGTCAGACCGCAACAAACAGAAGGGCCGTATTTTGTTGATGAAAAACTAAATCGATCGGATATCCGTTCCGATCCTTCTGACGGTACAATAAAACAGGGCGTACCGTTGCGATTGGTGTTTCAAGTTTCCCAGATTCGCGATCGATCTTGTACTCCATTAAACAATGCGATCGTCGATGTTTGGCACTGCGATGCAAGCGGAATTTATTCAGATGCGATCGACCGCAATTTTAATACACTTGGGAAAAAGTTTTTGCGCGGCTATCAAACAACAAACGCCAATGGAATAGCTGAGTTTTTGACAGTATATCCCGGTTGGTATCCCGGCAGAACGGTACACATCCACTTCAAAATCCGCATTAATTCTGCATCTCAAAAAAGCTATGAATTTACCTCGCAACTTTACTTTGATGATGCGCTGACCGATCGAGTACACGCCCAAAAACCCTATAATGCGAGGGGGCGACGCACCCAGAGGAACAACCGAGACGGCATTTTTAAACAGGGCGGCCAGCAACTCATGCTTCAGCTTTCTCCCGCAGAAAATGGCGGCTATGCGGGCAGATTTGATATTGGACTTGAGTTAGCTTGAAAGTAGCTGCAAATAATACAATTAAACTTTGAAAATCGACAGAATTGTTGATTGTTTGGACGGCATTTCTTTAGATTCGATCGCCCGCTATCCAGTGCGTTTGGAACGTATCTATGTGGAAGTGACAAAACAGGGCGATCGGGCTTGGTGACTCAATAACTTTTCTTTTGTTACTTCGGGCAGCTCAAAAAAGCAGGAGTAAAGCGATAAAACAGAGTCAATGGGGCCACGAAATAAGACAAAAATTTTACAACCACATTGATTTGACCCGCTCGATCGCTATAAGCGAGCGCAAATCATTTGTGAATTTCTTGCTCCCTCCCCTTAGTAAGGGGAGGGCTGGGGTGGGGTTAAAAATTTACGATTCATTTGCGATCGCTTATCATTAATATAGTTAACGAATCACAACTCCGTCTCTATTAAAGTCTACGTTTTTAAGTAAATTTGCGGAGAACGCAAACCTATTTAAATCTGCGTTATGACTTAAGAAACACGGCGCGGGATTGCTCCTCAAAAAATACCACCGATCGACACTGTGCGTAAATCCAATGCGTTTTTAAGTGGATTTGCGGGGAGTAAGAACACTCTTAAAGTTTCTTATAGGGAAATTTATGGAGTTGAAGGTTGGATGTAAACCAGCGATCGAGATTTTTAATAAAAATGAACGTATCTACCGCGAACAAGCAAATTATTTTCGTTGATGCCTCCGTACAGAATTATCAAAACCTGATTGAGGGCGCAGATGTTAAGGCCAAAATAGTTGTTTTAGATGACAAGCACAGCGGCATCGAACAAATTACCAACGCCTTGGCAGCTCAAAAAGATATTAAAGCCGTACATATCCTTTCTCACGGCAGCGAAGGCAGTTTACAACTCGGTACTGACGCACTCAATGAGAATAACCTAGAAAATTTCAGCGATCGACTAAAACAGTGGGGAAATGCCCTCACACAAAACGCAGATATCTTGCTCTATGGATGCGAAGTAGCAAAAGGAAAAGCAGGTAAAAATTTCATTCAGCGATTGAGTGAAATCGCTGATGCCAACATTGCCGCCTCAGCTAATCCTACCGGCAGTGCCCAATTAGGCGGCGACTGGGAATTAGAAGTAAAACTGGGGGAAATAGAAACAGCAGTAGCATTTAACTCCAACGCCCTCAGTGCTTACAGCCACATACTAGCCACCGCGAACCCCGACAACAAAGCCCTTCCCGTCAACTCCCCGGCAGTTAGCATCGACGTACTTGCCAACGACACAGGAAGCGGAAGAGTGAAAGTTCAAAGCATCACCACCGCCCCCACCAACGGCACGGCGATTATTAATGACTGGATTTATGTCGGCGGGTATTTCACCAGCGTCAGCGGACAGCCCCGCAACAGGATAGCTCGATTAAATAGTGATGGGACATTAGATAGCACCTTCAACCCGAATGCAAATTCCGATGTCCAAGCGATCTTAATAGACAACAGTGGCAACCCCTATATAAGTGGCGCTTTCGTCACCATCGGCGGACAAACCCGCAGTAATATCGCCAAGTTAAACCCCATAACAGGCGCTGCTGATGCCACCTTTAACGCCAACGCGAATGGTAATATCCAAGCGATAGCTTTTGACAGTAGTGGCAACCTGATAGTGGCCGGCTATTTCAACATCATCGGCGGGCAATTCCGCAACAGAGTCGCCAAATTAAACCCGATAACTGGTGCTGTTGATGCCACCTTTAACCCCAACGCGGATTGGAATGTCGAAGCGCTTGTCCTAGACAGCAGTGGCAACCCCTATATAACCGGCCAATTCACCACCATCGGTGGCACTCCTCGCAACTATATCGCCAAATTAAACCCCACAACTGGTGCTGCCGATGTCACCTTCGACCCGAATGCTAATAGTAGAGTTGATACGATCGCCATAGACAGTAGTGACAACCTCTTCGTGGGCAGTGGTTTCACTACCATCGGCGGAGCTTCCCGCAACAGCATCGCCAAATTAAACCCCACCACTGGTACTGCCGATGCCACATTCAACCCGAATGCAAATAATTTTGTTTATGAGATTGCTGTTGACAGCAGTGGCAACCCCTATGCAAGCGGCTTTTTCACCACCATCGGCGGACAAACCCGCAACTATATCGCCAAATTAGACCCCACAACTGGTGCTGCCGATGCCATTTTCAACCCGAACCCGAATGGTCCTATCATTCCGATCGCTTTTGACAGCAATGGCAAACTCATAGTGGGAGGCGTTTTCAACACCATCGGAGGACAAGCCCGCAACAGAATCGCCAAATTAGACCCTACCACTGGTCTTGCCGATGCTACCTTCAACCCGAATGTGAATAGTCAGGTTCAAGCGATCGCCCTTGACTCTAAACGCAACATCCTCTACACCCCCAACGCCAACTTCAACGGCCTAGACACTTTTCAATACACCGCCACCGACGGCATTATCTCCACCCCCACCACCGTCACCGTCCTCGTCAACGACTCCCCCGCCCTCGATAATTCCGGCACGCCCACCCTCAACCCCCAAAACCAAAACGACAGTGCCAGTACAGGCACATTAATCTCCACCCTCATCGCCAACCTCGGCGGCACAAAAATCACCGATCCCAACGCCGCCGCCTCCCAAGGCATCGCCATCACCGCTTTAGACACCGCTAACGGCACTTGGCAATACACTACCGACGGCACAACCTGGAATAACGCCCCAGCCGTTTCTGCCACCAACGCCTTACTCTTAGCCAGCGATGCCAACACCAAAATCCGGTTTGTTCCCAATGTCGGTTATAACGGCACTGTAACCAACGCCGTTACCTTTGCCGCTTGGGATCGAATAGTTGGTACCAATGGCGGTGTCGCCGACTACACCGCAGACAGAACCAATAACACAACATCCAGCGTTTTCAGCAGCGGTACCGAAACCGCCAACATCACCGTTAACCCCGTCCCCACCATTACCAGCGTCAGCGCCGCCACCGCAGACGGAACTTACGGCACCGGCACAAACATCGACATCACCGTTCAATTCTCTGAAATCGTCAGCGTCACCGGTACGCCGCAACTGAGTTTAGCAGGTGCAACACCCGCCGCCAGTTACCTCTCAGGCAGCGGCACCAATACCTTGACATTCCGGTACGCAGTAGCAGCGGGCGATCGCAGTCTCGACTTAGACTATCTTTCCACAACTGCCTTATCTTTAAACGGCGGAACTATTAAGAATGCAGTCAATACAGATACCATCTTAACCTTACCCGCTCCCGCCGCTGCTAACTCATTAGGTGCTAATAAAGCGATCGTAATTGATGCTATTGCACCCACTGTCACCATCGATCGAGCCACAGGACAAGCCGATCCGACTGCCACTGGACCGATCGACTTTACCGTCACATTTAGCGAACCAATCACAGGTTTCGATGCCAGCGATATCGACTTAACTAGCAGCACGGCAACAGGAACATTAACACCAACAATAACAGGCAGCGGCCCAGTTTACACCGTCGCCGTCAACGGCATGACAGGTAATGGAAATGTCATAGCCAGCATCAAAGCTAACAGCGTTACCGATCCAGCAGGTAATAACAATACTGCCAGTACAAGTACAGACAACACAGTTGCATATAACACCACCTTCCCCACAGTTACATCCATCAACAGCCTTGCCGCATCTCCCACTGCTGCGAATACTGCTACCTATGAAATTAAGTTCTCAGAAGATGTTACAGGCGTTGATATTTCTGACTTTACTTTAGTACCGACTAATGTAACAGGTGCAACTATTGGCACTTTAACTGCTGTTGATGCTAAGACTTACCAACTGCAAGTTAACACAGGTTCGGGCAGCGGTACAATTGGGTTGAATTTGACAGATGATGACAGCATTAAAAATAGCTTGGGAGTAGCATTAGGCGGTGCAAATGCTGGCAATGGCAATTTAACCGGACAAGTTTACAACATTGACAAAACTCCGCCAACAGGCAGTTTAAACGCTGTTGCTGCTGTGACGGCAGCCGGGGGAAACAGTCAAAGTTTAACTGTCACTTTCAGCGATAATAATGCTGTCGATGTTTCAAGTTTGGATAGTGATGATGTTTTGATAAATTGGTCGGGCGGTAATATTCCGGCTGCTTTTGTCAGTGTCGGTACTAATAGTAATGGTACGCCTCGGACAGCAACTTATTCGTTTGTTCCCCCAGGCGGAAGTTGGGATAATACTGATAATGGAATTTACACTGTTAACTTGCAAGGAAGTGAGGTTAAAGATGGACTTGGCAATTTAAATGCTGCTACCAGTTTAGGGACTTTTAACGTTAATGTTGCAGCGCCAACGCCAACTCCCGCGCCAACACCCGCGCCAACACCCGCAGAAACGCCAACTCCCGCGCCAACTC
>JAAUPF010000193.1 GCA_012034575.1 Richelia sp. CSU_2_1 | reverse complement strand
TCCCTTCCGCCGCTTTATTAATGTATCAACTCTGCCAAGGGTTGTCAAGCGTTTTTGCCGAAAATTTTCAACTTTTTTTGAGGCTATATCCCGTAAGGATTTCCACTGTTGAGCTGATTGGATACCGATCGCCCAAACTTGATTTGATGAGTCCGGATTTCTTTGGTTGTGGGCAGTAACTGTGAGGTTTTAACTCGCGAGTATCCGGCAGATGAGTATAAAAGCTCAGAGATCGCAATTTAAGTGCCTATATATTAAGTGCCATCAAAATTTAAGCTGCTTGCGCAGACTGTTGAGGCGATCGCTCACAACCATCGCTCACAACCATCGCCCACAACCTAATGTTGCAAATTCAAAATTGACAAACAGGTGCGACACGCTGCTTTAACTCGCACCGCTGGATGCGCCCTTAACAACACTCGATCGGCGGCAAGCATTGGTACGCCATTTGCTAGCCAGGAAAGCTCGCTCTCGGGTTAGCGCTTTCAACACTGACATCTAAAAAGTGCAAGTGACTGCTTTCTTCTGTACTGGCAGAGATCGCCAAACCTGTCTTCCCCCAAGGAGCGATCGCCTTGGAGGCTGCAGGGCCGCTAAAATTCCCGATTTGAATTCCTTGACTGTTCAACAGAAGTATCTGTCCCCCGACATCTGCCAATACCCATCCCCAACTGGTAACGCAAGCAGACACGGGCAAACTTTCGAGGGGAATTCGCACTACTTTAAGCGGCCACAATTTCATGGACAAGACAGCGGGTTTGCCACCTTGAGGAATTCCCAGCAAAGTATACGGTTCCGGTGTGGGCAGAACCTGTCCGACACTCGCGGACAACCGCACAGAACCAACTGCTGTCCCGCGACGGGTGTAAACCCTGAAGGTAGTTTGAGGATTTTTTTGCTCGTTGTCAGACCAAATAGCCAACACGTGCCTCCGATCGAGAAACATTAATTCTGGCAAATAGTGTTCCGGTAGCGGAACAGCGGCAATTGGCTTGAGAGCTTTTTCTCGATCGCAGCCGGTTTTGTTGGCAGCTAAATAGTAAAAACGCAATTCGCCTGGAACAGCTACAGTCAGCCAGCGGGCGTGAGGGTCAACAGCAGCTCTACAGGCATCAGGTCCTTGTCTGAGACCGAGATCCAGCAAACACTGAGGCTCCCAAGTGCGATCGCTCAGCCAATAAAGTTTTTGTCCCGACAGGACGCAACAACCGTAAGACGCAGGCAAAATGGCACGCACCGTTTCCGGCATGGATATAGAAGTTTCAGCTTCTCCTGAAAATAGCTGACTCCCCGGTTGGGCCCAAACCTTGACTTCTGTACCTGCTGCTGCATAGAGATAGGTTTCAGTAGCAATTAAAGCAGTCAGGGGCGCAGGAACCACCAGCGACCGCTGGTTTAAAAGAGTAGAGCGCACGGCCTGAGATAAATTAATAGCTGCCTCTGAAGTTTTTTCCTCTTTGGCAGGCGGCAAAGACTCTGTTTCCGCGTTCGGAGCTTTGGCAGAGCCTGTTGCGGGATGTTCCCAAGGAATAATGCAGTCGCCCAACTGCCTGACGGCGGGGTCGTACATTACCAGCCGCAGGGCTTGAGCCATTTGAGAAGCACTGGAAAAGCGACGGGCGGGCAACTTTTCCAAAGATTTTTTGACTATTGCTTGCAAAGGTTCTGGGATGGCATCAGGAAGCGACAAACGCTGATTTAGGTGCGCCCACCTCAAGTCTCCGGGCGTTCCACCGAAGGGGCGGTAGCCCATCAGCAGTTCAAATAGCAATATTCCGACAGCATAGATGTCCGACATTGGCGAGTAAAGACCGTAAAACCGTTCTGGGGCCATGTATGCTGGGGAGCCCACGGTAGCGTCGGGAGAAATTTCTTGGTGCAGGCGAGTGGTACCGATTTCTGGCAGCCGGCGCGCGATGCCAAAGTCCGACAAGCGTGGCGACCAACCTTTAGCACCTAATGTCAGGAGGATATTTTCTGGTTTGATGTCGCAGTGAACGACACCCCGGCGGTGGGCGTAGTCTAAGCCTGCTAGAACTCCCATAATGAGCTGCAAACCTTCGAGCAATCGGAGAGGGCGGTCTTGTTTGAGTAAGTTGCGGAGAGTTCCGCCCTCGCAGTAGTCCATAACTAAGTACCTGCCTGTAGCTGTGTGTTCTAGGGCTCGGCAGGTGACAATGTTGGGGTGCTGCAGGGTGATCAGGAACCACAACTCTCGCAAAAATTCGCTGGTTGGGGCTTTCTGATGGCTGAGTTCTTTGAGAGCAACCAGTTGGCTGGTGAGGCGGGAGTCTTTGGCAGGGGTTTCTCGAACGCTTGCACAAAAGACTCGACCAAATTGTCCTTGTCCGACTAGCCCTAAAATGCGGTACTTAGAATGTTGCATCGGTCTGCCTAATTGTAGGAAAAGCTTGAGCTAGTATTAAGATATGTAAAGAGTTCTGACAAAAATTCAAATTTTTGAATCGATCGCCAGGTACAACCTATGTTATCTCAGGTTCATTTTCCACTGACTTTTAGCGATCGCGCGGTCGCACCTACTAAAATCCTTGAATTTCGGAGTCAGTATCAATCTTGCCGGATTCGGGTGCCGGATCTGGATCGACCGATGGCTGCTATTTTAGTCGATCGCGAGTATTACAGTTTTTTTAAAGCTGTCAAGGAAGCGTCTAAGGTTTTAGCCATCGCAGCCAAACTGGGAAACAGCGGGGACGGAACCGCAATTACTAAAACTGCTAGCGGTTATGCAATTTGGGTTAGAGAGCCGGAAGCCCAAGCTGTCAAGCCTTCGTAATGTTTTTGAGCGTTAGCTTAGAATCTTTTGACTTTGAATATCTCGACGATCGCCCGTGCGAAATACTTAACCTGACAGGATCGAAAATTAACATGGTGAAAATTATTAAACTGGAGCCCATTTCTGAGGAAATGGCAGTAGAAACGCGATCGAACATCCTATCTGCTTTACTTTCCAAAGACTTAGACGTTCTCAAGGAATGCGGGGGACGGGGGATGTGCGCTACGTGCCACGTTTACATTAAAGAAGGCATGGAAGGGTTGTCGGACATGAACCGCCGGGAAAGGAGGACGCTGGAGGTAATTACTACAGCTAAGGCCAATTCGCGACTGGCTTGTCAGGCTGAGATTGTGGGCGAAGGTGTAGTCGTGCAGTTACCTGCGGGGATGTACATCAATGCGATCGAAAATGTGGAGGCTCTAATCGGACGCCGGGCCCAGCAAGATTTGCTGCACCCAATTACGGGTGAAGTAGTTGTCGAATCGGGAAAGTTGATTACTCGTTCGATCGTCAATCAGCTCAATGAAACCCGCTTCCAGGTAGGACAGTATTTAGTTCGCACCAGAGAAGCTTAAAACTTGATATCTTAGATTTTAAGAGATTGTTGATGGAAACAAAAAAGTTATATGTTGAGCCAACTTGCGCGTTTGAGCATGGAAGCAGACGGACGTTACGCCTCTGCTGAAGAACTGCAATTTTTGAAAGAATACTTTCAGTCTTTGAATCACCGTATAAGTGCTTATAAAAAAATTCAAGCTTCTGAAAAAGAGATTCTCCGTCAAGTGGAAGCGCAAATCCAGTCTCTGGATGCTAGTTTATTTCGCCGGGGTTCTCAAGATGTGACTTCCAAATGGCGTCTAGATACTGTACGGGTATTGCGACACTCAGCAGCGGCACTTTTAACTAACGATACAGAAAGATTGCGCGATCGCCTGTTGCTGTGGTTCCAAACTATTTTGGGGGCTTTTCAAGCTAAAAATAGTTCTGCGGTAACTTACGATGTGATGAAAAAGGTACTCAAACAGTACCTCACGGCTGAAGAAGCTAGCTTGTTTTTTCCGATTCTGGAAATTAACCGCACTATACTTGGCAAATAGGTACTGGCAAATAGGTGCGATCGCATCGGTGACAGCAAACGCGATCGCTCTGACAATCTATTTTTAAAATCAATCTTTAATAAATCGGCATTTTAGGAGCGAGGGCTTGTTTAGTTTACAGGAGCAAAGCGCATTGAGTGCCGGGGCCCTACCTCCGCATTTCCACGTATATGAAATTCAATTTACGATTAAAATTAACAATCGTTTTCAGCGATATTGCTGAATAGCAAAGTATTTTTTTACTGGAATTTCTGAAATACCGATCGGTATCAATTATCGGGAATACGCACGCGGATCTATGCTCTGCGATTGGGGTTCAAGATTTATGTCTTTTTACCGCTGAGTCACACAAACTGCTGAGATCGGGTAAAATAGTTAGAATATCTAACAGGGATAAATTGGAGCGCCGATCGCTATGATGCAAAATGTATTTGAGCAGTTGCAGGAGTTACAGGAACATCTCGAAAAATTGCCATCGGATCGAAAAGCAGTTTTTACAAAAAGTTGCGAGCGACTGTCGGAATCTTTACATGAATTAGAAGCAGAATTTCAATTGCTTTTGTTTCCCGACAACGCTTTAGCAAAATTAGAAAAAATTAATTGCAATTTAGAAATTAAAGTCACGCAGCAAGCAGCTAGAATCAGACAGCTTGAAGACCAATTAGAACGATGGCAAAAGCAGTACCAAAGGGCAACCCAAGCACTAGCTCAAGGGGAAGCCAAGCTGCAAACAATGCTGCGCAATTCTTCCGATTTGATTACTATTATAGAAGCTGACGGACGGATTAGAGACCAAAGTTCGGTAGTATTACACCGAATTTTAGGCTACAAACCAGAACAAAGAATTGGCGAATTTCAGGCAGATATCATGCACCCAGATGATATACCAGATTGGGAAGCATATTTTGCTAAATTGCTCAAACAGCCGGGGATTGCGCCCCCGATCGAATATCGAAAACGGCACGCTAGCGGTTATTGGGTGTATTTAGAAGTAATTGCTAACAATTTGCTGCACGATTCTAGCATCAACGGTATCATCATTAATTCCCGCGATATCACGCAGCGGAAACTTTCAGAAGCTGCTTTAGAAAAGTCACAACAGCAAGTCGTCAATATATTAGAAAATATTACCGACGGTTTTTACGCGCTCAACCGCCGCTGGCAGTTTACTTATGTCAACCCGAAAGCAGAGGAGTGCTTGCAAAGAAAGCGCCAAGAGCTTTTAGGAACAAACATTTGGGAAGAGTTTCCCGACACAGCCAACACAATTTTTTTCAAGCAATTTTACAAAGCCGTATCTGAGAACGTTACTGTCAAATTTGAAGGATATTCTCAGGCTCGGGATATCTGGTTGGAAATCGAAGCTTATCCGTCAGAAGAAGGTTTGTCGGTATTCTTCCGCAATATAACCGATCGCAAAATATCAGAAAATGCCCTGGAAAAAATCTACTCTCAATTAGAACAGCAAACTAAACTGCTCGATACTGTACTTTCAACTACGCCCGATCGACTGTTGATGTTCGATCGCTCCCAGCGCTTAACTTATATCAACCGCGCAGCATTAGAGCTTACCAGGCTGTCAGAAGCCTGCGTTTTCGGAAAAACTTTAGAAGAACTAGGTTTGCCCCCAGAACTGATAAAACTGCATCGCAATTGCTGGGAAAATATATTAGCAACGGGACAAATTTTAACAGCCGAAACCGAGTTTATCAATCCGCGCACCGGGCGCAAAAATTATTGCAGCTACATTTTCAGCCCCATTCTCAGTATGGACGGTACGATCGAAGCTGTTTTGGTGACAAATAGAGACATTACCGAATTCAAAGAAACTGAAGCAGCCTTGCGGGAGTCAGAATCGCGCTACCGAATTCTCTCGCAAATTACATCAGATTTTGCCTATTCTTTTAACGTATTGCCCGATCGAACTTGGGCCTGCGAATGGATGACCGAAGCTTTTACTCGCATCACCGGTTATACTGCAGCAGAAATAGAAATATCCGGCTGGCCCGAAGGTGCGTGCATTCATCCAGATGACAGAGAAATGCTGCGAGAACAAGCACAAGATCGATCGTCCAGTTGCAAGGAAGTTAGCGAGTACCGAATTATCACAAAAACCGGGGAAATTCGGTGGCTGTGGGATTGCCGGCAAGTAGTTTGGGATGAAGTAAAAGGGGGTGCTGTTCGCCTTTACGGCGCTTGTCAGGATATCACCGAACACAAGCTGGCAGAGGCTAAATTGTGCGAAACAAATCTACTTTTGCAAGAGTTAATTCAATCTCTGCCCCTGGGAGTTGTCGGCATTGATGCTAATGCTTTGGTGACGGTGTGGAACCCGGTGGCGGAGCAAATTTTTGGTTGGAATGAATCTGAGGTTGTGGGCGAACTTTTGCCTATTGTTCCCAGCGAGGAAAATGTCGATTTTTATGCGATGTTTCAATCAGAATTGGAGGGTGTTTCACAGATTGCGAGGAAATGCAGGCGGCGGCGGAAAGACGGTGCGTTAATTGATGTTTGGATATGGACTTTACCGATGCGAGGCGCTGACGGTGCGATCGCGGGTAGCATGAGGATGATTTCCGACCTTTCAGTAGCTAAGGGAGTGCAGGAAAGTGCCGATAAGTTGAATTTTCGGGGCGAGGGAAAGAAGCCTTTTTGGACTCGTTATGTCTGCATTCCGCACATATTGAAAAAGTAGGATACGAACAAGGCAAAGATACAGCAATGCTATCTCTCTGCGGCGGCCGTTTGTTGCTTCTCATGCTTTCCCTGGCTCGTACTCCACACAAGGTAAGGACACGGCAATGCCCATAGGTGTCAACTTAACGTTAAAAGTAGTCAGAGACTGCTGTTTAACTATTAAACTCAGATCCCCCCTAGCCCCCCTTAAAAAGGGGGGGACCGGAAGCGCTCTTAAAGTCCCCCGGGAGGGAAGCCACTGCGATCTTGGGAGGCAGTGCGGTCTTGGGGCCCCCCCAAGTGGAGCAACTGCCGGGTCCCCCCAAATGAAGCAAGTGGCGCGGATGCGAGGGGGATCTAGACTCGGATATAAACGAGATTTCTGGTGGGTTTCAGTCTTAAGTTGACACCAATGGGCGTAGCGTAGCGGAGGGGAAGCGAAGCGGAGGGAATGCCGTGTCCCTACAAGTCATTTCAATCCCGATCTGATTATCTGTATCTGGATATTGCGGGGCTGTTAAAGAAGCCTTTCCCTTCATTCTTCTATTTGCCGCACAGTCATGCGTTGCAGCGGCAGGCTGAGGATGCTAGAAGCCGTTAGCAAATAAGACAGAACCGTGCTAAATTTCAAGCTCAACAACACAATGCTATCTTCTGGCAAGGGAAAGTTTAATCCTAAAGCAGAAATAGAGTAGACGATCGAATAAGTAAAGCTCATCTTAATGAGGATTTCTTCGCTCAAAGCGCGATCGTCTGCGGGCGTTGCGGAGTCAGTAGCGGTGGACTCGCCCAGCAGGACTAGACCGGCAATAGAAGCCACACAAGAAACCATAACGAGATAGTCGTGCCAGTTTAGCTCAACCATTTTTAAATTTCCTTGTTATCCTAATCTTTGGAACCAGCAATCAGTCTAAAGGATAAGTTTTCCCAGTCCAAGCAATAGTTACAAATTGACACAGCAGCAGTTACAAATCTCAATGAAAATCAACCGCAACCGCCTGCCGCAAGTTCGCTTAGTGAACCGCAAAGGACAATTCAGCTTGAATATCGTCAGGCTGGGAGTACCTCGCTTGCATTTTGCCGACCTCTACCACTGGCTGCTAAATCTTGGCTGGCCGCAATTTTTTCTGCTAATTTTTCTGTCCTATACAGTTACCAATTCTTTATTTGCCCTAGTATATTTAGCTGGAGGAGATTGCATCACAAATGCTCGGCCCGGTTCTTTCAAAGATGCTTTTTATTTCAGCGTACAAACAATGGCGACGATCGGCTACGGGTCGATGTATCCGCGCAATGATTATGCTAATACTGTAGTTGCCGTGCAAGCGCTGTTTGGTTTGTGGGGAGTAGCGATGGTGACCGGACTTGCTTTTGCTAAATTTTCCCGACCGACTGCTAGAGTTATTTTCAGTCGCGTAGCAGTTATCGCTCCTTTTAACGGCGTTCCAACTCTCATGTACAGGACGGCAAATCAGCGCCGCAATCAAATTTTAGAAGCGCAGCAGCGAGCGACTTTGATTCGCGATGAGGTGACGGCGGAAGGAGAATTAATGCGGCGTTTTTACGACTTGCAATTAATGCGGAGCAACTCGCCAATTTTTGCATTAACTTGGACGGTAATGCACGCTATAGATGAGAACAGTCCTTTGTACGATTTGACTGCAAAAGATTTGGTAGAGCATCAGACGGAGATTGTAATTACGCTAACAGGGATTGATGAAACCGTTTCGCAAACTATTCACGCCCGCCATTCTTTTGTGGCATCAGAAGTTTTGTGGGATATGCGGTTTGTAGATATTATTTCGAGAACTCCTGATGGCAAACGAGTGGTTGATTACACCCGATTTCATCAAGTAAAAGCGGTGGAATAGAACGAGCGATGCAGGTAATGCTAGAATAGTTACTTACCAATTAATTCGGCGGTTGAAACCGCTTCTCGACAAACGAAGTCCGCCTGCGCGGACTAAGAATCAAGGGGGTATTTAACCCCCGATCGGGCATGACAACACGAGTTAATATCTTATGAATTCAATAACTGCTAAAATGACGTTGAAAGAATTGCAACCGCAACTGCTGGCTTTAACTCCCGAAGAGAAAGCTCAAGCTATACAATTGCTAGCTCAAAGTTTAAGCAATATTTGGTTGGGAATTCAAAAGACTCCCGGTGTTATGGGCGGTGAAGCCTGCATCAGACAAACGCGAATTCCTGTTTGGCTGTTGGTGAGTTATCGCCGTCAAGGTGCTACCGATGCTCGTATTTTAGAAGGTCATCCCGATCTGAGTGCAGCAGATTTGGTGAATGCTTTTAGCTATGCTGAGGCATATCCCGACGAGATAGAAATAGCAATTCAAAAACAAGAAGAGGCATGAATTTTAGCACATTTTTATATTGAAAATTAGACGCAGAGTGCGCAGAGGGTACAGAGAGAGGGAGAGAATATAAAGAAAATAGTAAACCACGATTTAGTATAAAAATTGAACTATCAACTGTCAACTGTCAACTGTCAACTATCAACTGTCAACTGTCAACTATCAACTGTCAACTGTCAACTAATATATGCGACTAATTCATACTGCTGACTGGCATTTAGGACGGCGTTTTCGAGGGATCGATCGCACTCCAGAAATTGCGATCGCCCTCGAACAAATTTTGCAGCAAGCTAAAGCATTAGATGTGGATGCGGTGCTTGTTGCGGGCGACATTTTTGACGTACCGAATCCGACAGCTTATGCCGAACGAATTGCTTATCAATTCTTCTGCAACTTGCAAGCAGCAGGGATTCCGGCAATTGCGATCGCGGGCAACCACGACTCAGCTTCCCGCATCGATAGTATCGCACAATTGCTTTCCCTCGCAGGCGTTCGGGCTTTGGGAAAACCGAGGCAATCGGCTGATGGAGGTACGATCCATCTTAACACAAAAAGCGGAAAACTTTGCGTCGGAGCTATGCCTTTTGCTTCCGAACAAAGGCTGTTAGATGCTAATTCTCTGTGGCAATCTGATGCGGGCGATCGGCGTCAAGATTACCGTCAAATAGTAGCAGATTTACTGCAAAATTTAACCAACGAATTTCGCGACAATACTGTGAATATTTTGATGGGACACATGAGCATTGACGGCGCTAGATTGGCAAAGTCGGAAGCAAGTTATTACACGCGAGATAAATATCTTCTCTCCTCGCAAACTTTGCCGCCAGAAGCTCAATATATCGCCCTCGGACACATTCACATCCACCAACGCGTATCAAAGGTTTCTCCTGCTTATTATTCCGGTTCTTTAATTCAGTTAGATTTTGGAGAAGCGGAACAGGAAAAAGGATTTTGCTTAATCGAAGTCGAACCGGGAAGTCCGGCGAAAGTGGAATTTAAAACTGTGAGTTGCCACAAACCTTTAAAAGTGCTTAAATGTAATAGTGATAATTTAGATAAAAATTTAGAAGCCCATCAGTACCATCCCGGTTTTTTGAAAGTAATTGTTGACCTAGACAGCCCGCAAATCGGATTGGCGGATAGAGTGCGGCAAATTTGCTCTCAAGCTTTGTTAATCGAGCCGCGCTACCCGGATGCTGCGTTAGAAACAACAGAAGTAATTGAGCGCGATCGAGCTAATTTCGACCCCGAACAAGAGTTCTGCAATTACTATCAACATCGCTTGGGAACAACACCGCAGCCGACTGTATTGGAGGAGTTTAAAAGTTTGTACAAGAAATTAAAAGAAACAGTTAATTAGACGGAAGAAGGAAGAAACAACAATGCACAAACCGTAAAGGGTTATAACGCTCTCGATTTGAGATTTAATTAGCTGGGCTGACTTAACAAATAAACAACAAAAAAAACCATGACGACGCTGCTAATTCAAACCCAAACTGTCCCGCTGACGGTCAATCTTCCTGGAAGCCAATCGATGACTGTCGAACAATTTTATGAATTTTGTTCGGCCAATCGCGATTTGAGAATTGAACGTACTGCTAGTGGGGAAGTTATTGTTATGCCACCAGCATTTTCAGATACAGGTAATCGCAACGGTAAGATTGCTCAACAACTGGGTAATTGGGCAGAACAAGATGGTACAGGAGAAGGGTTTGATTCCAGTGCAGGTTTTACCTTGCCAAATGGGGCAATTCGATCGCCGGATGTTTCCTGGATTAAATTAGAGCGCTGGAATGCTTTAACTGAAGAAGAAAAAGCCTCTTTTGCACCGATTTGTCCCGACTTTGTAGTTGAATTGCGTTCTGCTAGCGATACCTTAAGTAGCTTGAAAAAAAAGATGCAGGAATATATTGACAACGGCGCATCATTAGGCTTGTTAATCGAGCGCGAAAGCCGGAAAGTCTACATCTACCGCCCAAATCGAGAACCGGAAATTTTAGACAATCCCGAAACAGTAAATTGTGCGCCAGAATTACCGGGATTTGTCTTGCAGATGGCAAAAATCTGGTGAAGACGAAGGAAGTTCGGCAACGGATGCAAGTAGCGGATGTAGCGGATGTAACGGATGTCTGGAAGAAGAAAGAAGCAGGAAGCAAGAAAAAAGTTAACGTCTTTTCTCTCTCTGTTTCTCACTCTGCGCCCTCTGCGTCCTCTGCGGTTAATAAAAAAATCAACTAATGAATAATGACTGATGACTAATAACTGCTATCAACTATCAATTGCTCAACTATTCTCTCTCTTACTCTCTCTTACTCTCTCTGCGCCCTCTGCGCCCTCTGCGGTTAATAAAAAATTAACTAATGACCGATGACAACTAATGACTACTATCAACTGTCAACTGTCAACTGTCAACTATCAACTATCAACTATCATATGCGTCCCCTAGAACTATTGCTTGAAGGATTTACTAGCTTCCGCCGCGAACAGCGATTGGACTTTTCCGAACTCGATTTATTTGCGATCGTGGGTGCTACTGGTGCTGGGAAATCTTCGCTGTTAGATGCGATGACTTATGCTCTTTTTGGCACGACAATTCGCAGTGGCAAACAAGTAATTGACTTGGCAAGTCAAGGCAGCAAAAATTTAAAAGTACAGTTGCGCTTCGCCGTAGGTTCCGCACAGTATAGAGTGACGAGAACTTGGCGTTTTCGCACGAAATCTCCTGAAAATAAAGTGATTTTAGATTGCTGGCAAAACGGCAGTTGGGAAACTGTGGGAACGAGTATTGTTGCCGTTCAAAATACGATCGAACAAATTTTAGGCATGGATTTCGATACTTTTACGAGATCGATCGTTTTGCCTCAAGGGAAGTTTGATGAGTTTATTAAAGGTGATACTTCCAAACGCCGGGAAATTTTGCGGCAATTAGCGGGATTTGAAGTTTTTGAACGAATGCGGAAGGAAGCAAACGAACTCGCGAAGTTGCTGAAACAGGAACGAGAAATGGTGGAAAGGCAGTTAGGCGATTTGAATGCGCCACCTGCGGATGAGGTGACGGAAAAACGATCGCGCTTAGCTATTTTAGAACAGCAATTGCCACAGTTCGATCGCGCGGCTGCGGAAGCTCAAAAAGCTTTAGATGAAGGAGAAAATCTGTTTTTGCAAATTACTAAATTGCGCCAATTGCAGCAAAAGTTGGCTGAATTAAATGCTAGTGCGCCGGAAATAGCTATTTTAACACAGCGCTTGGTAAATGCACAAACGGCCGATCGATTGCAGGGCGATCGGGCGTTAGTCGAACAAGCGCGCAGTCAGTATGCAGCGGCGGAAAGTGCGTTTAAATTATCGCAAGAAAAGTTAGTTAAAGCTCGATCGGACTTAGAATTGCAGCAGCAGCAAATCGATGCAGCTAGGGCAAAATCGGCAGAAATTGCGCCGCAAATTAAGGCGCGGGAGGATGCTTTAGCTGCTGCTAAAGTATATGAAGAACAGCGGGCGCAGCTAGATAAAGAAGTGAAAGCAGCCCAAAGGTTGCAGCAGGAAAAACTGCGTTCTTTGCAAGCAGCAGAAAAAGAAGTGCAAGCTGCTAACAGCAAAATGCAGGGTGCGGGATTGTTGGTAACTCAAGCAGCAGCTTTGTTGGAACAGTATGCGGCGGGGGGCGATCGTTTGGAGAAGTTGCAGCAAATTTCGCCTCTATTAATGGAGTTTCAGCTAATTGCAAAACAGGGGAAAAATCAGCAGCAGCAATTGGATAAGGCAGCAAGCGATCGGCAAAATTCACAACATAATTATACTCAACTTACTGCAAATTTGGCAACTGCGGAAGTTCAGGTAACGGAATGCCGTCGCGAGTTAGAATTGGCAGAAGCTGCGAATGCGGAATCTGCCCGTTTGGATAGCGTTGCTGCTGTCAGAATGTCGCTGAATCCTGGCGATATTTGTCCTGTTTGCGGCGGGGTGCATCCCGAGAGCGATCGGCTCCCAATTTTACCGCCTTCTAATATAATAGATCTTGCGGAGTTGCGGCAGAAATTAATAGCAGCCGATCGAGTTTTTCAAGCCGCGCAATTGGCTGCTGCTGGGGGAAAAAGCGCTGTAGCGGCGCGCGTGCAGCAGGAAGCAGAAATCGATCGAATGCTAGAATTGACTTTGCAAAGAGTTACTGAATTGCGGCAGCAAATTACAGATATTTTGGGTGATGCCGGTTGGGAAGCGTTGCAGTTGCAGCAAGAGTTTGCTAATCTGAGAGAGGGCGATCGACAATATCGAGAAGCCGCGCAGCAGTTCCAACAAGCATCAGTAGAATACGATCGATTCCAGCAAATATTTAATTTTGCGGAAGCAACTAAAACAGCCAAACAACAAGAATATCAAAAAAGCGATCGCGGAATCGGAACGCCGTCAAACATCAG
>JAAUPF010000030.1 GCA_012034575.1 Richelia sp. CSU_2_1 | reverse complement strand
CCGCACCAACACCGACACCAACACCCGCACCAACACCGACACCAACAACCAACAACATCCCCAATGACGATTGCATTTGCGATGACATTGCCTATCCCAACTTAAACCAACCTAACTCAGTTGAAAACACCATCCTCGATGTATCCGGCATTCAAATAGGTACTCCAAGAAACGATGAATTTTTCGGCAGCAACAACGGCAACATATTGGATGCCAAATCCGGCAATGATAACTTATACGGTGGCGATAGTCGCGACATATTCAACGGCAACCGAGGTAATGATTTTATCAGTGGCGGCAGGGGCGATGACATCCTGTTTGGAGATGAAAATAATGACATCATCCTCGGTGATGGTGGCAGCGATTTAATCTTCGGAGGTAAAGGCAATGACTCCCTACACGGCCGCGAAGGAACTGACATCATTTTGGGTAATAAAAATGATGATTTCATCGATGGCGGTAAGGATAATGACACTTTATTTGGAGGTCAAGGTTCGGACATCCTGCTGGGCAGTGATGGAGAGGACTTCCTGTTTGGAAATCTAGGGGATGATAGTATCTGCGGCGGTGAAGGTAATGACTTAATCAGCGGTAACGAACAAGCTGATATTCTGGGAGGATGTGAAGGAAATGATACTCTGTATGGAGGTGAAGATAGCGATACTCTCACTGGCGGGCAAGGTGACGATATTCTTTACGGAGATTTGGGGAATGATAGTTTAATTGGCGGTAGCGGGAACGATATCTTTGTCTTAAAAGCTGGTCAAGGATTTGACACGATCGCTGATTTTACTGTCGGTAATGATGCGATCGCACTCACCGGAGGTTTGAGTTTTAGCCAGTTAGCAATAACTCAAAATACGCGGGGCACTCTCATCAAAAATGCCTTGACTGGAGAGGAGTTAGGTGTTATGGCTGGCGTGAGTGCTTCTTTGATAACCTCTGCTAATTTCATCCTGATTTAGGGAAAGAAGAAAAGTCCGAGATCCCTGAAGTAAAATAAGGGAGCTCGGACTTGACTCAAAAGTCGATCGATCGTAAAATGCGATCGCACTTGAGAACCTTTTCTAAACTGCTTTTGCCCATTCTATCCAAGTTTCCATCGGGCGGAAACCGACAGATTTGTACAGCTTTGTCGCCCCGGTCAAGCTATCGGCATCGACGCTGAGTTTAGCTGTATTTGCACCAGCAGCTTTTAACCGATGCAAGCCAGCAAGTAACATTGCTTTTCCTAAGCCCATTTTCCGAAAATCGCGCCGCGTACCTAACAGTTCGATCCAACCTTCTTTGCTGCCACTGTTAGTATTTTCTTGCCGTTTGATTTGACAGTCGCAGAATGCTGCAAATTTCCGATCGCCCGAAACAGCAATCAAGTCCAACTCCGGCTGGTAATTCGGATCTTGCATCCAATAACGCACTGTTTCTTCTGTTAAATCGTGGTGGTTCCAGTGGTCGATAAACGATTGGTTGAACATTTCTACCCAAGGTTGAATGTCTTGTTCTCCCGATACGTGCGTTAGGGAAAAATTAGCCGGGAATTCCGGTTCTGGAATGGGTTCAGAGAGCGATCGCGCCATTGTCCAAAAGTATCGATCGACCGCAAATCCTTGTTTCTCTAACAGCCGGCTTTCATCGGTTTTATCTTCGCGGCTGTAGGCGCGCAATTTCGCGGGCAAATTCCGCTCTTTTGCTGCTTCTCGCAGGCGCTGTTCGCCCCAGGTGATAATGTCTTTGTCTAATCCTTCGCCGCGCACCTTTGGATGCACGTAAAACCAGAGACAAGCATCAATTTCAGTCTGCGAATCGGGCATATCTAACAGTGCCAAACCGACGAGCTTGTAGTTCCCGTCTTCCCACAACTGTACGTCGCGGGCTTTGTCGAGTTTGGGTGCATCTAGTAATAGTTTGAGCTCGCTGGCTGATACTTCTTCGCCGAGTCTATCGACTGCTTCGCAAGCATCGATTAAATTGGCGATCGCGCGCCAGTCTGTTTCGCCCCTGTAGGAGCGCATTGTTAAGGTAGTCATAAAAAACTTGCAATCCGTAATTGCGGACTGTTCCTGTTAATTGGTGTTGGGAAATGAGTACAGTGAATTTATCGCATAAATCCGAGTTTTTGCTTTTGCAACCGCTGATAGATGCGGATTAACGCGGATGAACGCGGATGTAATGTGGGTTGAGTTTGGTATCGATAAAACTCAGAAACCTGTTTATATCACCCAGGTTTTCGGGTTTTATCTCATAGCGCAATCATAAAAATTGGTTTGCCTTTTTGGGCTTATTTTGTATGTAAGTATCAAATCGGGTTGGCGCTTGACGTTCTCTGGCAGCGCTCTCTAAGTTACCGAGCTTGGAGCTCGATCGACTTTGGTTTGAATAATTTTTTTGAAGCTAAGTAAAGAAGTTTTCACCCCCACAGGGATCTTTATTCTACGTGTCTGGATTCTACTTTGGCTCTATCTTACAGTCAATCCTTTTCCAGGGATTTTTGCTCTTCTTGTTTGCTCGCCCGATCGGGTGAGAGAAGAAGTTTAACTTAGTTAAAAGTTTCCTATTTCAATTGTAACCGCTGCTGTTTTTTTTGGCAAGTTTGCAGTGAGGGAAGTTTTGTTAGTATTAGCGCAAGCTGGGATTCGATCGCACAAGCACCGAGCTTTTGACCGATCGCAACTGTAGTTTGGCTAACTTTTTTGCCGGATTTTAAGGTTTAATTTATCCAAAAGTTAAACTAACGTTAAACTAATTTGACTCGTCTATAAAAGGTAAATATGCTCGACAACCTGGATTTAGATATCTCCCTGAATAAAGAAACCTACAGTACCAAGATCGAAATTTTAATGCAGCAGTTGCGATCGCTCCAACTCGCCTGCTGGGAAAAAAAATTGCCCGCAATTATCGTCCTCGAAGGATGGGCGGCCGCCGGCAAAGGTGCTTTAGTCAAGCAAATGGTAGGTTACATGGACCCGCGGGGGTTTGCCGTCCACCCGATTTGGCCGCCCTCGCCGGAAGAAATGGGCTACCCTTTTTTGTGGCGGTTTTGGCAGAAATTGCCGGCGCGGGGGCACATTGGATTTTTCTACCACAGTTGGTACACTCACGTTTTAGAAGACCGGTTGTTCGATCGAGTGTCCGACGCTCAATTACCGACAATCATCAGGCAAATCAACGCCTTCGAGCGGCAGATGGTAGATGACGGCGCAGCCATCGCTAAATTCTGGATTCACCTAAGCAAAAAAGAACTCAAGCACCGGCTCAAACAATTAGAAGAGGACAGCTTGCAAGCTTGGCGGGTGCGCCCCGAAGACTGGAAACAAGCTAAAAAATATCAAGAATACACAACATTTGCCGAAGAAATGGTCGTGCAAACAGGCACTGGTCCGGCACCTTGGACGCTGGTAGAAGGCAATTGCCAGCGCTGGGCGAGAGTCAAAGTTTTAACGCAAATGGCCGCCACAATTACCGAAGCCCTCGACAGGCTGCCGCTGCAATCGGCACCGCTGAAACTGCCCCCTCAAGAACGCTTGGAACCCACCGAACCAGACTTGCTCGCCCAGGTAGACTTAACTCAATCCCTGTCCCCAGATGAATACAAAGACCAACTGCGAGAACAACAAACTCGTTTGAGCCAACTGCAACAAAGCATCCACCAACATCAAATCCCCGTAGTAGTAATGTTTGAAGGCTGGGACGCGGCCGGTAAAGGAGGAGCCATCAAACGCTTGACCGACATCCTCGACCCCCGCAGCTATACCGTCAACGCCTTTGGCGCGCCTACAGATGAAGAAAAAGCGCACCACTACCTGTGGCGGTTCTGGCGGAGGCTGCCGGCTGCAGGCAAAATTAGCATTTGCGATCGCAGTTGGTATGGTAGAGTGCTAGTCGAGCGCGTTGAAGGATTTGCCGCCAAACCCGAATGGCGTCGAGCTTACCAAGAAATCAACGAATTCGAGGAGCAACTCACCAGTTTCGGTTGCGTCATAGTTAAGTTCTGGCTGCACATCAGCCCCGACGAACAACTAAAACGGTTTACAGAGCGACAAAACAATCCTTTCAAACAATACAAACTCACCGCAGAAGATTGGCGGAATCGGGAAAAGTGGAATCTTTATGAAGTGGCGGTGAATCAAATGATTCAGCGCACTAACACGACCACTGCTCCCTGGACACTAATCGCGGCCGATAACAAGTATTATGCTCGTGTTAAAGTAATTCAAACGGTAACTCAAGCAATTCGGAATCAACTGAAACGCCGATAAATTGGCATCGGTGAGAGGGTAAGAGGTAAAAAGGTGACAGTTGACAGTTGACAGTTGACAGGAAGGTTTTTCAGGCGGAGATTTAAACTCCGCGCTAAAAACAATCTGACTTCTGAGGACAGAGGCTTTAGACCATTCATTACCAATTACCAATAAACCGCGACCAACTATCAATTACCGATTAACTATGAAGACAGACAATATTGCAAGATGTTTGTACTGCTAGCTCGAATTCTATTTCTCTTCCTCCTGTTCTCGCTCATCAAATCTTGGTGGGATGAATCAGGAGGTAAAGACAATCCGCTATTAGACCGATTGCGCGTTTTGCTGCTGATCAGCCTTTTGCTGCTGGCATTTTTTGCGCCGGATACAGAGGTTGGGGCCGCGATTTTCGGTTTAATAGCTTTCTTCTTTACACCCCTGGGTTTTTCGATTACGCTGCTGGTGATTGCCTCGGCGATGATTACGAATGGAGGCATCCGCAATCCCGCGCCGAGAATGATTTTGGCATCGCTGTTAGTTTTGATCCTTTCGAGTATGCCCGTTGTGGCTTTTTGGTTTGCCGACCAGGCAGAACGGGATGTCGCCGCGGCCGTGCAGAGAAATTGCTGTGACGAAACCGCTTCGGCAATAGTTCTGCTGGGTAAGGGCACCACTAAACCTCACATCCCCGAGGGGGGAGTGATTCAACTGACGGAAGCGGGCAATCGCTTGCCCTATGCTGCTGTTCTCTACAGAGAACAACTAGCACCTTTGCTGATAGTCACCGCCGGCCCGAGACCTCAGTTGCAGGATTATGTTGGCGAAGCTAAGGATATCAAGACTTTGCTCGCAAGCAATATGGGCGTTCCCCGCGACCGCATCGTTCTCGATGAGAACGGCAGGAACATCCGCACCAGTGCCGTGGAGGTGAGAAAGATATTGGACAGTCACGGGGCGTCGCCCAAAGTCATCCTTGTTACTTCTGCGATTCAGATGCGGCGTGCCAGCTCGGCTTTTGCGAATGTGGGAATCGAGGTGATTCCTAGGGCTACCGACTACTACACTTTTCAGCCCACCGCCGGAGGAGGAAAAGGAGGAAGACACAGGCTGCGTGTAGATGCGATAGGTTTTCTTCCGAGTGCAGAAGCTTTGCTAACTACGACGCGAGTATTCGAGGAATATTTCGGGTCTTTTTACTACTATTTGCGTGGCTGGCAAAGCCCGAGCGCCTAGCGCGGCAAATTGTTGGTGTTTTGCTTAGGCAATACCGCTTGCTCCCCAGATTGGTTGAAAATCTGACTAGAAGGAGACCCTTGTGGGGAGCGGTATTTTCTCATTCCCGCGGGGTCGCCGGCGGCCATGTTGGCTACCAATAAAAACAGCATCCAAAAAAAGATCGTGTCCCAGCCTGTTTTTTTGGGAGGCGCGTCTTTGGTTTTCACGGACTCGACGTTGACTTTGATATCTAGTTTGCCTTCGATTTCCTTGCCCTTGAGCACTCCTTCGCTGCACGAACCCTTAAAAATCATCGGAGCTGGTTTTGCGTCTGCCTTTGCTTCGTCTGCCATCGTTTTATCCTCGATTTGGTAGATCCGGTTGGATAGTAAATTCTCAGAGGTTCGGGGGGTTTCCGGAAAGGATTCCGAACGGGAGTGAGAAAAAATGAAAAACGATGCACTCCTGTTATTTGCGCAACTTGAAAACCACAACCTGCTGGATGTTCGCGCTAGGGTAGGTTCCCACCCCGCCAACAAGTCTGTTTTGAAGCTACTATCTATTTATCAGCCTAAAAGATGGTTTTTTATGCAAAGTTTTTGTAAAAATATATATTTTTTCTCAAAAAAAGTTGCTAAGTAGGTCAAGAAAAAAATATAAATGCTGGAAAACCTTTTCGATCGTATGCTTGACGCAGAAAGGGTATTTATATGCGCTACACATACAAGATTTGGAGGATAAATCTAAAATCTACAATCGGATGACTGATGGCTATCGTGGTTTGAGATTTGTTAACTAGCCTGTCTGGTGCGTTCCCTCGGCTAGTTCCAGCATCGTTAATTGATTGTAGAGAACGCACCCTACGCATTGATGATAAAGGGGTTTTCACACCCCGGATTTCCTATGACGCATGGGGGCGATAGACCAGGTTTTCACTCGCATTCAAGGCTCAAATCGAGTATTTTCGTAAAAAATCCGGTTTCTGCTGTCGGAGTGCGCCAGCCCTGCAAAGATTAGCAAATGCTTAATTGTTCGATCGGTTGTGTCAAAATTGCGAGAATCTTGGATATATTAATATCTTCTGCATTTTCGATTACCAATTCCTCGTTATCGATCGAAACAGTTCGATCGGCCAATTTAAGAAAGCGCCACAGCCTACCAGTGGTAACAGCGCCATAGATAGTTTCAATAACTTTATCTCTAGCTTGGTTAAATCTTTGTGCTGCTACCATTTCGGCAATACACTGTCCCAAACCTGCATTTGTACTCTCGTTTTTGGCTTCAACAATTGTTATGACAGGTGCCTCGATTTCTAAAGTAAACTCCGAGGCGCTTAAAATATAGTCGCAAAAGCCATTAAGTCCTTTAGTTGCATCAACATTAAAATCCCTGCCCGAAAATAAGCTCACTTTGCCCTTAAACATCTCTCTCACATCCATCAGTAAAGGCGCAATAATCAACTCCGATCGAGCTTTTTCCGTATCGTTATCAAAGGCAACTTGCAAATTGCGTTTAAGAGTTATTTTCAGGTATTCGCTCGGTTCAACTCGATCGATGTTAGGAAACAGATCGACTAAACTAATGCTAAGATCGAAGCTGGTCTTGACTTGACTGATGGTTTTAAAATCGCTGTAAGCCACTACTAAAAACTCCTTCTGCTGGTTGACGCTGCCGGAAAATCAAGAATTGCTGCCAAGTATCGATCGCCAAATTTATCGATAAAATAGAGAGGATAAAATTAACGAGTGGTGGGGCTGAAGGTGGCAGCTCTACCCTCGGGGCTATGTTTGAAAAGTTTTCCTGTATTATAGTATGATTTAGCTTGGCATAAAAGCGATCGGTCTGGTTGGCTTTTGCCCCAATACAGTTCAGCTAACAATGGCTAAAAATCCCACAGTATAAGAATTATTTGTTATTCCCTCAGACTTCTTCCCGATTTAGGTTTTAGGTTTTAGGTTTTAGGTTTTAGGCTTTGGGTAAAAGGTTTGAGGCTAGAAGTCCCTTCCCTACTACCTACCGCCTACCGCCTACCACCTAATACCTCACACTTCCCTCTTCCTTCTTCCTTCTTCCTTCTTCCTTCTTCCTTCTTCCTTCAGCTTATGAAATTTGGAGTTATTGTTTTTCCCGGTTCAAACTGCGATCGCGATGTGGTGTGGGTAACTCAAGGGTTGCTGCACCAACCGACGCGCAAGATTTGGCACGAAGACACCGATATTTCGGATGTCGATATTATTGTAATTCCCGGCGGTTTCAGTTACGGAGATTATTTGCGGTGCGGCGCGATCGCCCGTTTTTCTCCGGCGATGCGAGCTACTGCGGAACACGCGAAACAAGGCAAACTCGTACTCGGCATTTGTAACGGTTTTCAGGTGTTAACTGAAGCTGGTTTATTGCCCGGTGCTCTGGTGCGAAATGCCGGATTGAATTTTATTTGCGATCGAGCTTCTTTAAAAGTAGAACGCGGCAATACTCCTTGGACTTCTGCTTACACTTCCGGTGAAATCATCGACCTTCCTATCGCTCACGGCGAAGGAAATTATTATGCCGATGCGGATACTTTGGCAGAATTAGAAGACGGCGATCGAGTGTTGTTTCGTTACTGTACGAGTGCCGGCGAAATTAATGCTGCGGGCAATCCCAACGGTTCGTTAAATAATATTGCCGGCATTTGCAATCGCGAGGGCAATGTGTTAGGAATGATGCCGCATCCTGAAAGGGCGTCCGATCCGATGTTGGGAGAAACTGATGGGATGAAATTGTTTCAAAGCTTGCTGATGGCTACTGTGGCGGCTGTTTTGTAGTTGAAGCGATCGCGCACGGACACGGCAGAAAGGACACGGCAGTCCCGTGTCCCTACAATTATTAATTGGGTGGTGGTTGGATCGGGACGATCGACAAGAAATTAGAGTTGAGAGATGAGAAATTCGAGATTTTCCTGAATGTGGGGTAGGGACACGGCACTGCCGTGTCCTGGATTGACTTAATTTTGTGGGGTAGAGACACGGCACTGCCGTGTCCTGGATTGACTCCCACAGTTTAATATTAATTAACGAGGTAAGTTGGAAGTCTGAATACATTTGTTGATGAATAGTTAATTAGGTTAATAAATCATGCTAGAACTTCACTGCCACACAACTTATTCCGACGGCACTCTCACTCCAGCCGAACTCGCAGCAGCAGCCGCTGCATCGGGAGTTCGCGCTTTGGCTATTACCGATCACGATACTGTATCGGGTTGGGAAGAAGCCTTTGCCGCCGCCAATTTGTACGGTATAGAAATAGTACCGGGACTCGAACTCAGTACAGTTCATAACGGTCGATCGCTCCATATTTTAGGCTTTTATCCCGATGCTAATAAATTGCGCGGTCCCTTGAACGATCGCCTCGAAGGAAGGATACGCCGATCGCAAGAAATGGTAGCCAAACTAACAGCAATGGGATACCCGATCGAACTGCCAAAAACATCTACCGGAATGGCACCGGGGCGGCCTCATATTGCCGCCGCACTGGTAAAAGCCGGTCATGCAAAATCATCTCGCGAAGCATTCGATCGCTGGCTGGGAGATGACGGCCCGGCCTACGTGCATTACGAAAAATTCTCGATCGCAGAAGGCATCGATTTACTGAAAAGTTGCGGCGCTGTTCCCGTATGGGCTCACCCTTATTTATTTCGGGGTGGAGTTGTTGAAGAAGTCTTAAAAGAATTAGTTGATGCGGGTTTAATGGGAGTAGAAGTTTACCATCCCAGCCACAGCCCCAGCCAAATCGAAAAGTTGAAAAATTTGTGCTTGCAATACGGCTTGTTAGCCACTGGCGGCAGCGACTATCACGGCCCGGATCTCGATCGTAAAGCAACAGAAAGTACCCAGCTAAATATGCTGCATTTACCCTTAGAATTGCTCGAACCGATAAAAGTTGCTGCTGCCAGTTTGAAATAGTTCGAGGCTGGCGCAGCAATACGGTTTGTAGTGAGGACTTTAGTCCGCAGAATTTTACGGATTGAAGTTCTCAACTTTTCATTATGCAGGTGATAGTTCAGCAATAACCGTTGATGCGATCGCATACGCTGCTTTGGTAGATAGTTTTTCCGCTTCGGCTCCTGTAGCAATAGCATCTAAAAAGTAACTTTCACACAGAACGCAAATCGGACAATTTGTGTTTTCCGAAGTAGAGAGAACGGTTACACTATTTTTCATGACACCGAAATCCTTTTGTCCGATCGCATTAGCCACCGCAGTCGAAAGTTTTTTAGCAAAAGCGATCGATTGGGGCTTAGCTTTAGTTGGGTGAACCATTACACAAGTATAGTGAGGTTTTCTGTCAGTAGCATTGTGATGCAAACTGAGAAACATTGAATAACCTGCAGCTTTCTGTCCGATCGAATCGCGCGGATCGCCTACTGGATCGAAAATATCGGCTGGAATCTTTGCTCGATCTAGTTCCGCTTTGACAATCTTGGCTTGCAACAGATTCATATCGTACTCAGGAGTTCCATCTTTGGCGGCAGTTCCTGGATGGATAGGGGAATGACCGGGATCGATTAAAACGGCAGCTCGACGAACAGGAGGACGATCGATAATCTCATTCCAAGTCCGTTCATCTACTATGCCTGTTACTTCAGATGTTCCTAAATGTTCTCTTTGGAAATTTTCCACAGCTTGTTTGGTTTTGGTCCAAAAATGCTGTCAACCCGACCGCAGTTAAAACCAATTTCATTCAGTTTGGCTTGTAATTGTCCAACTTGTAACCCTTGACTACCTACTTGCAATAACATAAACCTTTCTCCTTTTTGCACGGGATACTTAATTGTTTTCAAGCGCCCAGACGCTGAGTATAGCGCTTGGCTGCCCAACCTTTAATGGGAGAGCTAATACGCACCCAACCCGCTGGATCTTCTTCTACAATTTCTAAAGAAGTTCCGTTATTTAGTTGCCCGACAACTGGATAATTTGTTCCAGAACCCGAACGTACATTCAGGAAATCGGGGGCATTGACAACTGCTTTATAAAGTGTAGTTTCTAACGAACTTTGCAGGTATTCTCTGACTCCATCACAAATTTTTTGAGCAACATCTTTGTAGCCTCCATTCTTGAGCCATTGGCAATCTCGATCGTTGCTGATAAAACAACTTTCAAAGAGAATAGTTGGCATTTGACAGGCATTGATACAGTTCCAAACCCGTTTTAGCCACGATCGATCGCCGGTAAAAGGATGGGTAGCATAGGTACATCCGCGAGCTTTGAGTGGTAATTCTCGAAAATGCTTGTCTAGAATCTGAATAAATTTGTTAGTTTCTGAGTCTTGCTTGCAGGAAAACAGCCACCAACCTTCCGCTTCCGTTCGAGCGTTTGAATTGTGATGCAAGCACAGGCAAACATCTGCATGAGTAGCATTGACTCGTCCTTGAAACTCTCCCAAATTGACATTTTCAGATTGAACTCGGCAGATATTTACTTGATAGTTGCCATCTTTCTCCAGAATACGCTTAATTTCTTCAGCTTCTCGCCAGTTATATTCCGCTTCTTGCACTCCCAAATCTCGATTGACAGCACCCGGATTGCCTCCACCATGTCCGGGCATAATTGCTACTTTAAATGTACGAGTAAGTTGACCCGAATTACCTACTTCTCTTAAAAGCTGTTCGGCTTCAGGGAAACATCGGTTCATGATGTAACCAGCGTAGCTTTCGTTGTGGGAGTTCTCAAAAAACGGACAGTAAATTGGTCCGATATAGTTGAGAAACGATCGAGCATCTTTGAGAATTTCTGGATCTCGCGCGTAAACATTGGGATAAGGAATCCAATCTCTCTCTTTCCGAAAAAAGAATTTCTGCCAAACTTTTATTCCTGTTTCATAGCTATCGAATTTGAAGAACCAATCCCACCCTGGATGTTCTGGGTGGTCTTTTTCGCTGTCGGTGTAGTATTTGAATTTTTCTGCGCCAGGAATAGCAATGGATTCTCGATATTTCATGCCATTCATGTTATTATAATAGCTTAAATCGGTTGTCCCTCTGCCACTTTCTAGAATTGCTTGAGCAACCATCAAAGGAGGCTGCCAAGGAAACTCAAAATCTGTTTTAGCGACGGTTTTAACAAAATCTTGCCAACTCATAATTAAACACTCCTAAAAATTGATAAATTCCCTGTTTTTCAAATCAAACCAGCTAATTACTGCTTTAATTCAATACTCCTCAAAACCAACTTCGGTGACAATACGCCGATCGACGTAGGGTATTATGACGAAATCGCAACAAATTCTCCTGGGAGTAGCCCCAATTTTTCCAGCGCCACCATGACAGCCGCCGTCCGGGTTTGAACTCCCAGTTTTTGATAAAGATGCTCCAGATGTTTTCGCACCGTTCCTTCACGACAACCTAACTTTTTAGCAATTTGGGCGTTGCTGTTATCCTTAGCAATCCAGAAAAGTACCTCTGCCTCGCGTTTGGTAATTCCTAATAATTCCAAAGCTGAAATAGAAAAGGTTTGCGATTTTTGTTCCTCTAACAGCAGGAGATATTGCTTTTTAATTCGATCGGGAATGAGGCGGATAATTAATTGTTTTTCTGCTTGCTGAACCTGCAAATACAAGCACACCCAGGGAACATCGCCATCGAACGCAAGTAGCGAAATCTGATGCTTGCACCAATGTTCTAAAGATTCTGGTAATGAGTGTGGGGTTGCGGTGTCAAAATACTGACTCAGTAGGTCTTCTGCTTGTTGAGTCATAAATTGCACTCTACCATCGATCTGCAACGCGATCGCGCACTCCCGATCTAAAGCTTGCTTGAAAAGTCTTAATATTTGCTGGATTTGGCTGAGTGTATAGTGTTGCTCTTCTGCCTGAATCAAATAGGGTCCCAATAGATTTAGAACGCAGCGATCGCATTCTGTCAAATTCTGGACATTACAACCCAACAAAATCTCTTGCTGGAATACCATATATTCCTCCGCTCTTCAAAAGCGCAACTTTGCGGTAGATCAACCCACTAATACTGCCCGATCTTTTTTGGTTTAATTTACCAATTAGCACCCAGATTTAATAGTTAAGCTATTGTAAATCAACAATAAGAATTCTGAAATAAAGTTAACGATCGCATTTCCAATCTTGCGGGACTTCTCGCAATGACTGACAAGAGTTGTAAATGCAGCCTGAAGTACCGATCTATGACCGCTTGGTACTTTTTATTTGTACTTTCGATTTGTACTTTCGATCGAGCGGTTAACTCATGAAAATTTGACTTAAATCTCGCTGGAGGCGATCGCGCTACACCCTGACTCTGGAATTTGAAAACTTCTGACCCAGAGCGCTTTTTTACTTGGTTTTTAATTATTACTATATCACTTGAGACTATCTATGACGTTTAATTGACATATTAATATACACAAAGCATATACTTTTGTATCAGATCGAAGTTTGTTGAGTAAGGCTTGAGTGAAAGCCTCGAACTTGCGCGATCGCCTGTAAAACATTTTGTTGATTTGTAGTAAGATTGATGGTAAAATCAGTGTTGTGGATATTAATAAATCCTGCGCTAACAGCATTTGCTTGTACTCTACTCAACCTACATTGCTTGAGTTCGGCTTGAAATAGCGATCTGAGCTTGCTGAATCAATTGTAACTTCACAAGATAGAATCAATGCAGATAATAGGGTTGCGATCGATATGAATCAAGAAAAAAGAGATGCCTCTGAGCTATTTTATTCTATCTTTGACACCATTAAACCTCCTGCGCCGAGAAGCACTTCTCCTCAGGATGAGTGGCAGTCTCACGTTTCACATCATAGCGCGATCGAAGCACTCGCGCCCAATCTTTGGCACGTCAGCGGCACTTTACCTAGTGCTACAATGGTGCCGCGCGAAATGGTACTTTATAAATTGACAGATGGTAGCTTGTTGATTCACAGCGCGATCGCTTTAAATGAAGCAGAAATGGCAAAACTGGAGTCTTTAGGCACGCCTAAGATTGCGATCGTACCCAACCGCATCCACAGATTTGATGCTGGCATCTACAAACAGCGTTATCCCCAGCTAATAGTTGTTTGTCCGGCGGCCGCAAAACCTTATGTAGAAGAAGTAGTCGCGGTAGATGGAACTGCGGAGGAAATTTTACCTGAATTCGGAATTATTTGTCACGAACCTGCTGGGATTCGGCCGCAAGAACTCGTTTACGAACTGTCGCTACCGAATGGCAAAGCATTGGTATTTACAGACATCCTATTTAACTTAAACAAGTCGTATTTTCAGGAGAACTTACCTACAGGTAAATTTCTGTTTCAATGGTTGGGAACCAGCGCGATCGGATCGAGTGGATTTTTCGGGATTACTGGTTTGGGCAGGCAGTTTTTTATGACCGATCGCGATGCCTACCGTCAGTGGTTAGAATCATTAGCAGATAGCATTCCAGATTTGCAGGTAATTTCTGTAGCTCATGGCAGTCCGATAGTTGCTAATTATCGCGATCGATTGCGCGAGGCCGCAGCACGCTTGTGGTAAGGGTTTGAGAATTTCTATTATGATTCACCCTCAAGAAACCGATCGATAAATTCCCCGTAAGCTTCTTTCATTGGCAATTCATCATCTACCTTAATTCGCCGTCTTTTGGTTGCAACAGTTGTTTTTTCAATGGGATTGTAGCCTGCTTTTTGGTAAGTTTCCCAGTACAAACCCGTTCCCCGCCGCTGCCATGCAGGTAAATCGTTAAAATTAATTCCGTGTTGGAATAACAATTCATTTTTGAATGCTACCGATTTGCCTTCCAGCGCAGAAGTTGCTTTGCCAACACTGTCACCAGCTTTGCGTAATGTCCAATAACACCAACCATTTAAAGCGCAGCGCGTAGCATCTGATTGACGCCAATTAAAATAATCCACCACCTGAGATTTATTTGCACCCAGCCAAACGCGACTGTCAAACTGCACGATTGTTTGGGCGGCGTGAGTGAGTGTAGCGCTGGCAATGCTAGCAGAAATCGAAACAATTTTTTCCCAACTGCGATCGAACAAATCCCAATTTTGAGGCAGGAGAATCGAAATTTCATCGCTTTCTGTATAAGCGTAATTCCTTGCAGTTCTTCTAATAGTGCTTTGGCAGTTTGTACCATTAAGTTATGAAATTGCAGGTCGAAGGGTTTTTCAAATCGAGATTCGGTAAAACGGGAAAAACTGCGGCCGTCAACTCGAATTACCGTCCAAGCGCCCGGTAACGCGCGCAACTCGTGGAAATATTCGAGCGATCGCATTTTTTGTTCAAATTTATCGCTATCCATTTTTTATATCCTCTCCTTTAGCTTAGTTATTGTATTAAGAATTTCGCAGGTATTCTTTATTTAGGGTGCGCAGTGCGCACCTCACTACCTATCTCTATGTAGGGTGCGCACTGCGCACCTTACTATCTATCTCTATGTAGGGTGCGCACTGCGCACCTCACTACTACTATCTATCTCTATGTAGGGCGCGCACTGCGCACCTCACGGTCGATCAATATCCTCATTGTTATTGTACGAGAATATTTCCTCTGATTCCTGCCACCGATCTACTTTAAAATTACCATCACCCACAATTTTAACGTAAAATAACTTATCGAATCCCTCGGCATAGGAAGGTTTGGTTAACTTATGCAGCGTCGCGTAAATTCCGACATCGGGAACTCGCGCCTTACCTTCACGTTGTTGATTGCGTTCCCAGCAAGCTTTTATTTGCGATTCAAAGTAATAACCGATAATTTCAGCATTGTACGATCGCCCGAGTTGAATTAGAGGAGCGCGGTCTGCAACCGTTGGGTTAGTATTATCGACAACAACGGAAATTCCAGCTTTGAGCGCAGTTTCAATTAAATAGCTCTGTCTTTGGGAAGGATTTTTATGATTCCGAAAACAATCTTTACTCACAAGCTCGTGGCTTGAGGCAAAATAAGTACGAAAAAAACTACTTTTTCCCGAAGCTTGCAAACCGATAAAAATAATTATAGCGGTGTTCATGTAGGTGACGCAGGATCTCAAGCAATTACCGATTACCAATATAATTACCTGCAGTTTAACCGATCGAGCGATCGCACCCAACATTTCGATCGAGTTCGCAGACCCCGCAGGCTCGATCGGCACCACCAACTCCTCCGCAAAAAACTCGATCGAAAAACTTGACAATGACCCGTCAGCGCAAGTAGAAATGAATAAAAGCAATCATAAAAGAGGATTTATGTTTGAGTTGCGAGCTGCGATCGCATAAAACAATTTTCGCTAAAATCCATCCGGTAAAATACTGAAGATATCGAAGTTTTTGGCAACCCGTTTTTGGCAACCTAAAATCTACAATCTACAATCTACAATGGCAACAGCTATTCTCGACCTGGAAATATCTCAACTGCCTCCAGAAATAACGCTTGAGGAACGTTACAGCAAGGTGCTGGTGTTAATTCGACTGCACGGAAACCCGATCGGGCAAGCTCTATTTCCGGTATCTGGAGGTCGCATTGAGGGAACTCAATTGCGGGAAATACTGATGAACTCTGTCGGCGATAATCTGTGGAAAAATTGGCTTTACGATGCTCTGGAATGGGACGAACGGGGACCCTCGCAGCCAATGCCAACGGCTACTGTAGCAGTTTGCACGCGCGATCGACCGGAGGATTTGCGGCGCTGTCTCGACGCCTTGATGTTGATGCCCGATGACGGTCAGGAATACCTGGTAATTGACAACTGTCCGGCGACAGATGCTAGTAGCGAACTGGTCAAAAATTACCCGAAAGTCCGGTACGTGCGGGAAGATGTACCGGGGTCCAGCGCCGCCCGCAACCGGGCTTTGCGCGAAGCTAAGGGCGAATTCGTGGCTTTTACAGACGATGATGCAGTACCCGATCGCAATTGGCTGCGAGCTTTGTTGCAAAATTTCAGCGATCCGCGCGTTATGTGCGTTACGGGGCTGATAATGCCTCTGGAACTCGAAACAGAAGCTCAAGAATGGTTCGAGCGCTACAGCCCCCACGGGCGGGGCTTCGGGCGGCTAGTTTTTGACGGCGATCGAGTTAACCCGCTGATTGTGGCTCCGGTGGGGGTTTCAGCGAATATGGCTTTGCGGAAAAGCGCGATCGACTTTATCGGCTTGTTTGATGAAACTTTGGGTGCGGGGACGCCGACTGTGGGCGGTGAAGATTGCGAACTTTTTGCCCGCATTTTGCGCGCCGGCTACCGGATTGTATACGATCCGAGAGCTTTAAGCTGGCACCGCCACCGCCGCACTTGGGAAGAATTGCAAAAAACGCTGCACGGCTACGGAATTGGAGTTTATGCTTTTTGGACCAGACTGTTTGTAATTAACAGAGAATTCAGCGTACCTTTGTTAGCTTGGGGATGGCTGCGATACAAACAAATTCCTGAATTAATTGCTGCTTGGAAAAACAAACCTGAATCAGTTCCGATCGACTTACTGTTAGCTCAATTGCGCGGCTGCTTTAGCGGACCGATGTCTTATTTTGCTTCTCGCAAAAAGTTACAGGAAATTAAAGGAGAAGTCAGTTGACAGTTGACAGTTGACAGTTGTCCATTGCCATTGTTGTCAACAATCGCTTGAAACTTCTGGTATCCCTCGCTTTTACCTGAGTCCAGATCCCCCTAAATCCCCCTTAAGAAGGGGGACTTTGAAATAATTCCGGTCCCCCCCTTCTTAAGGGGGGCTAGGGGGGATCTAGATTTAATAGTTAAACAACAGTCTCTGAATGGGTTTGACGTTAAGTTGACGCCAATGGTTCATTACCAATTCCCAATTACCAATTCCCAATTCCCAATTACCAATTCCCAATTCCCAATTCCCAATTCCCAACTACCAATTACCAATTACCAAATTTATGAACGAGAAAAATCCAACAGTTAGCATAATTATTCCCAGTCACGATCGCAGTTTTTCCTTGCGGCGCGCCCTCGATGCTTTGCACTCTCAAACTTATCCGATCGACCTGATGGAATTTATCGTAGTTGCAGATAGCTGCATTGACGATACTTTGACAATGCTCAAAGACTACGAAGCTCCGTTTAAACTGCAAGTGATTGAGGTAAATTGCCGCAGTGCTGCGATCGCTCGCAATACCGGAGCGTCGGTGGCGAGTGGAGAATTGCTGTTATTTTTAGATGATGATATTGAAGCAATGCCGCCGCTGGTAGCAAGCCACGCACGCACTCACAAAGAACGTCCGGGCTGCGCTGTTATGGGCCCTTATCCGCCGAAGGTAAAAGGAGGAACGAGATATTTTGATGTAGAAGTGCGATCGTGGTGGGAAGAAAAGTTCTATCAAATGAGCCGCCCGGAACATCGGTTTTCCTACTTAGATTTGTTCAGCGGCAATATTTCCTTAAATGCAGAAATGTTTTCCCGTCTCGGTGGCTTCGATACTGCTTTTGGCAACTGCGGCGGAGAAGATTACGAATTCGGAGTGCGCTTGCTGAAAGCTGGCGTATCTTTTGCTGTGGCGGATGATGCTGTCGGCTATCATTACGAACATGAAACTAACAATCTCGATCGCTCTTTTCGCAGAGCTCGCCAAGAAGGTCGATCGGATGTTTTAATCGGGCGCAGACATCCCGAACTCAGACCGATTTTACACGTCAAAGACTACGAAACTCCTTACTCGCTGGCAGATAAAGTTTTAACGGCAATCGCGTTTGTCTGGCCGGAATTTGTGGATTTGTTAGCGATAGGATTGAGAAAATCTTTGGATTTGTTGGAAAGTTTGGGGATGCGGGCAACTTGGCGCTGGCTGCGGGGAAAACTGCGCGGTTACTGGTATTTTCGGGGAGTGATGGACGAGTTGAAAACTCGATCGGGAATTGCTAGTTTTATGCAAGGTGGCGCGGCGCGCGAAGATTTGAGCGATCGCGAAATTGAAATCGATTTGATGCAAGGCTGGGAAGCAGCAGAAAGGTCGATCGACGAGGCTCGCCCGCAGGGTGTTTACCTCAGCTACGGCGAATTTCCGGTGGGCCACATCACTCCTAAAGTCGGTATGGAGCCGATGCGGGGCGTGCATTTGCGTCCGCTGCTGGCTACTGCGATGTCGAAGGATTTGTTAACTGCGATCGCCATTAACGGTATGCCGAAAAGTTCCAAAAAAGCGCTCGAATATCAGTCATCAGTCATCAGTCATCAGTCATTAGTGCCAGCGTCGGGAGTTCGCGATCGTTATTAGTCACGATCGCGATCTTCGGAATCTGGCGATCTTTATCAGTCATTAGTAGGATGGATTGCTCCTAAATAACTGCTTGCGCAGTAACTGTCAACTGTCAACTTGCAACCGCAGATCGAGGCGGATAAGCGCAGATAAACGCAGATAAGTGGAAGGAAGAGGAAAAACTGTCAACTGTCAACTGTCAACTGTCAACTGTCAACTATCAACTGTCAACTTATGCCAGCAAAACTGATTGAAGTCGAATTTTCAGAGCCGATAAATCCGATTAAGGGATTGGAAAGATACGAAAAAATTCGCATTTTAGTCCGCTACCGGGGACTGCCGGTACATTGGGCAGAAATGTACAATAGCCCTTGGCAAGCAATTATTCCAGCAGAGAAAGTGCGATCGGCAATTTTCGAGCAAGTCGGCGATAAATTAGCTAAATTAATTCTGGCCGAACAGTTGGGTTTAAAAACAGAGCCGAATTATCCCCTACCGCCGATTAGCGTTGTCATCTGCACGCGCGATCGCACGGATTTGCTCGAAGGCGCTTTAGCAGCAATTCTTGCCGTTGACTATCCGAACCGCGAAATTATCGTCGTAGACAACGCTCCTTCCACCACCAGCACCGCTGAATTGGTCGCGCGATTACCTATACGCTACGTCAAGGAAGAACGGCCCGGACTCGACTGGGCGCGCAATCGCGGCATCGCTGAAGCCAGCCACGAAATTATTGCATTTACTGATGACGACGTGCGGCCCGATGGAGGTTGGCTGCGGGGAATTGCTGCGGGCTTTGCTAACCCGCAAATTATGGCTGTCAGCGGTTTAGTCGCACCTGCAGAATTGGAAACCGAGGCTCAAATTCAATATGAATTCGGCTACGGCGGAATGCTGCAATATCTCCACAGTTTTGTAGTTGACGGTAGCAAACTCCCGGTCAAAAATTTACTGTGGGCTAGCGCCTACGGCGTCGGGGCGAATATGGCGTTTCGGCGGCAAGTATTTGCAGAGGTGGGGAATTTCGATCCGGCTTTGGATGTGGGGACGCCGACTCGCGGGGCCGGGGATATCGAGATGTTTCACCGGATTTTGGCGAAGGGATACTCGACATTTTACGAACCTAGAGCTTTCGTGTGGCACGTACACCGACGCAGCGGCGAGGCTTTGAGCAAGCAACTGCGGGATAACGGGCGGGGTTTTGGGGCTTATTTGCTGACTTGCGATCGCAACCGCACCGTACCGCGCCTCGAAATTATCAAATTTGCGCTGTCTGAGTGGCTAAATGGCTGGATTATCAAGCGTTTGAGGTATCCCGGCTGGTTTCCCCGCAAGTTAATCCTCAGCGAATTGTTGGGGGGTTTGCAGAGTCCTTTTGCTTATCGGGAAGCTCAGTTGCAAGCCCGGAAGTTGGCAGCCCTTTCTGAGGGAGAATCGGAAGAAGTGGAAGAGCCGATAATGGCTGGGGGCGTACAGTGAGAACATCCCAAAAACTAATTTACAATCGCAAAATCGCTCATTTTTGCGATTTGCTGCGAGAGTTGGTCGATCGAGATATGAAATTACTTTACAAGCGATCGGCCTTGGGAATTGCTTGGACTTTGATCAATCCGCTGTTGCAATTGGCCGTGTTTTCTTTTGTGTTTCGATCGGTAATTCCGGTGAATATCCCGCAGTTTTCTTCCTTTGCTTTCAGCGGTTTGTTAATCTGGAATTGGTCTCAGGCTGCGCTGTTTCAAGCAACGGGATTGATTACTGGCAATTTGGCTTTAATCAGGCAACCGAATTTTCCGACGGCAATTTTACCTGTAGTGACAACTACAACCGGATTGATTCACTTTTTGCTAGCATTGCCGGTGCTAATTATCTTTCTGGCGGTTGATGGCGTTCAGCCGAGTCCGGTGCTGTTAGCGCTGCCGCTGTTAATGGTTATTCAGTTCGTTTTGACGGTGAGTTTAGCTTATCCCCTAGCTGCAATTAACGTTACTTTTCGCGACACGCAGCATACTTTAGGCGTGTTGTTGCAGATGCTATTTTACTTGACTCCGATTTTCTACGACCTCAACAGCGTACCCGAAAAATTTCGACCTTTATATCAATTAAATCCGATGGTGCCGCTGATAGAAGCTTACCGGGCAATTTTGCTAAAAGGTATGCAGCCTGACTGGCAAATGCTGTTAATCCTTAGCTTTGCCGTGACTGCGCTTTTGCCGATCGGACTGGGAATTTTTAGGCGTCAAAGCGATCGTTTTGTGGAGGAATTATAGATGAGTCAAGCGATTGTTGTCAAGGGTTTGGGCAAGCGTTTTAACCGCTATAATGCCGATCGACCTCTCACAATTATGGAAGCCGCTTTGTGGGGTTGGTGGCGCATGAAACCGCAGGCGCGTTTTTGGGCGCTGCGAGATGTCAGTTTTACTGTTGCGCCGGGGGAAATGTTAGGAATTCTCGGTAAAAATGGCGCAGGAAAATCAACGCTGTTGCAACTTGTCGGCGGTATCGGCCGCGCCGAAGAAGGTACGATTAAAGTTAACGGTAGAATTGGCGGTTTGTTGGATTTGGGTGCGGGTTTTCATGGGGATTTAACGGGCAGAGAAAATGTGTTTGTGGGGGCGGTAGTTGCCGGTTTGACTCGCCGGGAAGCAGCGCGCCGATTTCATGATATTGTTGAATTTGCGGAATTGGAACAGTTTATCGACAGCCCGATGCGCACTTACAGTACCGGGATGAAAATGCGGTTGGCTTTTTCCGTAGCAATTCATACCGATCCGGAAGTGCTATTAATTGATGAATATTTGTCGGTGGGTGATGTGGCTTTTCAAACTAAATGTTTGAAAAAAATTGAAGAGTTTAAAAATCAAGGTTGTGCAATTGTTTTAATTTCTCACAGTGCCGCGCAAATTCAAAAAAATTGCGATCGCGCTTTGTGGCTGCGGGAAGGTCAAGTAATCGCTTATGGTGAAACTGAAGTAGTAGTCGGTCAGTATTTGTCGGAAATGCGATCGGAAACAGAAAAACGCACTCCGATGCGCCCTCCAGAAACGACAAGTACGGGTACGCAACTGCGGGTTAATGAAAATCGTTTCGGTTCTTTGGAAGTAGAAATTACTGATGTCAAAGTATTGCCGGATGAGGAAATTGACAGCGGCGATCCGGTGACTGTGGAAATTCATTATGAAGCCCCGAAGTCGATTGCTGGTGCAATTTTTGGGGTGACAATCAGCCGGGAAGACGGACAAAATTGTTTCGATACTAATACTAATAACACGGGCAGATTGCTGCCGATCGCCCCAGGCAAAGGCAAAATTAAGCTGCATTTGGACAGACTGGATTTGGGCAACGGACAGTATTATGTCAACGCGGGAATTTACGAGAAAAGTTGGGCTTACGCCTACGATTATCACTGGCACGTTTACCCGCTGTACGTGCGATCGACCGTGCATCAAAAAACAATTCTTTGTCCGCCCTATCGCTGGGAATTTGATGGCAAAATGCAGCTTGCAGATGTTCCAGAAACAGCGGAAAAAATTCACGCTTTGAATAAAAACAATCCGGGATACGCGAAGATTTCAACTCAGTTAAAAGCTAAAAACAAACCGGATTTCTTACTAATTGGCGCTCAAAAGTGCAGTGCGGATGCTTTATACGGCTATTTAGAAAACCATTTGCAAATTATTAAAGAAGGTACGAGAGAAATTCACTTTTTTGACCTGAATTTCGATCGCGGGATGGAGTGGTACAGCAAGCAGTTGAAACGGAGTGTGGCGGGCGAAAAAGTCTTGCTGTGGGAGATGACTCCTTACTATATTTACCATCCTTTGGCGGCGGAGCGGGTTTATAAGTGTTGCCCGGATGTGAAACTAATTGTGATGTTGCGAAATCCGGTACAAAGAGCTTGGCTGCACTATAATTTAGAAGTGGCGATCGGCTGTGAAACGCTGGATTTTGACAAGGCAATTGCTTCGGAACCCGATCGACTCAAAGGTGAAGTGGAAAAAATGCGATCGGACGAAGGTTATTACAGTTTCAATCACCAACATTATTCTTATTTGTCTCGCGGCATTTATGTCGATCAAATCAAAAATTGGCTTGATTATTTCCCGAGGGAACAGTTGCTGATTTTGCAGAGTGAAGATTTTCAAGCTAATCCGGGTAAGGTATTTTCTCGGGTGTTGGATTTCTTGGATATTGATGCGGGTGCTGTGAAAGAATACGAGATGAGTAGTGTTGAGGATTATAGCAATATGCCGCGGGCGATCGAGCAAGAGTTGATCGGTTATTTTGCACCTTTCAATCGGGAACTTTCGGATTTGTTACAGGAGGATTTTAGTTGGGGTTAAGGGATGATTTTTTTACCGCTTTATTACCGTTTTGTAGGGCTTATGCTTCACCCTGGGCCTGTGCGATCGAGACAATTCGATCGATACAATGTAGCTAATACAATAGACATCTCCCAAAATTAGGTTTTTGTCCTTATGGGGCAAGGCTTCCACAATCTTTTTAGGAGATGTCTAATAGGACATGATACAGCAAATTGCACCCAGAATGAAGTACGCTCATCTATCGAATAATCCTCACAAGGACACGGCACTGCCGTGTCCCTACCTGCGATTTCTTGGTACTTCATTTACATGAAAGGTGCTGTATAATTTATAGCAGATTGCACCCAAAATCAAGCTTACTGCTCGGCATTCTACCTTCTACATTCTACATTCTACATTCTACATTCTACCTTCTACATTCTACCTTCTACCTTCTACATTCTACATTCTACCTTCTACCTTCTACCTTCTTCCTTCTTCCTTCTACTTATCACAATGCAACGAATATTTTTAGTGGGCTGTCCGAGAAGCGGCACGACAATTCTGCAAAGTTTGTTAGCCGCTCATCCTGAAGTTATTTCTTTTCCTGAATCTAAGTTTTTTCATTATTTACTGTACGATAAGTTTGCGGACAAGTTGCCAAGCAGGCTGGAAGTTTTTTTTAAGGATGAGATTCAGCGTCCTGAATTTCTGCAAAATTTTGCTAGCAGCCAAAATAACGAAACTAAAGCGAGTTGGTTTGTCGGAGTTTTAGATAGTTTGGCTGCGGAACAAAACAAAAGCATTTGGTTGGAAAAAACGCCGGAACATATTTATTTCATTGAAGAGATAGAGAACTTTTTGCCTGATGCTAAATTCATTCATATTTTGCGAAACGGTATGGACACCATAGCTTCTCTGTATGAGGCTACCAGGATTTTTAACGACGTGTGGGGTAGTGGTTGGGATTTAGAACACTGCATTGAACGCTGGGTAGATGCGATGTTAACCAGCCATAAATATGTTAACAATCCCAATCATATTTTAGTTAAATACGAACAGCTTTTAGATGATAAAGTTAAAGTTTTAAGAGATATTTGCAAGTTTCTTAGTATTGAATACGATCCGGCGATGCTGGAAAATTACAAGCAGCAAGCAGCGAATTTGAGTTTGAATTTACCCTGGCATCAAGGAATCGATCGAGATATTGCTACTACTAAAACTCACAAGTATCATCGGCTGTTTAAGCAAGATGCAATAAATAACATTTTAGCTAAGATTGAGTGGGTAAATCGTGAAATTTCCTGGAAAGTTACAGTAGAAGTTACGGAACCGATCGCGGATATTTGCGACGTACCGCCAATCTTCGATCGCCTGTGCTGTAATGTTAAATTAGAAGATGTTGAACTTGGCATGATAGAATTGCCAATCTGTGACGGAATGGTGCCTGCTTGGGTTTTGGAGGATGCGATCGCGACTAATTTTGCTTGGCAAATTCTCGATCGATTCTTTCAATACAATCCCAGAAATCCGGTATTTAACTGGACTTTATTTTTACAAAAAATCTGGAACCGCCCCCATTGGCTTGATGCTAATTTTTACAATCCAGAAACAGCCGATGAATCACCGATTTTTAGTCTCGATCGAGACTCGATCGCTCTCGAAATTAGTGAAGATTTAACTAATCTTAAAGTAGAATTTTCGGAAATAGATGTGCTGGTAAAAATCGGTGGAGTAGCAGTGGGGATTGTCACTGTTGCGGTGGAAAATAGTTTTGTTTCCGCTCAAAAATTGCGATCGACAATTACTCAAAATATCGGTTATGAATTGTGCGTTGCTGCTGTGCGATCGGCTTTAATTGGAAAACCGCTAAACGGCGAAATGTCCCTACGATCGCGCTTAGCCTTTTCTGCTCAAAAAATGGCAAATTTCCCCGACTGGTTGAATGCGCCGGGATCGGGAGGCATTTACCCAGCAAATGCGACGATTTTTGGCAGGCGATCGGGTACCACTGGAACGAGTGTCAGCCGTCGGGCTTCTTTCCCGGCGGCGGCGTTGCGGGAAATTGCATCAGCAGCAGCGATGGCGGGGGAACCGATAATTCAAATTCCCCGAGAAAATGAGTTGCCAAAACAGGTAATTTACGCACCGGAAATCATTTGGCAAAAGCCTCCAGAATCTGAAGTTTCTCCGTCGGTTAAAATGACAGTTGAGAGCAGTAATATTGTTACTAAAAAACTCCCAATTCTCGCCTACAGCCGCATTGCTGGTGAAAGTTTAAATTCGATCGGACCCCAGGCGATCGAACAGCAGTTACAATATCTCAAAGATAGTGGTTATTATAGTGCCACTTGGGAAGATTGGCAAAAAGCGAAACTAGCTAAAACTCCTTTACCGGGTAAAGCTGTATTGCTTACTTTTGACGGAGGCTATTGCAACTTTTTTAACTGCGTTTTCCCTTTGCTAAAACGTTTTAACTTTACAGCAACTGTTTTTCTAGTGGCGGAGTCAATAGGAAAGACAAATAGTTGGGAAACAGCAGAGTTTGAAGCAACGCAATTAATGGGATGGATGGAAATTCGGCAACTGCGGGATGCCGGAATTGAGTTTGGTTCCCTGTCTGCAACCTATCAACCTCTGACTGCTTTATCGGCGACAGAGATTGTGCGGGAAGGAGTAACATCGCGGGCAATTTTGGCGCGGGGATTGGGGAAATCAGTTAGGTGTTTTGCTTATCCTTACGGGAAAGTCGATCCAATTGTAGAGCATTTAGTGGGGGCGATCGGCTACACTTTTGGTGTATCCTATGGCTCTAATTTTAGCAGTTTTGACGATTCTTTAATGTCGCTGTCGCGCATTCAGATAACGGCAGAAAATTTCTGGCAATTAGGTTTGTAAAATTATTTCCATTCGGTTTCGTGGAAAGGATGCCAAAAACGAGCGTGATAAGTCTCCCAGTTTACGGCGATAAAAAAGGTTTCAAAAGTGTAAAAAACGTAGCCATCACGTTGCAGCTTAGTATCTTCCTCACTAAGACCTTGTGCGGTAGACAACGGATGCCATTTGAGATACGTGCGCAAAGATTCAGAGTCACGCGCAGCAAATCGAAACGATCCGTTACCAAGGTTGAGATCTAGATCGTAAGTCTCCTGAATATCAAAAGCTGAATCTGGGAGTATTTTGGGCAAACGCCCCCGGTTAAATTCTTGGCTTTTACGAGCTTCAATTGCTGTAGAATAGCGAGAGCTTACGGTATCGCAGGCAGCAAGCAAAAAGATGGTAGCGATCGAAATAGCGTAGAATAATTGGCGGCTCATTATTTTATTTTTTCTGCTTTCTTTTTCTTATTAATTCTTTCATTGTAATGCTGACTTTTTTCTTAATAATTTCTCCCTAAAACGAGCTGCCCGATCGCGCACAGATCTAATTTCAGTATTCGCAACTTGCTCTGCTTCAGCAGCAAGTTCGATCGCCCTTTCCCACATCCCCCTTGCTTCAGCTAGCTCAGCTAGATTCAACAGTGCGCTAGCCTGTTTATCGGGGCGACTAATTTCCTCACAAAGTAGCAGGCATTCTTGATAATACTTTTCTGCTTTCTCCAAGTCTCCTTGCAGGAAGTGCCACCGCCCTAAATTCAGTATCGGATCTGCTTGGTAATAGCGATATCTGTTGATTAAATAGCGGTATGTTTCTAAGGATAGATTGAGCTCGCGATAACTTGCAGGAAAGTCTTGCAAGTCGAGGTAAAGTTCTCCCAAAACATTCGGCAATTCTGCTGCACTAAAAGCCCACGTTTCATTAGCAAGTTCCCCCAAGCTATTAGCAGCTACGAGATCCCAAGCCAGACGGTAATATTTTAAAGCTAAATCTGGCTTGTTTTGGCGGTGTGATAGCACTCCTAAATAGCGCAACAAGCGACACTGTTTTCTACGATCGTCCATCGACTCGTAGGTTTGTAATGATTCTAGAAAATATTGCTCGGCTTTCGCAAACTCCTCCCATTCCATGCAAACCCATCCCAATTCGCCCAGAAGCTGTGCTTTGATTGCAATATTTCCCACGGCTTTTGCTGATTTGAGAACGATATTTGCGCAATTGAAATAATCATTCCAATATCCTAAAAACCACATCTGCTCGCTGACTTTTTCCCATATTTGATAAGCGAAATCAAACGAGCGATCGCTTTCGGAGTCTTGTCTCGAACACTTAATTTCAAGTGTTCGCAACCAACTTAACGTATTCACTCTGTCTTCAGTTATTTCCAAATCTAATTTAACCACATCGAATTCTCCTCTGTTATTCGGTTTAAATAATTAGATCGAATTTCCATTTAAATATCTGTTCCAATTCTGCCAGGGAAGGCTCCCATTTATCTACTAATTTCTTCTTCAAACTGCATCTCACCCAAGGATGCAAATTATATCGTTGATTTCCTTTTGCGTCTAGTGCATCTTCAATTAAATACCACCGCCTCAATTCGCGCCGCGCTTGCTGGCATTCTAATTCCTCTACATTTCCCGCACCTAGCAACTCTTCCCAAGTGACACCCGCATCGGAATTACCCATGTAACGCAGTACATTTTTGCTGGAATCGCTAATTCGCTGCCATGCAGTTTGCAAGGAAAATTCATAAAATTTTTCCACATCTCCACTGGCATCTTCTAATGCTGATAATACGGGTTCCAAAGCGCGATCGTCCAAAACTCGACCGATGATAAAATGCAAAGCTAAAGGAGCTCCGCAAGACAAATCGTGAATGCGATCGAGTTGCTCTGAAGTTGCTGCTAACAGCTCGGGAATTTTTTTATATTCTGCCTCATCCTGCAATAAACTATATGATGAAGCTGGATCTAACCCTTCAATTTCGATCGCTCCTACGAAGGGAGCATTCGTTTTCATGCGGCTGGTTAAAAGCACCCGACTGGGATTCAGCATTTCCACAAGATTGGTTACAATCTCTTCAATATTTGAAGTTTCGGCATTGTCCAATACAATCAGTCGTTTTTCTTCTTTCAGGCGCTGTCGCACTCTTTCCGTCGGACATTTATCTAGTTGGTGAGCTATTTCGTGAAGAAATTTATTCCAATTAAGCACCTCATTACTTTCCGACTCAATAATGCAACCGTCAACCAAATCGGTATCTCTGGCTTTTACCCACAAAACATCAGCAAAGAGATGTTTATTGCGGGCTATTTTAGCAATTTGACTGGCAACTTCTGTTTTGCCGTACCCCGCACCGCCAGTAAGAGAAAGAATCGGCACTTCTTGTAAATCTGTTAGTCGATCGAGGATTTTTTGTATCAGGTTATCTCGCCCCCATACCCGCCTGCATCGAGTTCCTTGACTGGGTATTTCAGAATTTGATTCAGGTGCTGCAGCAATTTCTTCACCTTCAAGCGCAGTAACTTCTCTAACTAATTCCGGCTTGTGACGGCGAAATAAATCTTTCAAATCGCCTCTTTTTGAAGCATATTTATTAGCTTCACATTGGAGTCTAAATTTTTTACAGATTGCTCTAATGTGTTGCTTAACTGTATTATCTTCAATTTTTAAAGATTGGGCGATCGCTCGATCGCTTTGGCCATCCAGAAACGCATCCAGCACTTGCCGCTGTCGGCCTGTTAACTCTTGCAATGCCCAGTTAAATCTCTCTTGATTCATAGCTACCCCCCTTACACAAATGTGTATTTACAGAATTTTTGCACGTTTGGTGTCATGTGTAGTTGTGTAGTGGAATACTTAAGAGCAAATTTCCGAAAACAGCGATCGCCCGATTGTTAAGTTTCATTACAAAAGCCGGAAATTTTGCGTAAAAAGTCAGACGGAACCCTGACAGATCGATATAAACGCGCGATCGAGCATTTGCCAGTTAGAGATTAACGCGGCGGGAATTAATTCGGACGATCGCAAATTTCGTACATACTAGAGAGGGCATTTACCGTGAATATTTTCTTCAAAACAGCAATCTTTTTCGGTGCTGTGGCAACAATTTTCTTAGCAGCTAATGCCAAACAAACTGCTGTTGCTGGCACCTTAATTTCTGGTTGGAATTACGCGATCGACCCCAACTACGACAGCCTTGCTAATAACGGTGATTCCAATGAAATTGTTGCAGGTGGCACCATCTATGAAATCTACGGCATGGCTGTCAAAGAGGATGTCTCTGCCAACACTATTTGGATAGCGATTAATGCCAACTTACCGCTGTTGGGAAATGATACTGGACCGAGAGTGGGTGAATACGAAGTTAGCAACAGTAACATTGGTTTTGGCGATTTATTCTGGGATTTTTCCGATCGGAACAACTTTAAATCTGCCAGTGATTCTAATAGTTTATTTGGCATCCGCTTTGCTCCCAATAACGATTCAAATGCGCCAAGTGTAGGTGTTTACAGTGGAGTAAAAGCAAAAAGTGTGGTAGCGCAAAATGCAGGTTGGTCAAATTTCTACAATCACAATGTCAACGGTGTTTTACCGCGAAAGAGCACGGATGCAGCAACAGGAGATTTAGCCTGGAATGATGCTTATTATAATCCTTACCTCACTCTAGGTTCTCACAACCAACCGGAAACTTTAATCCCCAACATTATAGAATCCGGCACGAAAGTTGGAGATATTACGATGGTTGACGGTGCAGCATTGGTAGCGGCTGGATTTTCCCTGGGCGTGTTTCAATCGCGCGGCAGTCAAACTATTGGATTTAAGTTCGATAAGTCTTTGCTGCCGGTTGGCGAGTATGTTGCTACTTTAATTCTGGAATGCAACAATGATGCGATCGCTCTCAAAGGAGAGACTCAACCGCCCCTACCGAAAGAAGAAGTACCTGAACCTTCTTTGATATTTGGAACATTGTTAGGATTTGGCGCTATAGTTGCGCGACGTAAGAATCAGCAAAAGTTAGGACTCTGATTTTGTTGTCAGGGCGATAGATTTTAGATTTCCACATCGCAAATCTCAAGTCCGATCGCGCTTTGCCAAATTGTAAAGGGCGATCGGAATCCCGTACATTCTAGAGAGGACATCTACCATGAATATCTTCAAAACAGCAATTCTCTTCAGTGCAGCAGCCACAATTCTCTTAGGAATTACTACCGAACAAACGGCTGTTGCCGGAACTTTAAAATTGGATTGGAATTATACGATCGACCCCAGCAATGACAGTCTTGGAGGCCCCGAAAAATTTGAACTGCACGGTATGGCCCTCAAAGATGATTGGGCTGCCAATACTATTTGGGTAGCAATTACTGCTAATATGCCCCTGACAGGCATCGATACTGGCAATCCCTATGAGGGAATGACAGTTAGCAACGGCAATATTGGTTGGGGAGATTTGTTCTTTGATTTCTCAGGCAATAACAGCTATCAAAATGCTAACGATTCAGGTAGTTTATTTGGCATTCGTTTTGCTCCTAACAATGACTCAAAAGCACCAGAAACAGGAGTTTACAGTGGTGTGAAAGCCACCAGCGTCGTTACAGAAAATGCTGGTTGGTGGAACCTGCACAATCAGAATTCAGGACTGAATCGGCGAACGGGTGTAGAATCTGGAATGGGCGATTTAGCCTGGAACGATCCTTATTATGGTATTTACACCACCCCAACAACTTTCGAGAATTCGGCAAATCACATTCCCAACATAATTGCATCCGGTAATAAAATTGGGGACATTACAATGGTTGGCGATGCAGAGTTAGCTGCGGCTGGATTTGCTCTCGGAGAATTTCCAGCGCGCGGCAAACACACGATCGGGTTTAAATTTGATAAATCTCTGCTGCCGATTGGACGTTATACTGCTACTTTACTTCAAGAATGCAACAACGATCCTTTGGCTGCGATCGGAGCAACAGCAGTACCGGAACCTTCTTCGATATTGGCGACAATGTTAGGATTTGGCGCTTTCGGTGTTTGGCGCAAGCGCAAGCAAAAGTTAGCGACATGATTTTGCGAATGGAGCGATCTATTTAAGATGTTAGAGTTGAGATTGCAATTGCAAAACCTCAACTCTAACCTTTGTATTGATTTCAATCCTCATCCGATTCTAAAAACAGCGATTCTAAGTCCCGATATCCACTCACGACGCGCACAATATCAATTCCATCTGCCCTGGAATAATAAAAAATGATGTAATTATCAACAATAAACCCTCGCAAACTAGGAGATAGCTTGCTGTAATTTTTTCCCATATTAGGAAAACCAGCCACAACTTTACATCGCTCTCGAATTCTATCAAAAAGCTGGCTAGCAGCACTGGGATTATTCCGACCTATGTACTCGCAAATTTCATCTAAGTCTCGAATCGCATCATCTGAGAAAGAATAGCTGCTCATAGTTGCGACTCAGAATAAGAGAGAATTTTCTCCTGTAACCGGGCAAAAACTATTTCACCATCAGTCACTTGTCCTCTAGCGATTTGCTCCGTACCGCTAGCAATTTTTAGCCTTAGTTCTTCCAAACGCTTCTGTTCGGCGGACGCGCGATTTTGCTCCTCTAGCAATTGCAATGCTTTACTAATTAGCTGCTCGACACTGTTATATTTACCTCCTTCTAATTGCGATCGCACATATTTTTCCTGTTCTGGTGTTAAGGTGATATTCATCTTCCTTCGCCTCCACATTTAAAGTTTTCAACTCCTCTATGATACAACATCGAACTGAGATTTACGATCGAGCATAACTCTTGCAAAAAAATCTAAAATCTAAAATCTAAAATCGATATCTGTCAGTCGCGCAACTCCTGTAAAATTGAAAATCGGCTCAAATTTAAAATCTCCGATCGCCCGATTATGGAAACTCAATGGCAAACCGCCAAAACCTACGAAGACATTCTCTACCACAAAAGCGGCGGCACCGCCAAAATAACCATCAATCGCCCCCACAAACGCAATGCTTTTCGCCCCAAAACAGTTTTTGAACTGTGCGACGCTTTTGCTGACGCCCGCGAAGATACCAAAATCGGCGTTGTCCTCTTCACCGGTGCCGGGCCCCACACCGACGGCAAATACGCCTTTTGTGCCGGCGGCGATCAAAGCGTGCGCGGTACGGCCGGATATGTAGATGACGGCGGCGTCCCCCGCTTGAACGTTCTCGACTTGCAAAAAATGATTCGATCGATGCCGAAAGTAGTCATCGCCCTCGTGGCCGGTTACGCTATCGGTGGCGGTCACGTTTTGCACCTGATTTGCGATTTGACCATCGCTGCTGACAATGCCGTTTTCGGTCAAACCGGCCCGAAAGTTGGCAGTTTTGACGGCGGCTTCGGGGCTAGCTACCTCGCCCGAGTTGTCGGTCAGAAAAAAGCTAGGGAAATTTGGTTTTTATGCCGGCAGTACAGCGCCCAGCAAGCCTTAGAAATGGGCTTAGTCAACTGCGTCGTGCCCGTCGAACAGTTAGAAGCCGAAGGCCTGCAATGGGCCTCGGAAATTTTAGACAAAAGTCCGATCGCGATTCGCTGTTTGAAAGCTGCTTTTAATGCCGACTGCGACGGTCAAGCCGGTTTGCAAGAATTGGCAGGAAATGCCACTTTGCTTTACTACATGACCGCAGAAGGTGCCGAAGGAAAACAAGCATTTTTAGACAAGCGGCAACCTGATTTTAGTCAGTATCCTTGGCTGCCGTAAACAGTTGACTGTTAACAGCTAGGTTGGTAATTGAGAAAAAACAATTTTTTTATTCGATCGTCCCGCAGACCATAATAAATTTTTTGATGCACCTTGGCGATCGATTAATTAATGGGGTTCGGAAAAACTAAATTGAAACTGCGGGTACTGATTTTTCTGTTAAGGTCGCACCTGTAGGCTGGCAGGCATTTCGCTCGCAAACATTGACAGCAGGTTCCAGCAATGTTACACTTTGCTCTTGCCACTGAGAAATTGTTTCCAGATTTTCCCAAGATGGTCCAAAAGGGGGAGCAGCCAAAGAACAAGCTGTCCACTTGCTTTGAACGGGTACCCCTAACTGTTGGCAAAGACCACCGCGCCTGCCTTCAGGCGTATAGTGCCGACATTGACGACAAGCTGAAGTTAAAGAGGTCTTCATAGGGTTCTTCTTTGGCATTTGGCGTTCATTTTCATCTCTAATTCTCCAATGTTCGGCCGGCGCGCTTGAAAGCATTCCACCCTTTATTCTGTAAGGCTTCTAGCGATCCCCAAGCTAAAAAATAATTTTATGATTTATTAATAATCTCGTTATATATAGAAACAATTGGCCGGATGGCACTTTACTTACAAGGTAAAAAGGCAGGTTAAAAGTTAATAAAGCAGGCGGGGATCAAGACAAAACACAAATGCGGAACGAGTATGAGATATTCTAAATGAGCGATCGCCCCGGACGGCAAAAGGAAAGAATCGCTTGGGATAGATGTTCGGTGGCAGCACAAAAATCAACAACTCGGTTCTCCAGGCAAGAGCGATCGATACAGCTCGATAAAATGTTCCATAATGTCCCCAGCAGAGCCCAACTTGAAGGAAAAGCTCGATCGATAGGTTGGATGCTTGAATTAAAAGATGCTGGAATCTTTGATTCAGCGTCAGCGAATGTCAAAATCTAAAGATTAAAATCAACTCAAAGGCGGTAGGAGTTTTGCGATGAGTAAGCGTTATTCGGTTGAATCCCCAAATCAATCATCTTCAACCCCCATCAAGCCTGCCTTGCAAGGTGCGTTAGGGTGTTTGGATGTAAACCTAGAAGCAGAATTAACTAAATACAGAAAGCACAGACGGCGAGCAGAACAGTGGGTATCGCCGTCACTTCGCCCCAGCAAGCCCGCAAGCACGCCCGATCGACCGCCCGGTCAAAATCTGCCCGCAATCTCAGAGGAAACCCAGCAGCCGCTGTCCTTACCCCTACCGCTGGCCGGGGTTCCCGGTGACGCCCCCATCGCAGCTACCAAAGTCAGCAAACCGCAAAAGTTATCTGCCAGCGCCTCCGGCCCCGACAGCTATCTCGAATCGAGCGAAAAACTGATCGAAAGTTTGGACGAACAAACTGTCGAGACTGTCGAGGAACGCAGTTTAGCAGCCAGTCTGCTGACTCCCTTGGGACTGAGTTCGATGCTGCTGTTTTTGTTATCTTGCACGGCTTTGGGCTATGCAGTCATGCACCCGTCAAGTCTGGTCAAAATCGCCGGCCTCAATCGCTGGCTCCCCAATGCCCCCTCAACTGCCGAAAGCCCCTCCAGCAGTACAGCAGATAACGCAATCAAGGAACTTCCCAAAGCCCCAAACCTGGCTTCCAAGGAATTTGTCGAATTGGATTTGAGCACTCTCAGCAATGTCAAGCCCACGGCCAGCCCCATCCCCACCCCATCGCCGGCAGCATCGATCCCGCCAACTCCAACAGCGATTTCCAACCCAACGGGACTCGTCCCCATCCCCGCAGGCGACGGCAACCCCCCCAGAGGCAGCGAACAGGGCATGAACAATATCAGTACCGCTTTGCTGCCGACTCCCAGTCCCGCCGCCACCCAGACCGTCCCCACGCTGCCCACTCTGCCTCCCACACCTTCCCCCTTGGCCCAAGCGCCCGCCTCCCCGGCAGCGATCGCACCTGCAGCACCTGCAACCCCCGCAGCAGCCCTGGGAACCCCCACGCGCGCCTCCGACGGTCTTTATTACGTTGTTACCGACTACACGGACGAAAAATCTTTGGCAGCGGCCAGAACCGCAGTTCCCGACGCCTACATCCGCAACTTCTCCAGGGGTGTCAAAATTCAAATGGGAGCTGTCAACGATGCTGCCTCGGCGGAGCGTTTGGTGAAAGAACTTCAAGCAAAAGGAGTGAGGGCGCAATTCGATCGGCCTTAAGGAGTTTTGAGTTTTGAGTTTTGAGTTTTGAGTGGAGGTAAACTTAAGTGCCAAAAAGTTCACTAAACTTTTCCAAAGTTAATTACCTGCAGGAGGTTCGATCGTGTTTGCCATTAAAAGAGCGCTCAAATTGAATAACCGAGAAGCGACCTTAATGGCAAAACACGCAGGATTTAGGCGGGTTGTCTTTAATTTGGGATTGAGTTTGCGAACTCAGATGTACGGTGAGAGAAAATTTACCGACTCAAAGGTGATCGACGAAATCAAGAAAGTCCTGACCAATCACGTCAAGAAACAACCGGAATATGCTTGGATGAACCAGTTGTCCAGTCGCGTATACCAGAACGCTTTGATTGACTTGAAAGAAGCATTCAGTCGGTATCGAGAGGGGAAGGCCTCACATCCGACCTTTGCCAGCCGCCGGGACGGACAATCATTCACAGTTGATTCTTCTAATGGAAAAGTGCTGCTAAAATCTGGCAATACTATTAAGATTCCTACCTTGGGAACGTTTCGACTTGATGAACCATTAGAATGCGGATTTGTTTCTCAAACTTTTACGATTTCCAAAGAAGGAAATCGCTGGTTTGTTTCCTTCTGTGTTGATGCCGAACGCTGCAGCGTACAACAACCAGAAAGTTCTGTAGGAATTGACTTAGGAGTCAAATCTTTTGCTACCATGTCAAACTCTCAAGTATTTGACGCACCCAAGCCGTTAAAGCAAGCGAAAACCAAGCTTGCCAAGTTGCAGCGCAAGGCATCGAAGCAAAGGGCAGGCTCAAATAACCAGCGCAAAACCCTGAGCAAAATAGGCAGACTTCACGCAAGAATCGCTTGCATTCGTAAAGACTTCCTTCACAAGTTAACAACTTATTTAGCGACCACTTTCAAGTCAATCAAAATAGAAGACTTGAATGTTAAAGGATTGCTAGCAAATCACAAGTTAGCGGGTGCAATAGCCGACCTGGGTTTTTACGAATTCAGGCGGCAGCTAGAGTACAAATGCCAAATGTATGGGACTCTCTTGGTGGTAGTAGATCGTTGGTTTCCTAGTTCTAAGATTTGCAGCAATTGCGGGCATAAAAAAGAGATGCCTTTGCAAGTGAGGACTTATGATTGTCCTACTTGTGGCGTGTCGATAGATCGTGACTTGAATGCCAGTTTAAATATTTTAAATTGGGAACCCTCGGCTTAAGGGGGATAGCCTGCTTACCTTGGGATGGCCGACCACTCAATAGCGCAGGAAGTGAATGCCAAACTGTAATTAAAGATAGCTTTAGTTAAGTTTGGGTAAGTTTTACGAAGCAGAAGGAGTTGTTCGGGAGTGAGAGAGTTGACAGTTGACCTGGGAGGACCGGGTTGTTAAGAGGGGGATTTAAACACACCTCCAAGCAATCGACCTGCACCGGACGGGGGTGATTTACCCTTGATATTCGGTAAACTGGGTAAAGGTGAGAAATTTTAATAAATGGTTAGGCAAAGCTCTACAAAAATGAATGTTTTGTCTAACACAAAATTGTTTTTTCAATTGTCGCTTCCCACTCCTAAATCTAAAATAGAATAAAATCGGGAGCAGGGCAAAATGGGATTATTCGATCGAATTTGGCGAATTATTAGAGCAAATATTAACAGTCTGATCGGCGCAGCAGAAGATCCGGAAAAAATTCTGGAACAGGCGACGATCGATATGCAGGAGGATTTAGTGCAGCTTAGACAGGCTGTGGCAGGGGCGATCGCAGCTCAAAAACGCACCGAACGCCAGTGTTCCCAAGCTGAATCTACTGCTGCAGAATGGTACCAGCGAGCGCAACTTGCCCTGCAAAAAGGCGAGGAAAAATTGGCGCGGGAAGCTTTGACGCGCAAGAAGTCTTATCAGGAAACCGCAACAGCAATGAAAGGGCAGTTAGCACAACAAAATGCGGTTGTGACTCAACTTAAAGAAAATATGCGGGCACTGGAAAGTAAAATTTCCGAGGCGAAAGCGAAAAAAGATATGTACATTGCTAGAGCTCGATCGGCCGCAGCATCGGAAAGACTTCAGGAAATGATGGGCAATCTCAATACCGGCAGCGCTTTGAACGCTTTTGAACGGATGGAAGAAAAAGTCATGCAGCTAGAAGCCCGTTCCGAAGCAATTGCAGAACTCGGCACCAGCGATTTAGAAAAGCAGTTTCTGTCCCTCGAAGCTGGAAATGATGTTGATGCTGAGTTGGCGGCGATGAAAGCGCAAATACTTCCGAGCAAAAACGCGCCCAAGTTGCCCGGAAGCGATGCCCCGACATCCTGAAAGCTCGGTGACAGTAAGATGGTTTTGCGGGCAAAAACTAGCCGACAGCCTGATGGCTCTCGGTAGGTTGGGGAATTCCCGGATCGAAGCTAAACTCAGTAGAGAGAGCTTGCAGGAGCTTCGCTGCTTCATTTATCTGGAACGATTTAAACTGGATTTGTATGATTGAAAAATTTACCGCAGACTAGATCGCACCAAAAATCCGATCGACTGAAATTCAAAACATCGGGCAAGCACTATCGAGCCTGCTTTTCGCTCACGTCGTACACCTCACCAAGGAAAAATAAGATTATGGGATTATTCGATCGCATTGGCCGAGTCGTCAGAGCCAATCTTAACGATCTGGTCAACAAAGCTGAAGACCCGGAAAAGATTTTAGAACAGTCGATTACGGATATGCAGGAAGACCTGGTGCAGTTGCGTCAGGCCGTTGCTGCTGCGATCGCCACGCAAAAACGCACCCAGACTCAGTACAATCAAGCTGAGTCTCAGTCGAGCCAGTGGCAGCAGCGAGCTCAGCTTGCCCTGCAAAAAGGTGACGACAATTTGGCTAGGGAAGCCCTGGTACGGAAAAAGTCTCACGCTGAAACAGCAGCTACCCTGAAAGCGAGTTTGGAACAGCAATCAGGCCAGGTGGAAAGTCTCAAGCGCAATTTGATCGGTTTGGAGAGCAAGATTTCTGAAGCCAAGACGAAAAAGGATATGCTCAAGGCTAGGATATCCGCTGCTAAGGCTCAGGAACAGCTTAACAATACGATCGGCACTCTCAATACTGGCAGTTCGATGGCGGCTTTCGATCGCATGGAAGAAAAAGTTTTGCAGATGGAAGCCCGCGCCGGGGCTGCTGCGGAACTGACTAGCAGCAGCAACAGTTTAGAGGAACAATTCCGCTTGCTCGAAGGCGGCGGCGATGTTGACGATGAGTTGGCGCAAATGAAAGCCCAACTGTCGGGAGGTTCGGTATCTCAAGGTCAATTGCCGGCATCGGGCCAAACTACTCCTGCTAGCAGCAATGAATCTAATAAGGTTGTTGATGCTGAGTTGGAAGAATTGCGATCGCAGCTCAATAAGATGTAGTTTCTATCGAATTTTTCTTATTTCTCCGATTTCAGCTTCGAGCGAGCGCTGCCATCGCGAAAGCTCTCGCTTGCTGGGGTCGGAGCTTTTTTGCGCGCGTTTAAACGCGCAAAATCGATCGAACTACTTCGCTTTAATTGCTATTTGAGGTGCGCCGAACTGAATGTTATTGGCATCAAATGCCATTTTCAAACGGCGGCGAAACTCATAACCCACCGACACTCTTTTATTCGATTATGTTTTGATTGACATTTCAATTTTTACCGCATTTCCCGAAATATTGCTCGCGCCAATCCACATTACAGGATGCAAAATTGCTTGGGACCATGTTGAGAATTTTCTGGATGCTGCGTTTGCTAGCAAATTTGAAGTTTGCGAAAACTCTTGACATTGATTTATATTGGGACGATCGCTCTCAAATAAGTACGATTAGTTGATGAACTCTTGAATGCAATGCCAAAATTGACATTTGCTACTTGAAGGCAATTCTCAACTCTTATAATACTCGCTTTGGGTTCTCTGTACCTTTGTAGTTTTATCTCTAATTTTTGAGCGAGAAGCACAGGCTTTTTATCCAAAACAAACGCTAACTGCGCGCGCTACCTGCAATAATTCCGGCTGCCGAATGAGCGTGGAGGACTTACGGCAATTTAGTTAAATAATTGAAAAAAAGCGATTGAGTAATTTTACTTAGTGCAGTCAATTCTGCTAGACTCTGACACAATTACCCATTACTAGAAAATTTTGCCATACCATCATGCCCCTGCAACTTTTCAGAGGCTCTTTGACGATCGAACTTGTGAGAGCTTTAGCACTTTGTTCCTCAGTTGCAGCCGTTGGCACCGCACCGCTCGCTGCTTTTGGCGTTACTGATTTTCAAGCTGTTTCCTCTGGACCGATCGCACCCGAAGCCCGATATCTTAATGTTGATAATTTAAACTCTAAATTAAATCGAGGGGCAGGGGGAGAAGTTTCTGCGATCTATAACGGGTGTCCCGAACCCGTGGGATGCTCTAAATTAAATCGAGAAATCTCCGCGCCATCCGATCGATCGGACGCTAATTTATACTTAGATGCAGCGTTTAACACAGACAATATAGAGAAAAAGTCCGATCGCCAGGAGTTCGATCGGGCGGCAAGTGAGATCCTACCAAATATCGTTCAATTGCCGAACCCACAGCCAAACATACCAAATATTCCCGTTCCGATTCCGATTCTGCCCACCCCCAATCCCCTGCCGGAACCGCAGCCCCCAACGCCGCTGCCCCCTCCAGAACAACTCCTGCAACCGACAACTCCCGCGCCAGCACAGCCTGAAGCTTTGCCCGACATTCCTGATACCGTAACGGTCGATCGATTTGAAGTAGTTGGCAGCACAGTTTTTAGCAAGGAAGAATTAGATGCCGCACTCAAAGATTTTGTAAATCGCCCCCTCACTTTCGCCGAACTGTTACAAGCTCGATCGGCCGTCAACCAACTTTATCTAAGCAAAGGTTACATCACTTCCGGGGCGCTAATTCCCCCGCAAATCCTCGCGGGCGGTACTGTGAGAATCTTAGTGCTGGAAGGCCGGCTGGAAGGGATCGATGTCACCGGCACTAAGCGCTTGAATCCTAACTACGTGAGAAGCCGCTTGGCTTTAGCTACGAGGGGCCCGGTGAACGAACGGCGTTTGCTGGAGGCTTTGCAACTGCTGCAACTGGGCGGGCTGCTGCAAAATATTACAGCAGAATTGCAAGCGGGTTCCCGTCCGGGTTTTAATTTACTGTCAGTCAGAGTCAGAGAGGCAAAAACTTTTCAAGCTGGGATTTTTACCGACAATTCTCGTTCCCCGAGTGTGGGAAGTTGGCGGCGGGGAATTCAAGCGGGCGAGGCGAATTTGTCGGGTTTGGGAGATAGTGCGAGTTTGATTTATACGAATACTGAGGGCAGCAATACGGTAGATTTTAGTTACGCGCTGCCTGTAAATTCGCGCAACGGTACGGTAAGTTTTGGGCTCAGCAGAACTCGGAGCAACATTATTGAGCCTCCGTTTGATGCCCTCGATATTCAGGCGGCCGGCCGTACTTACGAGTTGAGTTACCGCCAGCCTGTAGTTCAAACTCCGAGGAGAGAAATCGCGATCGGCATCAGTGCGGCAAGGCGAGAAAGCGATACTTCTTTGCTGGGAGAAGATTTTCCGCTGTCGCCGGGGGCTGACAGTCGCGGCAGAACTCGGGTGTCGGTGCTGAGGTTGTTTCAGGATTTTACTCGGAGGGATGAGAGGCAGGTGCTGGCAGGTCGATCGCAGTTCAGTCTGGGAGTGGGAGCATTTGGTGCTACGCAGAACAGCAGAGGGCCTGACAGTCAATTTTTGGCGTGGCGGGGTCAATTGCAGTACGTGCGCCTGTTGGCTCCAGAAACGCTGCTGGTGCTGCGATCGGACTTGCAGTTAGCTGGAAAAGAATTGTTGCCGATCGAACAATTTGGTTTGGGCGGATCGGATACAGTGCGGGGCTACCGTCAGGATGTTTTGCTGGCCGATAGCGGGATTTTTGCTTCGGCCGAGTTGCGGTATCCGATTTGGCGCACCGGTGACAAACAAGGTGTTTTGCAGGTGACGCCGTTTGTGGATGCTGGCAGTGTTTGGAATCGCGGGGGAAAGGGGAATTTGGAAACCAATTCTTTGCTGTCGGCGGGATTGGGCTTGCGATGGCAGTACGCTGACAGTTGGAGCGCTCGCTTGGGCTGGGGAATTCCGTTAATCGATATTAAGTCGAGCGATCGAACTTGGCAAGAGCGCGGCCTGTATTTTTTAGTAGAATTCAAGCCTTAATTACCGATCGACTCTCAACGATCGACTCTCAACTGCTATAATCAGTATCATTTGGCACTCCCGTGCAGCTACTAATCGTGCATTCTACCGATCGATTTCAAATTAAATTATGTCTAAGGTACAGTTGCTGGTTTTAAGTTCTTGTGCTTCGGGTTTCGGACTTTGCTCGGTGATTTTGGCAATATTTACCATGACTTCCGGGCTGTCATTTGCATCTTTTTTTACTTTTATTTTAACTTTGGTGTTTTTTGCAATTAATCTGCTGTTTGCTTTGCATTACTATACGGCCGTGGTCAGGCAGGTGACTATTAAAGGTAAAAAAAGAGCTAGAATTTAATCGTTGAAAATCTAATTATTTAGGAGGTGCGATCGTGGCGATTGCTTCAACTAACCCCCCAAATCTTTCTGCGGATGCGACAAAGACTCGCTTGACTCTGGATGAATATCGGGCGATCGAGGAAACTGCCGATGAACGTCACGAATATTGTAACGGAGAGATTTTCGCTATGTCAGGAGGCTCAGAAGCTCACAGCACGATCGCCTGTAACTTATTAATTTATTTGGGATTTTTGCTGAGAGACACCGATTTTCGCTTGTATAACAGCGATTTGCGGGTTTGGATTCCCGAACATCAGTGCGGAACTTACACCGATTTAATGGCAGTCAATGGTACACCGGAATTCAACGGCTCTCGCACTGATGAAATTCTCAATCCTTTGTTGATTGTGGAAGTTCTTTCACCCTCTACAGAAGGCTACGATCGAGGTGAAAAATTCCGAAAATATCGCTCAATTCCGAGTTTTTGCGAATATTTGTTGGTGAGCCAAACGGAACCATATATCGAGCAATATTATAATGCCGATCGCCAACATAGCGATCGCTGGCAGTGGCAAGTGTACGATGGATTGGAACGGGCGATCGTTCTCCACAGTTTAAATGTAGAATTGCCAATAGCTGAAATTTACCGCCGGATTAATTTTCAATAACAATTAGGTAATACAGCATTTATCATCATCCCAGACAGCAAATATGGTGGCATTCTCGGAATTCTCATTAGACGGAAAAGTTGCCTTAGTAACAGGATCGGGACGGGGATTGGGGCTGGAAATTGCCAAGTTACTTGCCGCCTCGGGTGCGCGTGTTATCGTCAACGGGCGAAGTATTGAACGGCTCGATCGAGCAGTTGCAGTTATTGAGTCAACGGGCGGGTTAGCCTCTTCATTGCAATTTGACGTAACGGATGAAACTGCGGTTAAAAAAGCATTTGGGAAAATCCGAGAAAAGTACAGTTGTTTAGATATTCTCGTCAATAATGTGGGAATGCGCGATCGTCGCGGATTTTTCGAGTTTGAAATGGATGCAGTGCGCCAGCTAATTCAAGCCGATTTGATTTCACCGTTCAATTTGTCACGAGAAGCCGCACGGCTGATGGTAGAGAAGGGTGAAGGAAGAATCATCAATATTACATCAATAGCAGGGCAAATTGCAGGTGCAGGTGATGCGGTTTACACGACTGCAAAAGGAGGACTCGAAGCTTTAACCCGCGCGCTGGCGGCAGAATTGGGAACTTTTGGCATCACCGTTAATGCAGTTGCTCCAGGTTTTTTTGCAACCGAAAGTAATGCACATGGTGTTGCTGACGATCGGGTTGCAGAATGGTTAAAAAATCGAACTTCTCTCCGTCGTTGGGGAACACCACAAGAAATTGCGGGTGCTGTTTTGTTCTTTGCTTCGCCCGCAGCATCTTACATCACCGGTCAGGTTTTGGCAGTTGATGGCGGTTATCTTGCTCATTTCTGATGCTAATTTTAAGATCGCACTACGGAAACCTCACCGTACAGATTGATTTTCTAAATTCAGTTTAACTAGAAATATACTTTTAGGAGAAAGCTATGACTGCTCTAATTCAAAACTCAACGGCAAACCCAACAGAACAGCAACTAGAAAAACCAGTGGAGCGAAAAATCTGGACTGACGCCGAATTTATGGCGCTCGATCGAGACGGACACCGCTATGAACTTGTAAATGGAGAACTAATTGACATGGGAAATTCTGGTGCAAAACACGGTTATATTTGCAGTATCTTGATGATTTTGCTCGGTGGTTATGTCCGCCTGCAAAACTTAGGGGCGATGTTTGATTCTAGCACTGCTTTCAAGATGAAATCGGGAAACAAGCGATCGCCCGATATTTCTTTCATGGCTAAAGAACGGTTGCAAGGTTTAGATGACCTTCCCGATGGCTTTCTCGAAGGTGCTCCGGATCTGGCTGTAGAAATTCTTTCTCCTAGCAATACAGTGGAAGAAATCGATCGCAAACTGATAGAATATTTTGATAATGGCTCGCGTTTGGTTTGGGTAGTTCATCCCAAGCAAAAGTATGTTTTGGTCTATCGATCGGCCGAAGAGCCCGATCGTCTCCTCAAGTCCGCTGATTCCCTCGATGGTGAAGAGATTGTCCCCGGTTTTACTCTGTCGGTTGCCGATTTATTTCAAAAACTAAATTTTTCATGAAGCAGCATCAAAGCTCTCGACAATAAAGCTTTAATCTCTGTTATAGTTCTTCATCCTAAAGTAGGATATACTAATTCAATCTCCCAAGCAATTAAATTCTAAATACAGCCAAAAAATCGCCCTTTTTTTTGAGGTAAAACCCTTGACTCGATCGGCTTGACAATGTATACTTTAATAATGGGAATAGTGACCAAAATAAAATTTAAGTTACCACTCCCATTATTTAATAATATATCCTAAAAGTCTAGAAAAAAGCAATAGGTAAAAACTACTTTTTAAGGTGCAATTGGAGAGTGCAAATTTACAAAAATTGTTCGCAGTGAAAACTTCAGCCTGCCACATCTGGGCGGACTGAAGCCTTCACCCCAAACTAATCTGATTGAGGTCGATCGAACATAATTTCAAAGATTCCCGATCGCACTAATGTTGCGGACTGAAGTCTTCACGAGGAACCGGAGTTATTGAGGTCGATCGAACACGACTTCAAAGATGCCCGATCGCACAAACTTGCGCAAAGCCCGCGCGCGATCGTCAATAAATTAGACATATAGACCTAAATGCAGCACACTAAAGATTGGCTTAAACAAAACAAGAACCTCTGATGAGTAAACGAGTTACAACCTATGTAGCTGAAGGAATCTATGACCTCCTGCAAGGGTGGGCCGATCGAGAACGCCGTTCCATCAGCAGTTTGGCCGCATTCTTGTTGGAGAAAGCTGCTAGAGAGGAACAGGAAAAATTCAAAAACAGCCACCCCCATCTGATGACAAGCAGGAACGGCAGTAAATTTGATGCGAAATCGCCGACAATATACTTATTCTCAGCTAAAAAAAACTTAATTTCTGATGACAAAGCGCTTATCGACGTATTTAGCTTTCTTCGCCGGAATCCCCACACCATAGCGGTACTCCACTTGATGTGGGATGGATAGGCGCGTCAACGTAGGTACGGAGTTGACCAATAAATTAATCGGGTGAGTTTTGATTTTCGATATCATTTTTTATCCTGTGTGAAGCGTCTACTTGGTGTATACTCAAAAAGTAACACGCTTGTAGAGAGAAGTGTGAGAACAGCCTACCAGTACAAACTACGACCCACAAAAAAGCAAGCAGCAGAAATTGATAGATGGCTGTCAATGCTTTGCGCTCAGTACAATTACTTGTTGGCTGATAGATTCAACTGGTTTGAGCAGAACCGTTCTCCTATCAACTCCTGTCCGTTAGTCTGCCATTTGCCACAGTTGAGGGACAACCCTGACTATTACTCACAGAAGAAAACGCTACCTCAACTCAAGAAGACTCATCCCTGGTACAGTGAAGTTTATTCACAAGTCCTTCAGGATGTAGTTAAGCGAGTCAAGGTAACATTTGACCGTTTTTTGAATGGCGATCGCAATGGTAAACGTAGCGGTAAGCCAAGGTTTAAACCCCGCAGTCGTTATCGCACATTGACTTATCCTCAACTTAAGGAAGGATGCTTGCAGGGCAGCCTGATTAACCTGCCAATGCTAGGAAAAATCCAGACGATCCTGCATCGTTCGATCCCTGACGGTTTCAAAATCAAAACTGCATCTGTCACCAAGAAAGCTGACGGATATTACCTCACTCTCTCCCTAGAGGACAAAACAGTTCCTGAAATTAAACCAGATTTCGACCCAGAATCAATTACTGGAATTGATGTCGGATTAAAAGACTTTTTGACAACATCTGAAGGTGAAACAGTTGCAATTCCTCAACACTACCGTAAAGCTCAAAAACGTTTGAGGGTCATTCAAAAACGAGTATCACGCAGGAAGAAAGGGAGTAACCGCAGACAAAAAGCGATTAAGCAACTGGGGAAAAAACACAAAAAAGTAGCAGACAAACGCAAAGATTTTCACTTCAAAACAGCTAATTATCTGCTGTCGAAATATGATGTAGTGGCTCATGAAGAGTTGAACGTCAAAGGACTTGCTCGTACCAGATTGGCTAAATCTGTGTTGGACGCTGGGTGGTCAAGCTTCCTGTCAATACTAGCAAACAAAGCCGAAAAAGCTGGTTTGTTGGTAATTCCAGTAAGCGCTCACAATACCTCACAAGATTGCTCCAATTGTGGCGAGAAAGTACCCAAAAAGCTGCACGAACGTTGGCATGATTGTCCTCATTGTGGGTCGAGTCTCGATCGTGACCATAACGCAGCAATTAACGTAAAAAATAGAGCCGAGGGGCATCCGGTTCTTAAAGCACAACGCCTCCTAAGCAATAGCCGGATTGGTTGTGAAGCCTGCACCATACCTGTACTCAGGTTGGTGTAGGAGATGTCACCGGACGCAATTTACGATCGCCTCGAACAATGGGTTAAGCAAGAAGGTCGATCGACTAGCAATTTAGCAGCATTCCTCTTGGAAAGAGCTCTTGTAGACCGTGAGGAGAAAATTCTCAAACAGCAGTCTGCATCTGATGAAAAGCCGCGCCAGCATTAATGTTGGCCCGATCGCAGATTTGATGAAGTTACCGCTACCGAATCGCGCGCGATCGACTTTATATTGCTGTTGCGAATTATACGCGCGATGCCGAAACCAACTACAATATTAGAGTACCAAAAAATGATGGCAACACCCCCTATTATTAAGTCGGTTAGAATAAACTAAGGAGATAGTGTATGTTGAACTCCTTTAAAATCGAAAATTTTAGGCTGTTTCAACACCTAGAAGTTAGCAGTTTAGGTCGCGTCAACCTAATTGTTGGCAAAAATAATTCTGGAAAAAGTACCTTTCTCGAAGCAGTAAAACTCTATGCTAGCAATGCTGACCCTACAGTTATACTCGACATTCTGGAATCCAGACAAGAGACTTGGTATAGTGAGGCTCAGCGCCAATCTCAAAATTTATTTGCTAATTTTGTACGGCATCTCTTTTTCGGGCATAATTTACCGAGAATCGGAGAAGCAGGCATTGTTCTTGGGGATGTATTATCAAATGCCAAGCTTCAGATCCGCATGGCTGGCTATCAAAATAAAAATGATTTGGAAGGCAAAACAAAAATTTACCTATCCAAGCAACAAGTTGAGGATAATTTAGATGAAAATTTATTAGATCTTGAGTTTTACTTAGTCGTAATAGAAGGGCAAAAAATTTTAAGAAATTTTAGATTAGACAGGGAGCTTGCACATATTCGACGTAGCAACTCTAGAGTTATTTATACCAGACCGGAATCTGACTTCAAATATACGTGGCAGATTGTGGCGACAGACAATATGCCCAATCGAAAATTAGCTGCTCTTTGGGATTTAACCAGCTTAACAGACTTAGAGTCGGAAGTTATTGCAGCGCTTCGTCTCATCGACGATCGCATTTCTGGAGTTGCTTTTGTCGAAGACACCAGTAAAAGGGACGGCAGCGATAATCGTATCCCGATAGTGAAAATTAAAGGCATAGATGAACCATTGCCTCTCAAGAGTATGGGAGATGGTATGACTCGTTTATTTCATATCATTGTTGCTTTGGTAAATGCTAAAGACGGAATGCTATTAATTGATGAGTTTGAAAATGGATTGCACTGGACCGTACAACCTCAAGTTTGGGATATTGTGTTTCAGCTATCGGAGAGACTTAACGTTCAAATTTTTGCAACAACACACAGTCGCGATTGTATAAAAGGTTTCGATCGAGCGTGGAATAATTACCCCGAACTTGGTGCTTTCTTCAGACTGGATGAAAAAAATGGCTCGATCGTCGCAACAGAATATACCTCTGAAACCCTCAATGATTCAATTGATATGGATGTTGAGGTGCGGTGAGGATTATGAGCGATATCTGCAAGCAAGATAAGGATACAGATATTGCGGTAAAATTTACCAATTGGTTGACAACTTTATTTACATAAATCTCTGACAACTGTATCAAAACTTCGCTATCAAAAATTCGCCGTTTTTTTGAGGGTAAAATGCTTGACTCGATCGACTTGACAATGTATACTTTAACAATGGGAATAGTGACCAAAATAAAATTTAAACTACCACTCCCATTATTTAAATATAGCGTAAAGATCGACCAACAATCGATAGGTAAAAATTACTTTTTTAAAGCGCAACTTGAGAGTGCAAATTCGCAGTTCTGAGAAGCAAAGTTCACTATTACTTAGTTCGATCGGCTCTCCTGCAAAAAGAAACCGGATTTTTTACCGAATCTTCGAGTACCAACGCCGTATATTGGTAAACAACCAGGTTTGATCGGCTCCCCTGCGTAAGTCCCAACCAATTACCAACTACCAATTATCAATAATTACCAAATGAACATCGATCGCCTCCCTGAAATTGAAAAAAACCTCCGCGCCCCAGCACTAAACCTCCGCAAAGCCGCTTTAGATGAACTTGCAGAAGTTCCCTCAGAAATAGCCGTTCCAATTCTGCAAAAACTCGCCAACGAATCCAACTTTACCCTGCGCCGGCTTGCTGTTATGGGATTGGGAAATCATCCGATCGCAGCGTCATTTCAAGCACTGCAAACAATTATCAAAACCGACGAAGATGCCAACGTCATAGCCGAAGCAGCTAATTCTATTTTTGAATTTGGCGAGCCGGCAATTCCCGTACTGCAACAATTATTTGAGAATTCCGATAACTGGCTAGTCCGTCAAACCGTGATTTCTCTGCTAGTCGAAATCGATCGCCCTGAAATATTATTAGCCGTAGCATTGGAGGCGATAAAAGATGAAACGCAAACAGTTCGAGAAGCAGGCATTCTCGCTCTGAGACAAGTTTTAACATCGCCTTTGCAGGATGAAGCTTTCAATATATTAAAAGTGATGTCCGAGGATGCTTACTGGCGGAATCGGTGGCAAGCGGCGATCGCCCTCCGCAGCATCCAACACCCCCAAGCCCAAGAATTACTCTCCAAACTCCAGCGCGACGAACATTTTCGAGTAGTCGCCGCAGCCTTAGACGGCACCTGGGATTGACAAAAAATTGTCACTTTCGGTTTGAGTGACAAAGTAACTTCTGTTTTACTTTAGCTTCAGATAAGAGTTTTTGCCCTTTTCGGAAATGCTGGTTGATTAAAAGCAGAGCTTTTTTCATTGGATTTCATTTTCAATTGATGCAAAAAATTGTGAAATCTGTTTGACATATTTGATATGATAAACTCTTTTCGTATTTTGCGCCCGATCGATATACTCGCGATATTGTGGGGTTAAGTATTTTTGACACAACCAAAGCGCCCGGTAACTACTAATCGAACTCTTTAATATGGGACTGTTTTCGGGCCAGCCTGCGGGCGGTTTAATCTTGCCTGCAAGCAGTCGTTTAGTCACCCACCAAAAATGCACGGATAGCGGTAAATCGACATAAACTAAAGTATCTGCCGCATCAAGTCGCGGCCAGAGGGTTTCTATGCTACCAAATCCGTCAATAATCCATCGATCGGCCTGCAAAATTTCCTGATGGGCGCGTTTGTATTCTTCCTCTGGAACCTTAATTCCCCCCGATCGATATTGAACCTTGTCCAAGACGTAAAGTGGTAAACCCGCGATCTCAGACAATCTCTTGCTGAGGGTTGATTTACCGCCTCCTGCATTTCCAAATACTGCTACTTTTTTCATATCTTAAAATTGGGAATTGGGAATTGGGAATTGGGAATTGGGAATTGGGAATTGGGAATTGGGAATTGGGAATTTGGAATTGGGAATTGGATGAATTGGTAATTGGTAATTGATCAACATGTCAGCTAGTC
>JAAUPF010000192.1 GCA_012034575.1 Richelia sp. CSU_2_1 | reverse complement strand
TCCGGGGGGTGGCGGAGCACCGGGTACGGGCGGGCGGGGAGCTGGCGGGCGCTGTTGTGTCATATGCTCTACCTAATAAGTAGTTTGCGAAAATACTAATTCGATCGGCGGACGATTGGCACAATTCGGGCAATAGTGTACTGAATTACGGCTATCTGCCACAATTCTTAACTATTCACATAACTCTATCTCAAGAGGTGCAAAACTGTTGCGCCAAAATAGAAAAATTCTGCCGATCGCCAGATGCAAACCAAATAGGACTTACGCACTAATACCGAAAAAACTCAGTTTTTCATCTAAGTAAGTCGGCGTAAATATTTATCGTTGGAGTCAGGTAGGAGCTCCGAGTTAGGAGACAGGAGTCAAGAGGGTTTGAGCGCGATCTATATTTCCTTACCAAAAAATTGGGTTTAAAGCCCCGTCTTTCTACGACGGCTTTTCCTGGAGCAGTGCTACAATAGTTGAAATACTCCCCGGCGTAAACGCACGGGGATTCTTTACGCTTCACAGATTGATGCAACCGAAGTCGTCTTACTCTATCTCTGCGTACATTTAGAGTCGTGGCGATTCCCCATCCCGACTTTCTCTATATTTCTAGCAGCATTCTCGTCTCTATCTTGCTCGGTGCCGCAACTTAAGCAAAGTACCGAGCGGATAGATAGATCGATTTTGCCCCATTTAAATCCACAATCTGAGCAGACTTGACTGGTTGGCTCCCATCGACTAATTACCTTGAATTCCCTGCCAAACTTCTCGGATTTGGCCTGGCAAAGTATTCGGAATTCATGCCATCCTTGCTGGCTAATTGCTCTTGAAAGCTTCCGGTTCTTGACCATACCCGATACATTGAGGTCTTCCAAAACAATCACTTGGTTTTCGTTGACTATTTTGGTTGACAGTTTGTGTAGGAAGTCTTTACGGGTATCGGCAATCTGATTGTGTAGCTTGGCAATTCTAATGCGAGTTGCATTCTGTCTTTTGGAATCTTTGGGTTGACGAGCCCCTTTGCGTTGCAGCTTGCGAACTTTCCGGTCTAACTTTTTATAACTAGGACTTTCGGCTGTTTCGCCATTGCTCATTACTGCAAAGGTTTTAATCCCTAAGTCAATCCCGATGCTTGGATTTTTCGCCTCAGATTTAACTGGCTCGACCTCTACGACAAAGCTTAAGAAATAGCGGTTCGCACAATCTTTGATTACGGTGACAGAGCTAGGCTCAGATGGCAGCTCTCTCGACCAAATTGGATTAACAATTCCAATCTTGGCCAAATAAACTCCATCACCTTTAAGAGAAAATCCTCCAACCCTAAAACGTGCAGACTGACTGCTAGTTCTTTTTTTGAATTTGGGATATCCAACCTTGCGTCCTTTTCTTTTCCCTTTGCAGGAGTTGAAAAAGTTCTTAAAAGCAACATCCAAGTCAGCAACCGATTGTTGCAGTGGGACGCATGACACATCTCCCAGCCAAGCCCTTTCTTCAGTATTCTTAGCTTGAGTAATAACGATTTTTGCAAATCTGCCGAACTAGGCTTTTGATCGGACTGCCTACACAGAGCTAAGGCATCATTCCAGACTACCCGCACACAGCCAAACAGTTGAGCGAGGCTCTGCTGTTGCTGGCTGGTTGGGTAAAATCTGTAGCGATATCGTGCTTTCATGGATTGTGCTAAGATTGGTCTGCAACTAAATCATATCTTGGTTTGCAAAGAATGACAACTGTTTATCGTCGCGAGCGCCATTCCGTTACAGAACTTAAAATGCACTTGGTCTGTATAACCAAATACCGTAGGTCTGTACTTACGGGCGAAAGTCTTGATTTGATAGAGAAATCGTTTCGAGAAGTAGCTCAAAAAATGAACTTTCAAGTGCTGGAGTTCAATGGTGAATGCGACCACGTTCATGCACTGATTGAATATCCGCCTAAACTTTCTATTTCTCAAATAGTGAATGCTTTGAAAGGAGTGTCCAGCCGTCGCTACGGACAAGCTGGACACAAAAACCCCACAAAGAAGCTTTGTGGAGTCCTAGTTATTTTGCGGTTTCTGTAGGTGGTGCGCCTTTAGAAGTTTTGAAGGAGTATATTAGAAATCAAGAAAAGCCGTCCTAGAAGAACGGGGCTTGTATCCCATTTTTATTGGTCACGTCAGATGTAACGACGTAACTATGCTGGTATTCGAGGCGAAACTTGAGGGATTGAAACAGCAGTACGAGAAGCTTGATGAGGCGATTCGTACTGCTCGTTTTAAGATTTAGTTCCCAAATCCAGCACGAAATTTTCTCCATCTGCATAAAGTTTTTTTCTAGTTTTTGCCAGTTGCTGCACGTTATCCCGAAAATCGTGAGACAGTTGCGATTGCAGCCGAAACCACGATGACAATCCCGGCCCTGAAGTATCTACATCGGCGGGATGATTGAGACTCCATGAAGAATAAGCTAAATATCTAATAGATTTTTCAGCTAAATAGTTTGCCAAAGCTTCCGGCCCTTTAAATACAGGCATTCCGGGCGGCAAACTCGCCCCTCCCGGCCAGTCAGTGAGGAAAATTTGATTGCGCTTGAAGTCGAGAATAAAAGGTGCATCCAGTCTGGTTAAAACTGTTTCTCCCTGCGGAATCGACTGCTGCAGTGCGACATACTGCGACTTTTGTTTTGCCGTAATTAACGAGGGACTGGTCAAACCGAATTGAATGTTTTTCAGATACGCTGAATAAGTTTGTTTGGTAAGATCCCAATCGTAGCTAATTGCCAAACCCGCACAAAATACAGCAACTAAAAAAAAGTTAGCTGTTCCATTTTTATTTAACGCTCCCGTATCGGTCATGGCGACCATCATTAATATTAAAATTGCCGGGAACAGGTGGGAGAAAGTATAGCGAAAAGGGTCGGCATTTTCGGTAAGTACGCCGACAGCAACTGTTGCCAATCCCGCTGCAACTGTCACGGACAAAACTGCTTGGCGGTTCGAGAATTGGCGTTCTTCGGGTAAATTGCCAAACTTCAAAGGTCGAACGCTCAAACTCAAACAGCCGAGCAATATCAGGATTAAAATGTAAATGCCTCGGAATGCTGTGAGGGCGCTTTTAGCAGTCCCCAACAATCCCGAAGTTGATTTGAATGTAAGGCCGTAGGCTGATGCGTGATAGCCTTTTCCTAACAACGGATACAGTAAAGTGCCTGAGGATTGATACATGGAAATCATCCAAGGCAGCAGAAATATGCCGATTAATCCTGTTGCCATCACTGCTTCTAAGACAACTTTTTGTTTGTTTTTATAACTGATGAAGTAGCAAAGGTAGCTGGTAGCAAATAAGAAAACACAGGCGGGAATCAGCGATGATTTCAAAGAGCAGATTGCAGCGATCGTTAAAGCAATAATACACGCATTTGCCAGAGGTCGATCGCCCTCAATTTCCTTACTGTCAAGCGTTCTGAATAAACTCACAAATAAAGCTACCGGCAGCAAGATACTGGTAGTGTTTGCTTTGGGTACGGCAATTAATAGCAAAAATAAAATAGTGAAGATTATCCGTTTGGTTGAGGTGGGGTTTTGTTGGAAAAAGCCCAAAATTAATCCGATCGTAATTATCAGCGGTAAAGCCGGGTCGATGAGATTTAAATTAGTGTCTGAAAGTCCGCTTAAAATTAAGGTATGGAGAAATGATTGTCCTCCTAAAGATACTATTCTCCGTTCGCTAAACGGGTCTGGACCCATCGAACCGAGTTGCAGCATTTTGTGGGGAAATACTAAGTAACCGTGGTAGTCATCGCTGGTATTAAATCCTCCAGCATAAACCATACCCGCAATGTTGATTCTGCCTGTATAAACCCATCCGGCATACTGAATTAAAATGAGGAGACTAACTACAGCGATACCTGCTAAAATTATTTTATCTTGGCGGCATTCTTGAAATAGCTGCAAAAGATTGCTGCCGATCGACCGCCTGCAATTTACTAAATCTACCAAACAATAAACGAGTCCCACACCTAAAAAACTTAAGATTGTGAGTTGGGAAATCATCCAGGTTGCATTTAATACCCCTCCGACGATCGCGCTAAAAGCTAGACCCCAAGCAGCTCTTTGTCCCCAGTCAATTTGGCGATCGGGAAACAGGATGTCGTTGAGAACTTTTCCCCAACCTGCGAGGGATAAAAGCAGGCAAATACCGTAAAAAAATGATATGAGGTATGAAATCATTGTTGTTCGACTGTCATCTATTAACTTGTTAACTTATGAGGTGATTAGTTGTCAAGTTTATTGGTTTGATTTAATTGTCTAGATTTTGCGGCTTGCTGTAATAATTTTCGCGATCGCACAACACAATTTAGGCATTGATAATTTGTGCGGCGGTTAAAGTTAGTTCGGGAAAAGTTGGCGAAACAATTCGATCGCTTTCTTTAAATGCGCTTCTTTGATAGTTGCCTTCGGCGTCTAAAAGGTAAACAAATACAGTGGGAACTTTAGGATTTCCTAAGAAGTCTCTACTACCGATTGCTAAGTAATCGACAATCCAATATTCGGGAATTCCCAGGCGTTGGTATTCGTCGAGTTTATCAATGTAATCGTCATCCCAATTTGTTGATGTAACTTCCACTGCTAGTTGAATCGGTTCCCGCAATGCAGAGTAAGCCGAACGGTTAGAGCGCCACAAGTCTCGATCGATTACACTGACATCCGGCCTGCGTCCTTGTTCGATTCCCGAGCGATTTACTGTGCGGATAACTGCTGTATTCTTCACCACGTAATTTAAGCTCAGACGTTTAATTTCATTTTTAAACGAGTCAGCAGTGAAGTCGGCAACATCATCGTGGTTTCTGGTATAATTCATCGGGACAATCTCTCCGTTTACCAGTTCGTACTTCCCATTTTCAGGACATTCTACAAGAAATTGGTCAAAAGAGATTTTTTTTGTTACTGTTGCAATCATCTGAGAGACTCCGATCGAACAAAAGAACTATTAGTCTATCTTACCACCTTCTCTATTTAGGCATTGATAATTTGTGTGGCGGTTAAAGTTAGTTCGGGAAAAGTTGGCGACACAATTCGATCGCTTTCTTTAAATGCGCTTCTTTGATAGTTGCCTTCGGCGTCTAAAAGATAAACAAATACAGTGGGAACTTTGGGATTTCCTAAGAAGTCTCTACTACCGATTGCTAAGTAATCGACAATCCAATATTCGGGAATTCCCAAGCGTTGGTATTCGTCGAGTTTGTCAAGATAATCGTCATCCCAATTTGTTGATGTAACTTCTACTGCTAGTTGAATCGGTTCCCGCAATGCAGAATAAGCAGAACGGTTAGAGCGCCACAAGTCTCGATCGATTACACTGACATCCGGCCTGCGTCCTTGTTCGATTCCCGAGCGATTTACTGTGCGGATAACTGCTGTGTTGTTGGCGACATAATTTAAGTTCAGCCTCCTGATTTCATCATTGAAGCCAAATAACATAAAATTAGCTATATCATCGTGGTTTCTGGTAGAATTCATCTGGACAATCTCTCCGTTTACCAGTTCGTACTTTCCATTTTCAGGACATTCTACAAGAAATTGGTCAAAGGAGATTTTCTTTGTTACTGTTGCAATCATCTGAGAGACTCCGATCGAACAAAAGAACTATTAGTCCATTCTACCACTTTACTACCTTACCGCAGCAAACAGCTAAAATTGTTGTTGGCGGCGGGCTAAGCTAGATTAACGCAGAGCGAGTTTGATATTTGAGGAAAATGTTAAAATTCGATCGGCAATAGCAAATTGCAGGTAAATATGTTAATCAGTTGGTAGAGTAGCAATTAACCTACAAATAAAACACTTTAAGGTCAAACCCAAACCATGAGACTTGACGAAGCTGTAGAATTTGCTGAAAACCCAGAACCGCGCTGTCCCTGCGTCTTGTTGCTGGATACTTCAGGATCGATGCAAGGCGAACCCATCGATGCCTTGAATGAGGGGCTGCAAGTCTTTAGAGATGACCTGATTAGAGACGAACTTGCTAAAAAACGAGTTGAAGTCGCGATTATTTCGTTTGACAATCATATCAAAGTCGTGCAGGACTTCGTAACGGCCGATCGATTCGAGACGCCGCTACTTACCGCCCAAGGACAAACTCACATGGGTGCCGGCATTCAGCTAGCACTCGACACCATCGCCGCCCGCAAATCCGAATACCGCAACAATGGAATTACCTACTACCGCCCGTGGGTATTTATGATTACCGACGGCGAACCTCAAGGAGAATCTGATGATGTTGTAGAAATAGCGGCACAGCGGATTAAAGAGGAAGAAACTAACAAGCGCGTTGCCTTTTTTGCAGTGGGAGTTGAAGGTGCGAATATTTCCCGCCTCGCGCAAATTGTCGAACGCACTCCTGTAAAATTGAGAGGATTGGACTTTAGAGAAATGTTCATTTGGCTTTCGGCCAGTATGCAAAGAGTTTCTCACTCCAAAATTGACGAACAAGTCGCACTTCCTCCGCCCGGATGGGGAACAGTGTAGTCATCAGTCAGCGGTCATCAGTCATTAGTTAGGTATTAGTTAGGTATTGGAGGTGGATTCGCGAATTATCTGAGAGGGACGCATGATTCTAGGAAGCCCACCATAACTTAGAATGAGAAAATGCCAAATCAATATCGATCGCACAACCAATAAATAACAATCAATGACTAATGACTCTTAACTAATGACTAATGACTCCTAACTAATGACTCCCAACTAATGACTCCCAACTAATGACTAATGACTCCCAACTAATGACTAATTGGCAAGTTGTAGCTGCATCGGTAACTGGAACCAGCCACGAAAAGCGATCGCAGCCCTGTCAAGATGCCCACTGCTGGCGCTTGCTGCCAAATAATGTTTTGGCTGCCGCAGTTGCCGACGGCGCGGGTTCGGCAGCCCTTGCAGAAATAGGCGCTAAAATTGCTGTAGAAGTTGCTGTAGAAATGATTTGCCAGCAACAGGAAATGCTGCCTCAAAACGATCGCGAATGGCAAGTTTTGCTGGAGTCGGCACTGCAAGCCGCGCGGGCGGCGGTGGAAGCAGAAGCAGCAGTACAGGAAGTAGCACCGAGAGATTTGGCTTGCACTTTAATTGCAGTTGTTGCTACTCCAGAATTAATCGCAGTCGCTCAAATCGGCGACGGTGCAGCAGTAGGCGGCGACAGTGCGGGAAATGCGATCGCCCTGACTATTCCTCCCTGGGGCGAATATATCAATGAAACCGTGTTTTTGATTTCGCCAAATGCTATAGAAACAGCGCAATTTCAGTTACTCAGACAGCAACTTTCACATTTAGCAGTTTTTTCCGACGGGCTGCAAATGCTAGCTTTAAAAATCCCCGAAGGAACGCCGCACGGACCGTTTTTTTCGCCTCTGTTTAAGTTTGCCAGTTCCGCAAGCGATGGAGAAGATGCCAAACAGCAATTAGAATCTTTTTTGCGCTCGCCCCGAGTTTCGGAACGCACCGATGATGACTTAACATTATTATTAGCCAGTTTTTCGAGTTAAATGTGACCGGCAAAGGGCATCGGACTGTTTGCAAAACTAAATATTTACCAAATCGATCGGGGTCGATCGGTTGTTGGAGATATCGGACGATCGGCGAAAAATTGTCACAGTTATATAATAAAATCGAGGTGTCAGCAATTATACTTTGGTTTGTACAGTAGGTCGTCCTTTGCAAGCACAAGACATTCAGGATAAGCTCAAGTCCCTCATTAGCGAAGCAACTCAAATAGAACCCTCTTTGGCGATCAGATTGGGTGAAGTAGAGCGCTGGATCAAAGATGTTAAACCGGGCGCGCTGACTAATAAGAAATTTGTGATGGCTTTTTTGTTGCAGCTTGTTAGCGATTCTGAAGTTTGGTTGGCTGTCAAATCTCTACCTTCCGACGCAGCACAGCAAGCTGGTTTTGAGTTAATGACTCCGGCGGAAAGATACTGGTACGGCTATCTGTTTCCCAAATGGCTGAGCGAAACCGATCGCAAGTTTTATATTTGGAAAAAAAAACTGATGTCGGGACAATTCTACCCGGCTGACGAACTGATTCTCCGCACGATCGCAGCTCGGATTCAGCAGCGCGAAGATACTTCTTTCATCCAGCGTTACATAGCCGATTTTTCAATGGGAACAGATTCGATCGTCAGCAACCACCAACAGCAGCCCCTCTGCATTCAACTTACTACTCTAAACGATGAGTTTTCCGAACAAAAATATCAAAATTGGCAGCAGACTTTGCAAAATTGGGGGATTGACAGAGGCTTGTTTTTAAGCTACGATCGAAGAGATAGAAATTTCATAAATCAGTTAGTGAACGTTGCCTTGTACAACAGCGATAATTTGCCCGCAGGTCGCTACTTAAAGTTCCCGTAAATAGTGGATAGTTGACAGTTGATAGTTGACAGTTGATAGTTGCCAGTTGACAGCAAACAGTTGGTTGACAGTGGGTTGGTTGACAGTGGGTTGGTTGACAGTGGGTTGGTTGACAGTGGGTTGGTTGACTGTTGATAGTAGCAAACATTGAAAACTGAGAAAAAAAGGGACGGCAGAAGTCGATCGCGCAAAATTACGGTAAATTCCGGCTGGGATAGTTGGAGATTTGAATAGATTGTTGTGAATTGGTGGGATATAAAATTAAATTAAGTAAAAACTAACAATATGACAGCAAAAGGTACAAACGCCGTTCGAGATAATTTGCAGCAATTTCGGGAAAGGCTGGAAGCTGCTAGAAAAATGCAGAATAGCTGGACGGAATGCGGGCTGGATTTTGTGGATTTGTATGTGGAAGATGCGGGAGGAGATTGGCTGCAAAATTGGGTAGCAACCGAAAATATAGAAGAGTCTGGCGAACAGACAAGTGCAGGGGTTGAAGCACTCAAAAGAGCGATCGGCTTTCCCAATTTTCAGCAAACAGCACTGCTAGAAATAGCTTTAACAAACTATTTACCCAGCAGCAATTGCCCCGATTTTCCAGCAGCACAAACAGTAAAATACAAGCGGCTAATTCTGTTAGGAAAAGCGATTTTCGGTGCAGTTGTTAGCGACTACCTGTACTGCGAATACATAAATTGCGATCGGGACTCGCTCTCGATATTAAAAGCTTGCTTGTCAGATAAAAAACAACTCGCGGAATTTGCCCGAACTCTCGGGTTGAACGAACTCAAATTGCCAGAATTAAGGGCGAAAACCGCAGACAAAAAAGATGGCAACAGATTGCTGTCAGAAACTTTTGAAGCTGTATTCGCTGCGGTTTACTTAGAGTGCGATCGAGACTTCGGGCGGGCGGGGAACTGGCTGATAGAGCATTTCATCGAAACAGCAGCTAGCGAAAACTTCGATCGACTCCACCAACAACCAATCGGGCCCGAAAGCGACAGCAAACGGCTGGCAATTCTCGGTGGAGACATTTTAGAAGCAATCGCGATCGACTATTTGTACGATCGTTTTCCCGAAGCCAAAGCCAGCCAACTAACTAAATGGAAAGATCGGTTAGCAGCCCAAGAGACTTTTCCCAAAAACTTTAAGGCCAAATTAGGCAGTCAGTACCTCGAATTGGGAAGCAAATTCTCGCGCACCCGCGAATGGCTGGTTGATAACTTTATCAAAACCGCAACTGACGAACTGGTTGAGAGTTGAGAGTTGAGAGTTGAGAGTTGAGAGTTGAGAGTCGATCGTTGAGAGTTGATAGTTGATAGTGCGATCGTCCCCGCTCGCGAAGGATTTTTGAGAGTTGTTGAAAACATTACAGCAAAAACCCCACCTAATCGCCTCCGCAAGTTTACAGTTGAAATTGCATCCACCCAATTCCCTTATCCCCCACCGGAACCCCATGCAGTTGCAGCGCCAATTTAGCGGACAACTGATTGCCATCGACACCAACACCGCGATCGCAGCGGCGGTGAAGGTCGCATCTACCCGATCGCCCAAGATCCGTCCCTAGTAGCCAAAATTTACCACAAACCCACAGACGAAGACGGCGACAAACTCACCGTCATGTTCAGTATGCCGCCAGACGCGCCGATCGCCGAACCGGGACACGCTTCGATTGCCTGGCCTCTCGATTTGCTGCATACTATCGGCGGGCGAGAAAAAATCATCGGCTTCGTGATGCCCCGCGTCAACAAAGTTTTGCCGATCCACACTTTCTACACCCCGAAAACCAGGCGCGAACAAAAACCGCTATTTAACTACCTTTACCTCCACCGTACCGCCAGAAATTTAGCCGCCGCCGTCAACGCCCTGCACGCCCGCGGTTACGTCATCGGCGATGTCAACGAGTCGAACATCCTCGTCACCGATACAGCCTTGGTAACGCTGGTAGATACGGATTCCTTTCAAGTGCGAGATCCTTACACCGGTTACGTTTATCGGTGTCCCGTGGGGAAACCAGAATTTACGCCACCAGAGTTGCAGGGAAAAACTTTCCGCGACATCGACAGAGCCCCGGAACACGATTTGTTCGGCTTGGGGGTGTTGGTGTTCCAACTGCTGATGGAAGGCACGCATCCCTTTTCAGGAGTTTACCTCGGCAGCGAGGAACCGCCATCCTTAGAAGCCAGAATTCGATCGGGCCATTTTCCCTCCGGTACGAAGCGGGTGCCCTACCGCCCCATGCCCGCAGCGCCTGCTTTCGAGATGCTGCATCCGAGACTGCGGGAGATGTTTGTTCGCTGTTTTGAAGAAGGACATCGCAATCCGGCGGCGCGCCCCGATGCCAAAACTTGGGTAAATGCGATTCGGGAAGCGGAAGATGCTTTGCTGACTTGCACGAAAAACACTCAGCACAAATACGGCAATCATTTAAGCCGCTGTCCCTGGTGCGATCGGGCAAAACTGCTCAAAGGGCGCGATCCTTTTCCTTCCAGACAAGCAGTGCGGGGCGGATTGCACTTGCAGCCCCTGAAAACCCCGCGCAAAAAGCCGCTGCCCCCGCCCCAGGTACGGGAACCCGCACCGCGCCGCCAGCAGCCCTCAACGGGGCTGCCGCGCAAGTTGGGACAGTACCAGCCGTCGCTGCTGCCGATACCTTCTACATCTCGGGTTCCGGCGATGCCGGCACCGCCGCCCAGCAAATTCGAGCGGGTATTTCAGGATGCTGCTTGGGGGGCGGTTTGGGGGAGTTTGTGTTTGGCTGCGGTGGCGGGGGTATTTTCGAGTTTGACTGAAGGCGGTGCGATTTTGGGGGCGATTTTTGTCGGTTCGATTTGGGGCAGTTTTTTTGGGATGATGTGGGGCGTTTTTACTTTGTCGCCAAATCAGATGTTGCGGAAGTGGGCGGGAGTTTTGGTGGGGGCGATTTGGGGCGCTTTCTTTTTAGCCGCGATCGGGGGTGCGGTGTCTGGGGCGATTAACAACAATCCGGCAATCGGCAATGCAATTTTGGCGGGTGCGGGGCGGGCGTTGTCTGGGGCTGTATTTGGGGTGCTTTTAAGCCTCCTCTGGCCGTGCCTGTGGGGCGGGTTTGGGGCCGTAGGGGGGGATATTTGGGGGCCGTGTGGGGGTCGTTTTTGGGGAGTTTGGTGGGGGTAATGTTGGGTTCGGGGTTTGTTTTGTGGCAGGAATATCTCGGGAGGGTGCGATCGACCGCAGAATTTGTAGGTTTGTTGCTGGGGGTGGCGATCGTGGCTGCAGGTATCGGGGCGATCGGGGGTACGGTTTCGGGGGGTTTGTTTGGAGTTTTTGGAGTAGCGCCGAAACTGCCGATGTCATTTCAGCCTTCGGGGGTGAGGGGCGGATTTTTGGGAGCAATTTGGGGATGTTTTTTGGGAAGTTTTGCGGGTGCGGTTTTGGGGGCGGGACTGTCGGCAATTTTCCCGGAGTTTAGGGCCCAGTTGCAGCCGGAGTTGGCACTGGTGGCGGGGGCGATCGTCGGGGCCGGTTTGGGGGCGATTTGGGGCGTGGTTTCGGGTATTGTTTGGGGGGCTTTGGGGAAATGGTGACAGTTGACAGTTGACAGTTGACAGTTGACAGTTGACAGTTGACAGTTGAGGGTCGATCGATATCTGACAAGGTAACTGAAAATGCGATGGCCTGTAGGTGTAGAAATTGGGGTATGAGTTTTTTCGGCTGTAATGCACGCGCTGTAAGGGTTTGACCCTTCTGTTTCTCAAACAGACCCGTCGGAATCGCTGAAACCCTTGCCAGACAACAGTTTGCAGGCAAAGTGTAACGATGGATATTGACAGGTCGAAGGCTGAAATGGTACTTTTATACTCACCCGTCGGAAACGAACCTTGAAAACCAAATACAGCAACAGTTTCAAACACCAACGGTTGCAACTTAACTAAAACCCTATTAGGGATTGAAACTTGCCCGAGTATGTTTTTCTCCATCAGAATTTGCGTTAATTGAGTGCATTGCCGTAATATATTTCCATTTTTTCTCCAGTCACTTCAGCAGTCATACAACAACAGTCACGGCACAGTATCCCAGTGGATCAGGTAAGAATTTTAACCACGCATGGAATCCAAATAACTAATTTTTAATTCTCATGTTTAGTGTCATTGCAACAAATGAGCACGGATCTACAAATACTTCTTGCCAAGTCAACGTCAAATCAGAAAAGCCGGAAGTCAAGAAAGAAGGTGCAGAACCTTTCTTCACTAAAGGTACAACTTGCTTTGAAAGTTTGTTAATTCTCATAATTGTTTAGGTCTCATTGATCAATATGTCGACAAAGGTGAAACAATGACTTTCCACTGTGAAGTGACCGGAGATCCATTGCCGGAGGTATTTGAACAAGTTTGAATATTTTTAATAACGGGCGGATTTTAAGATTAAGTGGTATAAAAATGGTATGCTTTTGCGTCCATCAGATCGCATTATTATCGAAAACACTCCCGACGGTCAATGCAAACTTACAGTCAAAGATTGCACATCAAGCGACGAAGGCAAGCATAATTTAAAAATTTACAATAAGCTACATTTTATTTCAGGTCTGTACCGCGTCGAAGCTGTCAATCCACATGGCAAAGCTACAACTCAAGCAACTGGACATGTTGACATGTCATCTAGCAAAATTGAGCCACTCAAATTGGAAGAAGGAGAAGCACCGCGATTCATTATTGAGTTGTCGGATGTAACTGTTCGACCAAAAGACACAATTGAATTGGAATGCAAAGTCACTGGAAAACCAATGCCAGAAGTTAAGTTCAGCAAAGATGGTAATCCGTTGTGGGACGATGCTCGATATGAATGGGATAATAATCCAGCTGCTGGTACTTACAGACTCAAAATCCGAAACGCTGGTCTTAGCGATGAGGGAACATTCCGGTAAATATTATTTAAAAAACTTCAGTAATTGTAATTTCCAGAGCAATTGCTACCAACTCAACCGGATCCGCAACAACCAAATCTCTCATTAAAATTGACGATGGCGGAGCTAAAGGTCCAACAGACAAAGCACCTGAAATTCGTGCACGTCTTTCTGACGTTCGTGTTACTGAAGGTCAACCATTGCGTTTGGAATGCCGCATTGATGGAAGCCATCCATTAAGTGTTGTTTGGCAC
>JAAUPF010000191.1 GCA_012034575.1 Richelia sp. CSU_2_1 | reverse complement strand
TTTGTCAGATTATCGCCTCCCCGGCTTCAACGGTTTAGAAGTATTGCTATTAATGCAGGAATTGCAGCAAGAAATACCTTTTATTTTAGTAACCGGAAGTTTGGGAGAAGAAGCAGCGGTAGAGTGCATCAAAGCCGGCATGACCGACTACGTATTGAAAGGCAGGCTGTTCAGGCTGCCCACAGTGTTAGAACGATCGATCCAAGAATTTAAAATGCGACGCCAGCAACAAGAAGCGATCGCCCAAATTCAGCGCCAAGCGACTCGCGAGGCGATCGTCAACCGCATCGTCCAAGCCATGCGCGAAACTCTGGTACTGGACGAAGTGTTGCAAACCACCGCCGACCAACTGCACGAAGCTTTAGAAATTAGCGGCTGTGCCATCTTGCAGCCAGATCCTCAAGGCCCGATCGGAGTTCGCTACATCAGCAAAGCTGCCACAGCTAGAGAACAGTTATTGGGGGTCAATTGCCAATTTGCCCAGCACTATCGCTCCCTACTCGCGGGTGGAGAAACAATTGCAGTTGGCGATTTTTCGACCCTGTGCCCGTCCCTGCAAGCATCGGCAGAGTTTTTCGGCTTTCAGGCGATCGCGATCGTGCCACTGCTGTACCAGCAGTCTTTTTTAGGAGGAATCTGCCTTTACCAGTGCGAGCGAGCGCGTGCTTGGAGTGCCGAAGAACTTTCCCTACTTCAAGTCATCGCTGACCGGTGCGCGATCGCGATCCACCAAGCCGCACTCTACCAGCAAGCGCAAACCGAACTAGCCGAACGCAAACGCGCTGAAGCCAGAGTTCGGGGCATCCAGCAGCAGCTAGCAGCGATCGCAGCCAACATTCCCGGTTCAGTTTACCGCGTCGTGCTGCATCCAGACGACACCACTTCCATGCCCTACATGAGTCCGGGGGCGCGGGAAGTGACCGGTCTAGACCCCACAGCAGCAATGGCGCGCCCGGAATTGCTGACCGACATCATTCATCCGGAAGATAAAAGCTTGTTTGATAGCAGCGTCGCAGAGTCAAAAACCAGCCTCCAGTCGTGCGATCGCCAGTACCGCATCGTCCTGAGCTCTGGTGAGGTCAAGTGGGTGCAAGATATTGCTCGGTTTTCCAGAACCGCGAATGGAGACATCATTATCGACGGCGTAGCCCTCGACATCACCGATCGCAAACAAGCCGAAGAAGCCCTCAGACAAAGCGAACAGCGGTTTCGATCGCTGATTGAAAACGCCACGGACATCACGGTCATTCTGGACGCCAAGGGTATATTTCGCTACATCAGCCCCTCCGTCAAGCGGATTTTGGGATACGCTCCGGAAAGGGCGATCGGGCGATCGGCCCTAGAAGCTGTTCACCCTGACGACTGCGCCGCGATCGCCCAAGCCCTGAACAAAGCCATTGAAAACCCCGGAGTCAGCCAACCGCCGATCGAGTATCGAGTCCGCCACCGCAACGGTAAAGAATGCTTTTTGGAAGCTGTAGCTACTAACTTGCTAGACGATCCGGCAGTCAAGGGCATTATCATCAACTGCCACGACATTACGGGGCGCAAGCAAGCAGAAGAACAACTGCTGCACGACGCTTTTCACGACACCCTCACCAAACTGCCCAACCGAGCCTTATTTGCCGATCGCTTGGAACACGCCCTCAGGCTGACAAAACGGCGCAAAGATTACTTTTTTGCGGTGCTATTGCTGGATTTAGATAGATTTAAAGTAATTAATGAATCTCTCGGACACGCGATCGGCGACCAACTGTTAGTAGCGATCGCGCGGCGCTTGGAAGCCTGCTTGCGCGTCGGCGATACGGTTGCCCGCTTGGGAGGCGACGAGTTTGCTATCCTGCTGGAGGATATCGACGGCATTAATGAAGCGACAAATATTGCCAACCGCCTGCACCAGAAAATCAATTCCCCAATCGTTCTAGACGGACACGAAATATTTATTACCGCCAGCACCGGTATCGCCCTGAGTTCCTCCGAATACCTAGAACCGACCAACCTGCTGCGGGATGCCGACACGGCGATGTATCGCGCCAAAGAACTCGGCAGAGCCCGCCACGAGGTGTTCAATAGTTCCATGCACGCCCACGCCTTGAGGCAGTTGCAGTTAGAAAGCGATTTGCGGCGGGCGATCGAATCGATCGGGGGTAGGGAAATAGAAGAATCTCCCAATTCTCCCAAATCTCCCAAATCTCCCTTGCCTCCCCTGTCGCCCGATCCTCAATTTATCATTCACTACCAGCCGATCGTCAGCCTCGCTAACGGCAAGATTGCAGGTTTTGAAGCCCTGGTTCGCTGGCAGCATCCTGAAGGCGGCTTAGTTCCCCCTGGCGAATTCATCCCGGTTGCTGAAGAAACCGGACTGATCGTGCCGATCGGGCGCTGGGTATTGCGCGAGGCTTGCCACCAGATCCGATCTTGGCAGCAACTATTTCCCAACAACCGGCTGAGTGTCAGCGTCAACCTTTCTGTCAAGCAAATTTCTCAGCCAGATTTAATCGAATATATCGATCTAGTTCTTGCAGAAACTAATCTTGACGGCAGCAGTTTAAAATTAGAAATTACCGAAAGCGTGCTGATAGAAAATCCCGAATCCGTAACCGCAATGTTGGGGGAATTGCGGGCAAGAAACATTCACTTGTGCATCGACGATTTCGGCACGGGTTATTCTTCGCTTTCGTACCTGCACCGCTTCCCGACCAATACTTTAAAAATAGACCGCTCTTTTGTGAGCAGGATGGGTGTTGAGTGCGACATCGGAAAAGGCAGCATTGACCCTACAGAAATTGTACGGTCGATCGTGGCTTTGTCGCACAATTTGGGCATGGATGTGGTAGCTGAGGGAGTCGAAGAAGCCGCGCAATTGGCTATTCTCAGGGGGTTAGATTGCGAGTACGCTCAAGGGTTCTTTTTTTCCAAGCCGGTGGACTCTCAAGCAGCAGCGATGCTGGTATCTCAGCAAGCAGAAAACCATTCGATTTGAGATTTTCGATCGGGACGTGAAAGAGTGTTCGATCGCTCGATCGGACACTCTTTCATATCAAATCCGGCAGCAATTGTTCGCGATCGCGTCGCAATCGTTTTAATTTTCCCCATTTTCTGAAAAATATTTTCAAAGTCTCTATAAACTGTAGTAGGGACTCTCGATCGAGCGATTTTAGATTTTACATTTTAGATTGCGAATACTGACGCTCAGCAGGGAGTGGCGATTTATTTGAAATTTAGATTGGAGAAGGTGGCAGTCCTTGGTCTGCGAAGCTGGCGATCGCCATTGCTGTCGGTCAGGATTTGCTGGCCGAGAGGTAAAATAATTGGGAGCGATCGAGCCATCTCGATCTAAAATCTTAAAATATTGTAAAGCTGTCTCCAAATCGCGTCAGTTAGTCCTTACTGCACCCAAATCACTATGGCTATTGGCTACCTCGCCCTCGTTCTCCACGCCCACCTGCCCTTTGTCCGTCACCCCGAAAGCGACTACGTTCTAGAAGAAGAATGGCTGTTTGAGGCAATTGCAGAAACCTACGTTCCCTTGCTGCAAGTCTTTGAAGGACTCAAGCGCGACGGCGTAGACTTCAAAATTACCATGAGCATGACGCCGCCTTTGGTGGCAATGCTGCGCGACCCGCTACTGCAAGACCGCTTCGAGGACCACTTGGCCAAACTCGAAGAATTGGCAGAACTCGAAATCGAACACGCATCAGACGGTCACATCCGCTATTTAGCAGAACATTACGCCGCACACTTCAATCAAGTCCGCCAAGTCTGGGAAAAGTACGATCGAGATTTAGTTAAAGCTTTCAAACAATTTCAGGATACCAACAACCTGGAAATCATCACCTGCGGCGCTACCCACGGCTACTTACCGCTGATGAAAATGTATCCGGAGGCAGTTTGGGCGCAAATTCAAGTCGCTTGCGACAACTACGAAGCCAACTTCGGCCGCCGGCCGAAAGGGATTTGGCTGCCGGAATGCGCTTACTATGAAGGCGTTGAACGGATGCTAGCCGACGCAGGCCTCCGCTATTTTCTCACGGACGGTCACGGCATTCTCTACGCCCGCCCGCGCCCCCGCTACGGCAGCTACGCCCCGATTTTCACGGAATGCGGGGTAGCAGCCTTCGGTCGGGATCACGAATCTTCGCAGCAAGTATGGTCTTCGGAAGTCGGGTATCCGGGGGCAGCGGAATACCGGGAATTTTACAAAGATTTGGGTTGGGAAGCAGATTACGACTACATCAAGCCCTACATCATGCCCAACGGCCAGCGGAAAAATACCGGGATTAAATACCACAAAATCACCGGTCGGGGATTGGGTTTGGGGGACAAACAGCTATACGATCCTTACTGGGCCAGGGAAAAAGCGGCCGAACACGCTGCCAATTTTGCTTTCAACCGGGAACGCCAAGTCGAACACCTGTACGGGATCATGCAGCGCCCGCCGATTATTGTTTCGCCTTACGATGCGGAACTTTTCGGTCACTGGTGGTATGAAGGACCTTGGTTCTTAGATTACCTATTCCGCAAGAGTTGGTACGACCAAAACACCTACGACATGACGCATTTGGCCGATTATTTGCGAGGAAATCCGACTCAACAAGTTTGCCGCCCGTCGCAGTCGAGTTGGGGTTATCGCGGTTTCCACGAGTATTGGTTGAACGATACGAATGCTTGGATTTACCCGCATTTGCATAAAGCTGCGGAACGGATGATTGAGTTGGGAAGGCGGGAACCTGCCGATGAGTTGCAGTGGCGGGCTTTGAATCAAGCGGCGCGGGAATTGTTGTTAGCTCAATCTTCTGACTGGGCGTTTATCATGCGTACAGGAACGATGGTGCCCTATGCGGTACGGCGGACTCGATCGCACTTAATGCGCTTCCACAAACTATACGATGAATTGAATCAGGAAAAAGTCGATTCCGGTTGGTTGGAAAAGGTTCAGGAGATAGATAACATTTTCCCTGAAATTAATTATCGGGTTTATCGATCGCTTTAAGTTAAGAGCGATCGTTAGTACCACAGTCCGGCAGGGGTTTAAACCCCTGCCTCATAGCTAAAGTCGTCTGAAGACGACTGTCGTTTGCTGTCAGAATTTGAGTTGTAGGTTGGGTTGAGGAACGAACCCTACGCTTCGCTCCGCCCAACAAGCGGGCGAGTGATTGCTTGTTTTTTTTCGCTCGCTTCGGTTTGGTTGCCTTTCTTCCTTCTAATTGTAGCAATTGCCAAAGCGCTCTTGACATTCAGGAACTCATCAATAAAGCCCTTATCTTACTAGGATCGACGGTTTGATTCGCAGATTGTAACTGCCAACTGTCAACTGCTATATTACCCTTTTTTTGCCGCCCTTTTCTTCCACCACAAACCCATTCCAGCAGCCAAAAAAGTACCGGCAACAGTCATCGGTTCCGGTACAGCTTCATACTCATAAGTCATACTAGCTGCAATCTTAGCCGAAACCTTACCATCAAAACTGCCTCTCACCGGAGTTCCCTTAATTTGAGTAGAACCAGTTGTCGTCACACCTGCAATAAAAGTATCCCCATCACAGCCGCTTAACACGCTCAAAGACTGCGCTAAACTATAACTTTTCGCAGCAGTACCTGAAGCAGAACCGCTAACAGTTCCCGTTTCCCCTTTAGCAACACTTGTTTCCGGCGGAATTGCCAACAAATTTAACATTAAATGCGGGTCAGATTTCAAGCTGGGAATACTCACAGCAATATCTGCATTAGTTACCGCCGTTCCCGTAAAATCTCCAGTCACAGGAGTAATACTGACACTATTATTAACAGTTGATTTTACAGTAACATAAGCTTTTAACAGCGTTCCCAAAAGCGAATTAAACTTGGGAAAAACCACATTCGTACTGCTATTTAACGGCTGTTCGCCTAAATCGACAGTATGAGTTTGAGTCAAAACAGCAGCTTGTACGGATACACATTGACTGACAATTGTCAAGCTCAAACTTCCGCTAACAATTCCCAATTTTTGACAAACATTCATTTCGATAACCCCCTAAAATCATAAATTTGCATTTCTTCAATCCCAAATCTAAAATCTAAAATCTAAAATCAATAGAACCCCCAAAAATAATCAACTTGCATTTCATCCGCGTTAATCTGCGTTAATCTGCCTCAATCTGCGGTTAAAAACTCCAAATTCGCAAAACCCAATTACCCAGCAAAGACGCTAAATAACTCACAACCCAAACAGTATAAAGTATGCTCAACGGCGCGTAAGTTGCCAAAACCCATCGATTTTCCGCCGCTTCTTCAATCTCTTCTCTCCGCAACAAATTAGCATAAAAGCCGAAGGATCTTTCTCGCAGGTTGTTAATTCCCGTTCCCGCAACCAACAAATAATAACCGTCAAATCTATTTAACGGATTCAGATTGATTGCTACTGTCAGCAATGCCGCTACCATTAACAAATAACTAATTTGATGCAAAACCGGATTGGACTGAGAAAACAGCCAAATCCAGACAGCAATCGACCAAATTGCAACTTGGATCGATACTCCCGCTGCTACTACTAAAATCCGCTGTCTCCGCCTGACTAAACTGTATTGATCGGTTGTATCTGTATAACATCCGGGGATGAAACACATAAACAGCAATCCGATTTCTTTGACTTTACCGCCGTAGTGTTTGAGCGTGAAAGCGTGGCCGAGTTCGTGCAAAGCTATTACTAGCATTGTCAGCAAGACTAATTTGAAAATAGTTTCATTTTGACCTGCTGTCCACAACTGTTGGTGTGAGGTTGCTATTTCCGCTGAAGAGGCCAACCACACTGCTGCTGAGGAAGAGATGAAAGCACAGAGAGAAAAGCCAAATTCCCAAGTCCAAATCCAGCGCATTTTGTTGACGTGCTGAGTCAGAAAAGTATCGGGATTGAATAGGGGAATTGTGAAGGATAGCAGGTTAAATTTGCTTTTGGGTGGCTTAGTTCCTTCTAGCATTCCTGCTTGTGCTAAGTCTTTTAAGAGATTTTGCACGTCTTCTAAATCGAGGTCGTATTCTGCGAGAATATTTGTTATTGGTTTTTGGCTTAGTTGCAAAATGACTTGTTTGTCAGTGTTGTCAACTTGCAGACAGGTAATGTCTTCGGGATTGCGAAGTATCCAATAACCGTCAGGATGAGGTATCCACTGCACCGCTGGTTTTAGTTGCATGGTTTGGGAAGGAAGAAGTCATTAGTCAGCAGTCATTAGTCATTAGTCACAAGGAAGAAGGAAGAAGGAATTACACATTTTAGGCAAAAATTCGATCCCCCCTAGCCCCCCTTAAGAAGGGGGGGACAAGAGTGTTTAAAATTCCCTTTTCAAGGGGGCAAGAGTGTTCAAAGTCTACCTTTTTAAGGGGGCAAGAGTGTTCAAAGTCTACCTTTTTAAGGGGACAAGAGTGTTCAAATTTTCCCTTTTTAAAGGGGACAAGAGTATTCAAAGTCCCCCCTTTTTAAGGGGGATTTAGGGGGATCTAGATTTTCGGAGTCGATCGAACAAAACTGTGCGTAAGTCTTGTTGAATTGTCGAGAATCGATCGCCCTCATTTCATTTGTATGTTTTCTCCGCTGCGTTTTTGAGCATTTCGAGTCGATCGAAATCTTCCTAAACATGGAAAATTTCAATGATAAGTTTGCCCCTGTTTCAACGAAGCAGGGAAGTGTTTAAGTTGTTTTTGAAGAAGCTTGAGTGATATTCGCTAGGGCTTCAGACCTCATTCCAAATTTCACCTTGTTAGTCATATTATCAGAAAGCAGAAAAAAAGCAAGTGTAAGTTCTAACTATTTTAATAATTTCGGATTTTTTGCCCGTCGTTGCCAGGGAAACCTAGCGTAACGGATATTTATAGTTGAGGCAGGTTTTGTCTCTTGTTGCAAGGCGCAATTAATCGTTAAAGTTGCTGACAAAAACTTTATACAAACTTTACGATCGCCCGGATAATTTTTGGTGTATGATGACCTTGAAGAAGCTAAAAATAACAGAAATTAAGCACTAACAAAGTATTTAGGCGATGTCAGCGGGACCGTTAGCAGAGCGCGGCATAATGAAGCGATCGCCCATACGTAAAATTTGTTAAGTTTGCATAAATTCTTAAATAAACAGAAATTTCTGACGATCGCTCAAAGATTGTTGTCAAGTCAGGATGTTGGTTGAATGTCTGAAGGCATTCGATCTAATCCTGGCGATCGAATTCATATAAATAATAGGTGCAAAGATTATGGGTTGGTTAAATTTTGGTGGAAAAAAAGGCAAACAAAGTCAAGGTTTTGGCAAGTCGCAGGAACGGAAAAGCCGGAAACCGCGCCGGACTTTTGTATTGGAAAAAATTGTGACTCCGAGTGCGGGTGTTGGAGATTGGTTGCCGGATTTGGACTCGCTGCAGCAGTTAGCAAGTTCTTTATCGCTGCCAGATTTAGATTTCCCGAATTTTTTGGCGGATAGTGATGTTTGCCCGATCGATCCTGCTGCGCCAACTAACGATTTACCACCGCTAATTGATTTCGATCCGTTGGGTTTGTACAACAATGGAATTGCAACTCAAACTCCTTATACTCCAGGTGGTGCGTTTGAGACTTTACCGATTGCTGTAATTCCCGTCGATCCCCATTCGCCGAATCCTAACAATCCGAATGCCATCCGTCAGTTGCTGAATTTTCCTTTAGCTTCTCAGCCGTATGTAGGAACAATTGATACTGGGGTAAATGCGAATAGTCCTTATTTTAATTATGCGAATATCAAGCAAGGTCGCGATTATGTAGATGGGGATAACAATCCGTTGCTGCAGGCTGGGGAAGGTAGCGAGCACGGTACATTTATGTTGGGGATTATTGATGCAATTAACAAGAAAGCGCCGAAGTGGGTGGGAAGGGCGATCGATTCTGGGAAATGGGCGGATTCTTTGGTAGAATTTGTGGATGCTGCGAAGGCTTCGGGACAGAAAAATGCGATCGCCAATCTCAGTTTGGATTTGACTCAGAAGAATGCTGACGGAAGCGTGACGACGCGCTATGAGTTGACTCCGCAAGAAAGAAGTGCGATCGAATATGCGCGGCAAAATGGTGTTTTGCTAGTAGTTGCGGCGGGTAATGATGGCGGTGTGATGTCGGTTTTGGGTCAAGCTTCGCAGGAATTTGACAATATTATTACAGTTGGGGCTGGGGATATTAACGGGCGATCGATCTATTCTAGTTTTGGTCGCGGCTTGGATATTTTGGCGGATGGAGGTTCGATCGAACATCCGGCTTTATCGACTGCAGGAAATGACTTGGGAACGATGGCGGGGACTTCGGTAGCGACGGCTAAAGTTTCGGGTGCGATTTCTTTAGTTTGGGCGGCGAATCCTGCTTTGAACTATCGCCAAGTCATTGAGATTTTGAAGTCTACAGCGAGGGATTTGGGACCGATTGGATGGGATGATGAGACGGGTTTTGGGTTTTTGAATACTTTAGCAGCGGTGGATTTGGCGAAGAAAACCATGCCGGAAGTTTACGAAATTCCAGCAACAGTCATTCCTGAAACTTGGAGTGGTGAAGGAAAGGTAACGCCTAGTGAAAGGGCCGCCGGTGTTCCAATGTGGCCAGATGTTGAGTCAGCAAACTTTTCTGGTTGGGTGATGCCACCTGTCGGCGCAAATGTGCGATCGGGACCGGGAACTAACTTTACTAGGGTAGGTGGATATGGATATCAGGCTAATGTTCAGTTTAGCGGTTGGACGTATGGTGAGCGGATTAATGATTTTCAGTTGGGAACGCCGGATGAGCGGTGGTATCGAATCGCTGGTACGAATAACTGGATAGCGAGCGCACTGATTTACGGGAATGCGCCCGAATCGACTCCCTTGCCGCCTGCACAGTCGCAACCACAACCTCCAACTCAGCCTACTCCTCAAGTTCCGATTAACTCTAATTCAGCTAACTACCGGAATGGGGCGGTTAATCCTTTTGCCTACCGCTGGCAAGGACAATGCACCTGGTATGCTTACGGACGGATGCTGGAAACAGGATTGTTACCCGCAGCTATCAAGAAAAATGCTTTGTTTCTGGGTAATGCTGGGCTGTGGAGGAACGATGCTTTGAAGGTAGGTTTGCCCGTTACTTCTACACCAACTGCTGGGGCGCGGGGTTTAGTGGTTTGGCCGCCTAATACTAAAGGGGCTGGAAGTGTTGGTCACGTTGCCTTTTTGGAAGAGGTTTATCCAGATGGACGGGTTCGGATTACTGAGGCAAATTGGCCGACAGGTAGTGGAATTAAGGAACGAATTCTGACGCCAGCTCAATATGCTGGAGTGTCATTTGTCCGACTGGAAAATGCTCAGACTAATTCCTATAATGCACCTCCGGCAAAGCCGGGACAGCAGCGGCAGTATGTTGTGCGTAGTGGTGATACGTTATCGGCGATCGCTCTGCGAGAACTGGGGAATGCTAACCGTTGGACGGAAATTAAGAAAGTTGATGGTAGTACATTTACCGCAGCGGAAGCACGATCGATCAAACCAGGACAATCGATTTATTTGCCTGTGAGTTATCAGACTGGTAATACTCAGCCTATTGTATCACGCCCTGTAGCCAAACCTACTTTAATTCGCACTGGTGGAGGTGGCATCAATTTAAACCCTAATTTTGAAGAAGCAGCACGTATCTTGCCCGATGATGGTGCTGGTAAACATGGGAGTAAAAAGTTTGAATGGTGGGAAAGTCCAAAGCTGCTTGTGGAAGAAGTTAAGAAGCAAACTTTTTATCGAGGTGCTGACTTATTTGAGGCAGGAGGTAGCCCTAATGCGGCTCGTCACATGAGGCACTATCTTAATAACACTGGCGAAACACTAAAGGTCAATGTAGATTATATGCTCCGCGATCTTCCTGATTTTAAGAAGTTATTTGAAACACAGATAGCTTTAGCAAAACAGGAAGCTAACACTCGTATTACAGCAGGTAATCAAACTGAACCTATTCAGTTTTCTATTTCAAGTCAATGGGATTTAGATAAAAAGCACTATGCAGATCCAAAGAACAAAGGTGATTGGTATTGGGCGATTGGGGGGTTCTACTACAGGTACACGGCTTTAATTGAAACAAGCCCTCCGCTGAAACCCAATGGAGAAACAACCGTTAAAATGACAACCCAGATTCATGTATTCGATCGATATAACTGGGATGGCGGTAAATCTGTAAATATAGGAGGCATTAAAATTACAGACGAGGCTCTTGCCGAACTTCATAAAGTAGGACTTGCCAAGGAATATAATATCAATGGCAGTAGCAGCAGTGTAACCACGACATGGAATTATCCGAAATCTTCACCTACTAACACTTTCCCTGAAACTGGCGATCGTGATGGTGGGCGAGAAGATCCAAGTCGTAACCGATAATTTAATTGAGTTAAATACTCAACATTTTTTCAAGGAACAGCTATAGCGATCGCAAATGATTTGTAAATCTCTTGCTCCCTCCCCTTAATAAGGGGAGGGCTGGGGTGGGGTAAAAAAATTTACGAATGAAATGCGATCGCTATATCACCCCTTTGTCATTAGTCAAAAAATGTGATGCTTGGGATTGCAGATGCCCGATCGCCCTTTACTCCTCTTTCTCAAATAAGGGCGATCTCCTCAACTCAACGTCGGCCCGATCGCCCTTTTGGTTACGAGTGTTTTTGCAGGGAAGAGAGATCGCCCTTTATCTATACCAGATGCCAAAAGAGCGATCGCCCCTTGGGAATAAGTCAAAAAGTGCGATCGCTTTTTGGCTATTTTTGGTTATATGGAAAGGGCGATCGCTCTTTTTGGTATGGAAAGGGCGATCGCTCTTTTTTTCATATAAATGGCGATCGCGAAGCGTAGTTTTTTCATAAAAAAGGCAATTTCCCAGCAGGGTCGGGCATTATTTCTCAGCGAATAACATCACAGATAGAGTCCATATATTGCTCAATTTCCTTATCCGTTAAACTAATGCCATTTTGCCAAAGTTCATATTCACTCAGATCGATGTCTTCATTCCAAACCAGTCCATAACCACCAGGTTCAATGCTAAAACTTCTGAAAAACACCAGATTGCGTAAGGGAGCAAACATCGGTTTGTCTAATAATTTAGAAATGTCGTATTTCCTGCTTTCGCGATTGGTAAACTTAACAATCAAGGTTCGATCGTCAATCGCTTTAGCCGAAACAATGCGTTCTGGTTTCATAAAACAATCAAATTTATTTTAATGGTGGAAGCTTAGTAAATTCTTGGTTGTTCCACATATCCAGCAGTTCTTTCTGATACAATGCAGCCCATTCTAATACCAGCTTTTCGGCTCGATTCGGCAAGTCTCCTTCAATAATTGCTAAAGACTCAATACCGATTAAAGCATTGTACTCACCGTACACTGCGTGAAAATGAGGAGGTGGGTGATCCCCAAAGAAAATTTTGATGATTATTCCGTAAAATCGTGCGACCTCTGGCATAAAGCTTTTCTAAACGACGATATAAGGATTATTGTAATCGATCTAAAGACACAAGGACAGTCGATCGCTCTTATGTCATGGAAAGGTCGATCGCTCTTATGTCATGGAAAGGGCGATCGCAATTAAGGGTAACTATTAGGGTTTTCAACTATCAAACCTTCGCTAGCTGCTGCTGCATTCAACTCATTATCAGCAGAGACGAATGTCAGAGGAGGCAAACTATTAGAAGTGCAGAGGTCATTGATGGCACAGCCTGTTGCTAGCTGAACAGCATCATATCCCCGCAATGCGTAGGTTTCAGCTAATGCCATTGCAGAGTTAATAATGCTGTCAGTAAGTTCGACAACTTGGTAATCAGATTGTAGGTCACTCCTGAACTGAAAGCACGCTGCTGTCGCGTCTGTAGTGCTGATGCTTGGGCCCCGCCCTCTGCGGATAATTGCAGCAACGATTTCCACACCTGTAATCGCAGAAATTAACACATCATTATTGAGTGTAGGGTCGAACAAACTCACAACCCATGCTGAGCCTGTCTCGCGAATGTAGCGCTTCACCAAGGCGCTGCTATCTACATAATAAAATGCCATCTAGCGACGTTCCTCAATAATTGTCTCAGAAACAGGCTTACCCTGTACCTGAATCAGTCGCCGTTGGGTTGGCTGACTGCAAGATAGATGGTTGATTTTTTTGACTAACCCAGAGGTTAAAAGTGCTTGATGAAATTTGGCTTGTTGAGTAGTTGCCTGTTTTTGAACCAGATATTTTTGGATGGCACTATTTAGCTGGTGCAACTCAAAAATTTCCAGCATTTCAAGCTGATTAAAAATTTGGTTGAGGATTACCTCTGACATAGTTTTTTATTTGAGGCTAAAGCTTTTCTTTACTATTATACCACAATATTATGTACTCGATACCAAACGTGCGGAGATCCCTTAACTCCTTTTTCTCAAGGAAGGTCGATCGCTCTTTTTTCATAAAAAGGTCGATCGCTCTTTTTTCATAAAAAGGTCGATCGCTCTTTTTCATAAAAAGGTCGATCGCTCTTTTGGTATGGAAGGTCGA
>JAAUPF010000029.1 GCA_012034575.1 Richelia sp. CSU_2_1 | reverse complement strand
ATACCGGAGCTGGCGTAGACGTTCACATAATCGTATTGTTTGTGGCCTGGATAATAGTAGCTGCCACCTTCGATCGCGGTTGTTTCAGCAAGGTTTTCGACTAATTCTAAATCGGAAATATTCATGGTTTTATCCTGAGAGTAATTGCAATTTTGTGAAACAAAGAATTTGTGGTTTACTCCCCGATACCAACCATCGTTGAACTCCGATCGGGGAGCATGGAAATAGCTGAGATTTGAGGCGATCGCACCGACATTAACTTAGTAGCCGGTTGCTGACAAGGAATAAGAGCTGGAACCGCTGAAATAAGGATCTGTCACCGTATAGGTAGCGCTCTTGGTGAAAGTATCGTAACCGTAAGCTTTGGCATCTCCACTAGCGACTGCTGTGTTACCGTAAATAACCGCTGCGCTGAAGATACCGGAGCTGGCGTAGACGTTCACATAATCGTATTGTTTGTGGCCTGGATAATAGTAGCTGCCACCTTCGATCGCGGTTGTTTCAGCAAGGTTTTCGACTAATTCTAAATCGGAAATATTCATGGCTTTCTCCTTTGAATTGAGTGTTGCTCGAAGCACTGTTGTTTTCTTTCGATGTACTCAATATAGGCGGACTAATTTGAGCTGTGTTGCCAATTTGGCAGATTTGTTGGAAATTAAAATGTGAAGTAAAATTCATGAATATTTGTGAAATTTACCGACTATTTTGACGGTAATTAAGCTAAATTTGCGCGCAAAAACCAGCCTCGCTTTGCAATTAAATTGCGAGACTGGAATGAGGGTGCAGCAAGCTAATAAGCTGCTTTTATTTGATTCGCAAATAAATTATCAAGTACGATCGGCCGATCGTGTTGCCAATTTGGCAGATTTATTCGATTTGAGATTTGAGATTTGATGAGATTGGCGATCGGATGAGTTCGTAGTATAAATTTGAGCCTGCTCAATAAGATAAGTTCGTAGTAAGAACTTGAGTTTGCTCTATTTTGCAAATCCAAGTCCTCACTACGAACCGTTTTTGGCAAGACTGACGTGGGAGAATGCCAGCTACAGCGTCAAAGATTGAGGATTGGTTTCAATCAATTTCGCTAAATCCTGCAAGAATGACGCAGCATCAGCACCGTAAATAATTCGGTGGTCGCAAGTAATGTTAACCTGCATTTGCCGCTTGACTCCCATCAAACCGTCCTCATTCGCAACTACCTGCGGCCGCGAAGAGCCGATCGCCAAAATCGAGCCTTGATTGGGCGGTAAAATAGCGTCAAACTTATCTACGCCAAACATTCCCAAATTTGAAAGAGTAAAAGTTCCCGTGCTGTATTCCTCAGGTTTCAACTGCTTGGCGCGAGCTCGATCGACCAAATCCTTCCAACTGCGGGAGAGAGAATAGAGATCCAGGCGATCGGCATTTTGCAGCACCGGCGTAATCAAGCCGCCTCCATCCATCGCCACCGCGACAGCAACATTAATATCGGCGCGGTATTGAATAGCCGACTCCACATAACTAGCATTCAGCAGGGGATGTTTTTGTAAAGTTACTGCAACTGCTTTCGCCAGCAGCGCCGTCATCGTGACGCCTTTCGACTTAATTTGTTTGTAGAGTTTGTCCAAATTGTCCGTAGTAATCGTATAGCCGACGCGGAAACACGGCACGCTCAAACTAACTTCCATATTACGCACTACAGCATTTTGCAGCGCGTTCATCGGTACTGTTTGGCCTGCAACTGCTGGGGCGGGGGCAGCGGGCTTAGCCGGTGCGGGTTTGACTGCGGCGGGCGCAGGGGCGGGCGCTGCTGGGGCGGGAATTGCAGAGACGATCGCGGGTTGCCGGACCGGTGCGGGTGCGGTTTTGCCCGCTGCTGCTTCCACATCCTCTGCGACGATCCGGCCGTGAGGGCCAGAGCCTTTGATGGAATTCAAATCTACTTTCAGTTCCTTGGCCAGCTTGCGGGCGCGAGGAGAAACGATACTGCGGCCGTTTTGGCGGCTGACATTTTGCTGCAAGCCTGGAGAAGAAGCTGCAGTTGCTTTGACGGGGGCGGCGGGAGCGGCAGCGGCGGCGGGAGCGGCTGCTCCTGCTGCTTGCTGCTGGGCGAGGGTGATTTCGGCTTCTGTTTCCGCTACCAGGGCGATCGCAGCTCCTACTGGCGCAACTTCACCTGCAGGTACGATAATTGTTGCTAAAAAACCTTCATAGAAAGATTCTACGTCCATGTCGGCTTTGTCAGATTCAACAACTACCACTGTTTCGCCCTTTTCTACTTTGTCCCCGGCCGACTTCACCCAGGAAACAATCTTGCCCTCGGTCATGGTCGAACTGAGAGCCGGCATAAAAACTTCACGAATCATTTGTCCCAAGTCCTGTTGAGTTGACAGTTGACAGTTGACAGTTGACTATTGTTAATTTTTAACTGTCAACTGCAGTAAGTGCGTTACAGAAAAAAAATTCAGAGCGATGCTCTTAGGTCGCGGCGGCTGAGCGAATTCGGGGAGATTGCTCCTACGAAAACCTCAAATTTGCTGTAATATCGCGTCCGATCGAGCGTTGCGAAGTCAGGTTCGTAGTGTCAGGTTCGTAGTACGGACTAAAGTCCGCAATTTTGGAGCGGACTGAAGTCCGCACTACAAACAGCAATTTTGGAGCGGACTGAAGTCTGCACTACAAACAGCAATTTTGGAGCGGACTGAAGTCCGCACTACGAACGGTTTCGATCGCTGGTAATCTAGCGGACGCTATCTAATTGGCGATCGACAATACTTATTATTGTGTCAGTTTCCAGTGCGAATATTCGCCACTGACGGCACAAAATTTATTGCCAATTACCAATTACCAATTACCAACTACCAATTAATAGGTTTTAAATGTCACCTCTAATTTCTTCGACAACGCCGTCGCGGAGGAGAATTTCTACTTGCATTTTTTGAATCAAGTTTTCTCCCAGCTCGATCGTGAACGTACCGTCAATTTGACCTTGATTTACTTCCTGTTCGAGATCCAGTACCTGCACTTGCTGGAGTTGTTGCAAGCTTTGGTTTTTCTGTTCTAGCAGTTCGCTTTTCTTTTGGTTCACCTGAATTTGAATGTTTTCGATTTGTTGCGTTACCTGCGGGCCGGGGGGTTGCAAGCTTTGACGCTGGATTTCCGAAATCATCCGCTGCCCTTGCATTTCGAGCTGCTGCAACTGAGAATCGATTTGGTTGATTTGGGCTTGAAGCTGTTGTTGAGCTTCTTCTTTCCAGCGAGGGGTAACGATTACTTTAACGTTAATCGATCGCCTCAAAAGTAATTGCGGGGTGGACATAAAGTTGTAGTTTGTCAATTGAGAATTAGGCATTAGTCCTTAGTCATCAGTCATTAGTTGGCAGACATGAACCAAGGACTGGGGACTGAGGATTCGAACTCGTGACTCGGGTGTTGGGATAATTTTTGCTTCTCCATTCCCCAAGTCCCGCGCGGATTTTCAAAACATCCCGTCAATCATATCGCGGTAGTGTTCCGTCACAACCGGGCGCTTGATTTTCAGGGTTTGAGTCAACATTCCATTTTCCATCGAAAATGGCTCCTGAATCAGGCGGAACGGACCGATGCGATCGTCCGCGCGGTATCCGGGGCGATTTTGTACCTCGCGGTTTAATTCTTTGCGGAATAAGTCTTGAATTGCCTTGCTATTCCAGTCAATTTCGTGTATTGAAGGAGTTTGTTCTGCCGCCCATTTTTCCACGGCTTCGCGGTTGGGGACAATTAACGCGCCGACGGATTTTTGATCTTGCCCGACTAGCATGATTTGGTCGATGTAGGGGCTGCGGAGGCAAGCGTCTTCGATGGGTTGGGGTTCGATGTTTTCGCCGTTGGTAAGGACGATGGTATCTTTGGCCCGGCCCGTCAAGATTAAATCGTTGCCGGGAGTCAGCGAGCCCAAATCGCCGGTATCGAACCAGCCTTCAGGGTCGATCGCCTTTGAGGTAGCTTGGGGATTAAGATAGTAGCCTTGCATGATTTGCGGCCCACGCGCCAATACCAAACCGCGCTGGCCCGGAGACAGTTGCTGTTTGGTTTCCGGGTCTACTATTTTAATTTCCGTACCCGGAATCGGCTGTCCTGCGGAACCTTTGAGATTGTGCCACGGACGGCGGACAGTTAAAACGGGGGCAGTTTCGGTCAAGCCGTAGCCGACTAACAAACCGATATTGGCGATTTCAAAGAAATTATCGATGTGGGCTGCCAAGGAACCGCCGCCGCTAATTGCCCATTTAAAACGGCCGCCCGTAGCTTCGCGAACTTTTTGATAAACCAGTTTTTCGGCGAGGGCGTGAACGGGGAATAACAGAATGCTTTTGATGCGGGCAATAAGTTTTTCGGAATCAGAAGCAGGTTTTAAACTGAGAGTCAATCCCCGATAAATGCGGCAGGCTTCGATATATTGCTGGCTGGCAGATAGCAGGAAATTCACCAATTTTTGTTTGTTGGCTGGCTGTTCCCGGAATTGCTTTTGTACTGCCTCGTAAATCGATTCCCAGATGCGCGGAACGCTAACCATGTACTGGGGTTTGCAGGTTTTAAAATCTTGCTTGAAATAGCGGATGCTGGTGTAAATTTGCGTGCATCCTTGGGACAGCAAAAAGTATTCCACAGTGCGTTCGTAGGCGTGCCAACTGGGGAGGATGCTGAGAACTCGATCGCCCCCTTCCGGTTGCAGAATTGTACCGAATGTTGTTAATTGGTGCAACAAATTGCCGTGGGTGAGGATGACGCCTTTGGGTTTGCCGGTTGTACCGCTGGTATAGAGGAGGGTGGCGAGGCTTTGAGGGTTGTGATTGCTTGGTTTGAGAGTCCGTTGGGCTCCGGCGGCCATAACTTGGGAAAAATTTACTGTTTTGATAGGAGTTTGGTCGGTTTCCGGCGTTTCGTCGGAGAGGAGGACGATGAGTTGGACGGGCAAATCGGGGAGGCGGTGTTGCAGTTTTTTCAGTAACGCCAAATTTTCGACTGCCAGGGCGGTACTGCCGCTGTCTTGAATAATATAGAGGAGTTCTTCAGGGTCAGCGGTTGCGCCTCTAACGGCGTTGGCGGCACCTGCCGTCATGATACCTTGGTCTGCTATCAGCCAGCGGGGGCTGTTGTCGGCGAAGAGGGCGACGCGGGGGGGGACTGCTTCTTCGGGATTTGGTTCGATGCCGAGGGCTTGGAGGCCGGCGGCGAATTGCTGGATTTGCTGGTAGAGGTCGGTGTAGGTGAGTTTGATTTCCGGTTCGCTGTGAGGGTCGTGGAGGGCTACGATGTCGGGATAGCGCTGTTTGACGGTTGCCCAGATTTCCGGGATCGATCGAATGCCAGTATAGTCGATCGTCCGGCTGAGGTTAGCGCGTTCGATCGCGGTCATTTGATATGTGAGGTTGTTCATAGCTGTTTTTGCCCTTTGTGCGAGTTTAAAGCGTTGTTTGTAAATCTATTATTAATTTATATCTGAAGGGGTGCGATCGAACTGGGGCAGTTTGCAGCCTGTCTGTACCTGGGAGGAGCTATGTTTTGCGATTTGCTATCTTTTCATTTATGAGTCTGAGGCAGAAACCGGGTTTTTTCCAAAAATCTTGCATCTTCGCCTTTAATGTTGTTAAAAAAACCGGTTTCTTTGATATTGATGTACAAGTAGTTTGGAATTTTGTTAAGTTTTTAAACGCGGGCGCTCTTACTTTGCATAATTTATATTATCGTTAATTTCAGGTAAAGGATGTGACGCTTAGAGTTGCAAAAAACATGAATCTCTCAAAATTTATAGTAGTTATTTGGAGTGCGATCGGCCTAGCATCATGTGGAAATGGATTTTCGGTATTGGGGACAGATCCGCAACCGGGAAGCAATAAACCTTCCGCGTTAGTCTCCGAACCGCAACCGGGAAAAAGTGGACGAAGAACATTTGCTGATTGGTGTCTCGCGCGAGCAAATTTGACCCCTGAAGCTAAACATACTGTTGAAGTGCTATTGGATGGAGAAAGCAGGGACTATCGATTCTACTTGTTTTTTTAAGAGTTATAGTCCAGCAAGCTGCTGGACAAATTCCCTGGTTCCACAACTGCGTGTTTTGGACAAGGTTAAAAACTCAACTGAACGTATTTGGTACATTAACCAAGCGATTCAATATGGCTGGAGTCATCGATCGTAATTTGCATAATGTAAGATACTTTTTAATTTCTACTTTATCTTAAAATTTCACAATTTGGCAACCCCAGCACATCGCAGCTATTAGCTAAATCTGCCAAATCTCGCCAAGTGTCAAAGGAAAAGTAGCGCTGGTTTGCTGCCCGATTCCATGCAGCTTGAAACTCAATATCCGAATACTTCCTGCTGTTAAGTAAAGCCAATAAAGGCGGCCAATCATTTGTCAATCGATCAGCTTCACCAACAAATAGTTTTTGACATTCAATATTTACAATAGCGTAGATTTTACGATCCATAACTTATCTCCTAATTCACGCCAAATACCAACCGCGTTCAATCTTATTCCAATTCCATCAATAATTTTAGCTTCAATTCTCCCTATTAAATCGAATCGTCATCTGCGTTCATCCGCGTTAATCCGCCACATCTGCGGTTGCAAGCATCCCTCAAAAACACCAAACAAAAAAGTAGATATGTCCGTACCTTAACATGGCGGTGCGCGCTGCGCACCTTACACAAATAGCGTTAAAATTCCTGCCTTGCGCCCTATCTATTTAAGCAACCTTGCGCGGTGCATCAACCACCGGCGCAGTACCGAACAAATGCCTCAAATAACTGCGACTGAGTTCGCGATTCCAACGCCGCAAACGCACCATCACTCGCGTGAAGGTAAAAGTCAATTCAACCATCAAAGAAATCTGTTCGATCCTCAGCGAAGCATTAAACACATCATTGCCGTGAGTCCGTTCGATTTGATGGTGTTTCAGCAGAGAAATTAAGTTTTTAGTAGAACCTTTGAGTTGATTAAAATAACTCTGAGAAAAAGCCCAGCGGCTGAAACCCCAAAACTTAGCTAAATGATTGATTTCATCCTGTAAAGGCTGGGCAATTGCCTGTTGCAACGCCCCCGTCGAGTGTACCATCAACCATAAATAAACAGAAGTAGCCCCCCACTCGGTACTCAAGCGACTGATAATGTGTTTGTAGGTATCTTGCCAAGCGTCACCTGTAGGTTGAAAACCATTAACAGAGTTTGGTTTAACTTGCAGTTTTTCGCCTGTTAACTGCTGGTAAATTTTCCGAAATGTCGGACAATGCTGGCGTTCTTCTTTTTCCCAAACACCTATCTCTAAAATGTTGCCGCTAGCATCAAAAACTCCTCCCATAAACCGCGCCATTTCCGGGTATATATGCTGCAAGTAGCACCAACTTTCTTTACTGTAGCTGCGAATCGGAGCTTCAATTTCTGCGGCACTTGCTAAAATTTGTAAAAATACTTCTGGCTTGACACCAATAATTTGTTCGCGATCGATCCCTTGCCAGTCGATCGATTCCCACAAACGGGCACGCGGGTTGTAAAATTGTTCGGGGAGATCTGAAAGTCGATCGCTCAACACTTCAACTGACATATAATGGTCGATGAGAGAGTTGATTCTGGCACGAGTTTGCAAGTAGTGAGGATTTCGATACCGATTGCCAGCTAAATCAATTGTATGTACTTTACAAGTAGTTTTCATGTTTTCCGTTCCTAACTCTTGCAGCCATTGTGTAGCAGGAAGTGAGGAATTTGCAACGACCAACCTGCAAGGCTGTTCAATGAATAGTAGTTCGATTTACGAAGTTGAAGTTAGATGAAACAGCATGAAGTAGGGTGAAGCTGAGATCTTGCACCATTCCCAACAAAGCTGTAGGGGCGGGTTCGCCAAGGTTCTTAAACGTAGCAAATAGGTTAAATAAACCCTTTCAAGGTAGAACTCGAATGTGCTTCGCTTGTCATAAGCGCTTCGCGCTGGCTTCGCCTACGAGTTCTACCTTGAACCTACCCCACGAAAAATCCCCAATTAACATTGGTGCAAGATCACAGGTGAAGCAAATAGTTGAGAGTTGAAAATTGGGAGTTGATAGTCGATCGTTATTAGTCATCAGTTATATCATGTCCGATCGATTATCAGCGTTAATCAGCGTTAATCTGCCACATCTGCGGTTGCAAAAACATCTGCGTTCATCCGCGTTCATCAGCTAAATCTGCGGTTCAAAAACCAACATTATTTTGCCACCACCAAGCCCGCACAAACTTAATCTCCTCAAACGAATAACTCTCTTGCAAAAAATCAAAAATCGGTCGCAACCTCTCATCCCCAATAATCTCAATAGCTTGAATTATCGGCTGCTGGCGGTTCGGTTCAACCAACAAATTAATATCAACGGAGTGCCCCATTTCCATCACCTTGACTAGATGTTCGGAAATAGTACCGGGAGTCATCCCCCGCATTTGGGCTATTGCTTGAATTGTCAAACCTTGCTTGTGCAATTCTAGGGTTTGCATCTGCGAATAAGATGGAACGTCGGGAACTTTCGGCAGGTTAGTAACTGGCCCAGGTGCATTACCAAGCGGCAATCCTTGTTCTTCACAAAAAGTGCGAATTGCCTCCAGAAAAACTTGACCGTATTTATCGCGTTTGTTGCGCCCGACTCCGTGAACGTCCTCAAATTCACTGAGATTTTGCGGGCGTTTTTCTGCCATGTCCATCAAGCTTTTATCGGGAAATACGACGTAGGGCGGTACTTGTTGTTCGTCGGCGATTTGTTTGCGCAGGGTTCGCAGCAAGGCAAATAATGTGGAAACTTCTACGGCTAAAGAACGGGTTTTTCCCGGAACATCTCGTTTCGGTTCTACGGCCATTTCAAATGTCCGCTGCCGCTTCATAATTTCCCAACTGCGATCGTTCAATTTTAAAGTAGGAAATCCGTCGGTTCTTTCCTCTAACAATCCTTGATGCAAGAGCGATCGAGCTAAGGTTTTCCACTCATCTGCACTGCGATCTTTGCCGATGCCGTAAGTAGAAAGTTGGTCGTGTTGGTACTGCAAAACTTTCTGGTTTTTTGAGCCGCGCAACACATCTATTATATGATTCATGCCGAATTTTTCTTTGCATCGCGCCACGCAAGACAGAAATTTCATCGCATCTAAAGTCCTGTCTTCTACAGGTTTTTTCGCGCAGCAATTGTCGCACTGAGCGCAGTTTCCGGGGAATAAATCGCCAAAATAACTTAACTGAATCGTGCGGCGGCATTCACTCGATTCGGCATAGTTAATTACCTGCCGCAACTGCTGTTTGGCAATTCGCTGTTCTTGGGGATCTGGTTTTTGGTCGATAATGTATTCGATGGTTTTGACATCACCGTAGCCGAAAAATAAGGTACAGTGGGATGGTTCGTTATCCCGTCCCGCACGACCGGATTCTTGATAGTATCCTTCGAGATTTTTGGGCAAGTCGTAGTGAATGACAAACCGCACGTCGGGTTTGTTGATGCCCATTCCGAAGGCAATTGTTGCTACCATTACCTGCACGTCGTCGCGGATGAATCTGGTTTGATTTGTGGAGCGATCGACATCGTTCATGCCTGCGTGGTAAGGTAAAGCTTGGATGCCGCTTTGCTGCAATTTGTACGCAACTTCTTCAACTCGTTTGCGGCTGAGACAGTAGACGATTCCCGAACCGCCTTTTTGCTGGACGATTTGCAAAACTTCGGCAAAACTGCGCTTGGTTTTCTCGCGAACTTCGTAGTATAAATTCGGGCGGTTGAAGCTGGCGACATGGACGAACGGATCTCTCAGATTTAACTGCTGGATGATATCTTGCCGGACGCGCTCGGTAGCGGTCGCAGTGAGTGCCATAATTGGAATATCCGGGTATCGATCGCGCACTTGTTGCATCTGCCGGTATTCCGGGCGAAAATCGTGTCCCCACTCGGAAACGCAGTGCGCTTCGTCGATCGCAAATGCCGAAACTCCTAACTTTTCTGCTACTATATCTAAGAAGGGTAAAAATCTCTCGCCCAACAATCTTTCGGGAGCAACATAAAGCAATTTAATCTGACCGTTAAGAATAGCTGTTTCGCGCGATCGAGCTTCCATTCCGCTTAACGTACTGTTGAGAAAAGTCGCACCAATTCCGTTATCTTGCAAAGCTTCTACTTGGTCTTGCATCAAAGCAATCAGTGGCGAAACCACCACACACAATCCCGGTTTCAATAAAGCAGGTAATTGAAAGCACAAAGATTTGCCGCCGCCCGTAGGCATGACAATCATCATATCCCGCTTTTCGAGAGCTGCTTCGACAATTTCTCGCTGTCCCGGACGAAAACAGTCGTAGCCAAAAAAATGTTTGAGTGCTTGTTCGAGCGATCGGGGTTGAGTAAATGTTGGTGGAATCGACCCTGACATTTGCAGTAGTTTTAATTGACTTCTATATTATTGTATGCTGCGGGCGATCGAATTCAGTTAAAATCACAAGTTTTTTACATTCCTTTGGTTTGACGCCCTACTGATGGCGGTAAGGTGCGCAGTGCAAGCCCTACATTTATAGCGGTAAGGTGCGCAGTGCACACCCTACATTTATGGCAAAATTCAGTTACAATAATTAAAAATCTCAAAACTTTAAACAGAGAAACCGATGCCGAAAGCAATTTGGAATGGTGCCGTTTTGGCCGAAAGCGATAAGTGCGAAGTCGTAGAAAATAACTATTACTTCCCCCCCGATGCCATCAACCGCGAGTATTTCAAGGACAGCAGCACTCACACTACTTGCGGTTGGAAAGGTGTTGCCAGTTATTATAGCGTTGAGGTTGACGGACAAGTTAACAAAGATGCTGCTTGGTACTATCCGACTCCGAAGGATGCAGCTAAAAATATTGCTGGCTACATTGCTTTTTGGAAAGGAGTTAAGGTAGAAAAGAGTTGACAGTTGACAGTTGACAGTTGACAGTTGTTTTTCTACTGACTAACAACTAACAACTAACAACTAATGACTAATGACTAATGGCTAACAACTAATGACTAATGACTGTCGATCGCGAAGTTTTTATGATGGAGATTTAAATGCCATCATAAAAACTTTTTAATTTTCTAGGAATAGCTTTACAATTCGTCGGGATTGATGTTCATTTCTCTTAATTTTTGAGCGATTCGATCGGCTTTTTGCTGCACTAATTCTTTCTCTTGACGTTCCTGTTCCATTTGTTGCTGAGTTAGTTCCATTTGTTGCTGAGTTAGTTCCATTTGTTGCTGCGCCAACTCTTTTTGCCTCGACAATTCCACGTAAGACAAAAACTTCTGTCCGTCAGGCTGGTAAATTTCCAAATCTCCCGATGCAGTTTCAAAACGTACTTGCAAACGCGGACTTACCCAACCTTCGATCGATTCAATATAGTTGAGTTCTCCGTCAGTTTGCAGCCAACCCATTAATTCATTATCCGCTGGATCGTAGACATAATATTCTTCGACTCCATACTGCTGGTAAAACTTGAAAAGCTTATACATTGCTTTCATGCGGTTTCCTGGAGAAATGATTTCAAAAACCACTTGCGGGGCAATATTATCTTCCAGCCACTGTTGGTAGGAACCTCTGTCACCTTTTGGTCTGCCAAATACTACCATGATATCGGGCGCTTGGCGGGTTTTGTCATTACCTTCAACTGGATACCACAGCAAATCGCCGGCAACAAATACGCTGTCGTTATCTTTGAATAAGGCGTCGATACCGCCTTGAATTCTCATAATTAATTGAAATTGCTTGGTATTTTCTGACATAGGATTGCCGTCATCTTCCGGGTAGACGATCGCGGGTTGGTTTTGAGTAGCGATTGTGGCAGTCATAGGATGAGTCCTTTGCTAGCAGCATCTTGTTTGATTTTACTCTAAAATACAGTCAGAATTCAAACTTCAGTCCGCATCTTTATCAGTTCGATCGCCCGCAATAAAATTAGTTCGGAGTGAGGACTAAAATCCGCATTTCGATCGGACTAAAATCCTCACTACAAACCGTAACGGTCAACTATCAACTATCGACTGATTGCATTTCCCAAGAGGCCACCGCTTCCCAGCCCAAACCGCGGCGGACTACACTCGGTTCGCTTTCGGTTAAATCGAGAATTGTTGAAACTCGATCGCCCGGATCGGACCCGTCATCGACAATTACATCTACTAATTTTTCCAAACAGTCAAAAAGTTCGGCTTTGCCAAAGTTTGCTGCTTTTGCTACTACTAGAGGTGCTTCACCTTCATAGTCGGCAGTAATGTGGGCGGATGTGGAAATAATCGGATTGCCCAATGCTTCGACAAGCGTAAAACAAATCGGTCGATCGGGCACGCGAATTCCTGTGGTTTTCCGTTTCGGATTCATTACCAAACGCGGCACTAACTTCGTCGCCGGCAGCAGAAAAGTATAAGGCCCGGGAATTAACCGCTTGATAATCCTGTAGGCCTCGTCGCTGACAACGGCATACTCCGAAATATTTGACAGGGAAGAACACAAAAACGTCAATGGTTTATCATTGGAGAGTTGCTTGATCCGCCTGACCCGTTCAACCGCAGATTTGGCATTGAGATCGCAGCCGATCGCGTAAACTGTATCGGTCGGATACAGCATCACTGCCCCATCTTGCAGGGCGTTTTTAATCTTCTCGATCCTGTCTTTTTGGGGTGTAACTGGATGCACTTCGTAAATAATTGCCATATTAAGGTGATGCCCGGTGGGTTACTGAATGTTATCTGGAAAACAATCGACAGCGAAATTAATTGTTAACTAATGAATAAAATAGCTTATTTTGAATGTCCTACCGGAATTGCTGGCGATATGTGTCTCGGTGCTCTCGTCCACGCCGGCGTACCTTTAGATTACATCGCGCAGAAACTCCAATTGCTCGGCATTTCGGCAGAGTATCAATTGCGGGCTCAATTAGTCCACCGGAATACTCAGCAAGCAACTAAAGTTTATGTGGATTTGATTTCGGATTTACCGAAAAAAACCCAAAATCCGGAACTCGATCCGGCTGAAACAGAATCTCCCACTTTCGATCGACGCTACCACCACCATCACGGCGGCGAACATTCTCACGAACATTCCCACGAACATTCCCACGAACATTCCCACAGCCACGCCGAAACAGATACAGAAATCAGTCACGCCCATCACCGCCATTTGCCCGAAATCGAGCAAATTATTGTCTCTGCAAACTTGCCAAAGCGCGTTGAAACCTGGAGTTTGGCTGTATTTCGGAAATTAGCTGAGGCAGAAGGTGCCGTGCACGGAATTTCGCCTGACGAGGTGCACTTTCACGAGGTGGGGGCTGCCGATGCGTTGGTGGATATTGTCGGTACTTGTTTGGGCTTGGATTGGTTGGATGTTGAGGAATTTTACTTTTCCACGATGCCGACGGGCGGGGGTACGGTGAAGGCTGCCCACGGCAGGCTGGCGGTACCGACGCCGGCGGTGATGAAACTTTGGGAAATGCACCAAGTGCCCGTTTATAGTAACGGGATCGATCGCGAATTGTGCACGCCTACGGGAACTGCAATTGCCTGTACTTTGGCCGAAAGTTTTGGCCCGCCACCGCCGATGCAAATTCACACCATCGGTTTGGGTGCCGGTTCCCGCAATCTCTCAATTCCTAATATTTTGCGCCTGTGGATTGGGGAGAGGGGGTTTGTAGGGGCGGTGCCCCCGTGCCCGCCCCCGATAGAGTCGGAGAATTCCCCATTACCCATTACCAATTCCCAATTACCCATTACCCATTACCAATTACCCATTACCAATTCCCAATTACCTATTACTAATTCCCAAGAAACAATCTGTGTTTTGGAAACGCAAATCGACGATTTGATCCCTCAAGCGATCGCGTATGTTTTGATGCTTTGTTTGCCGTTGGAGCTCTGGATGTTTTTACTGCGCCAATTGTGATGAAAAAATCGCGATTGGGGGTTTTGCTGACTGCGATTTGCCCTCCCGAATTTCAGGAGGCTTGCGAAACTGTTATTTTTCGGGAAACTACTACTTTAGGCATACGTATATCGATGCAACAAAGAACGGTTTTGTATCGAGAAATTCACAAAGTGCAAACAAAATACGGCGAAGTGCGAATAAAAGTTGCTAAGACTGGACTTTCGATCGCTAACGTGCAACCGGAATATGAAGATTGCGCCCAAATTGCCAAAGCCAACAATATTAGTTGGCGCGAAGTTCACCGCTTGGCCCTGCAAAATTGGTACGATCGATCGATTGCTGAAAATTGAGATTTCTCAAACTCGCACAACAAATACAGAGTTGACCAACTGTTAAATTATGTAAGGTGCGCGCTGCGCACCTTACTGCTATCTGTAGCGTTTCAAAAGCGCATCAAATCGATCGAACGTGCAAGTCATGCAGAAAATTATCCAGCCGAATTTATAACTTAAATTTTTGGATGCAAATAGTAACTTTTTGTCAAGTAACTCAGTACCTATCCGCTTCACTGACAGTAATATTTCTTTATTTTTTGGCGATACTTTACTGCACAAATTCTTGCTGAGTGAGTTTTTTTTAATAATTAATACCAAATCTGGCTGTAAATCCGTTTCCAACACTCAGCAATGGAAAATGGTTGTTTTTGGGCATTTTCACTCAAAAACAGTCACTATACTGATTTTCTTCATCTTTCCTTCATCCAAACTTCACAATTATCGGCGATAATACGGTGGTATTTTAAAGATTTAGTAAAGATAGCGCAAGAACTGTAGTCAAGATAGCTGTTGCGTAAGCTATGATGGAGTCCAACTGCCACAGCACTTACGTAATTACCCCAACTCTCCAAACAAAAAACATCCGAGATTCTCAAGGTTTTGAATAAAGGTTAAAAGAGATGTTTTTTCCTAGTTTGCAACCGTGAATTGAGGATAAAGTGAGAGAGATTGGACCAGGCTCCAAGTGCGGTCTGTCAACTGGTATCAGCCCTATTTTGATGTAGGGAAAGGCTAGTTAAGTGGCATTTTTTAAGTCGGTGTAAAGTCTTTTGCTCTTCCTGTTACGAGCCGCGCCAATGGTTCGATACTTGCCAAATCCAAACCGAAAAAACTGGATTTTTGAGGAAAAGCAAGGGCATTAAGGAAATATTTTGCTCGCTCAATTAAGTTTCTGTGTCGGAAACAGCGGTTTTTCAAGTCGATCGAAGCTACAACCAGCAGTTTGGGAAATTGGCAATCGAGTTTTCAGCCAAGTGGCCGGTCAACATCCCAAGTAACATCCCAAGCAACATCCCAGCCCAAATCCTAACCCAAATCCTAACCCAATTCCTAACAAGGGCTGTGCGCGATCGAGCTTTTTTTACCGCTAATCTATTTGCAATCCAGCAAAAAAAACTCAGACTTTAATCTTTTTTAGAATTCGGAATAAGTTGAGTTTTGGTTGTTGGCAACTTGCAAACTAAGGGCAGGCTAACAGAAAAATGAAACAGGAGAAACTGACAATGGGTGCTGCTTTTTTCGGAGTATTTCTGCGCGCGATCGGATGGTTTAAGAGAAATTCATTTCAGTGGGGAGGTGCAGGTAAGTTGAGAAAATCAACTCTTGAGATCTCGCACCACCGGCAATTAAAATAGCTCGTCGCTCCCGAAGCTGTTTTCCCATCCTTCAGCTTAAAAGAGCTACTTAATTGCAACAAAATTAAGAGCTGCCAAGCACTGAATTACATAGATTATACAGGGGTAAGCAATGAAAAAAGATTTGCTGGACAGTAATTACTTGACCCGATCGCCAGAACCAGTACAAGTTACGGCGCTTGCAAAACTCTTAGAAGATACAGATGCAGAACCCAGCTTAATTTCCCAATTGAGCAGCGCGTCAACAACGTTTGAACTTCAGCTAGGAGACGAGATAGCAAAATATCAAATCCCAGAAAATAACAGCAATTTAGCAGAAAACAAACGAGAAGATTCCCCGCCCAATCTCTTTGCTGCACGCACTTTTTATTTAGTGTGCGAAGGTCGAGTCAGACTGCTAGCACGAGAAACATCCAGCCACCAAGAAGTTTCGGCAGTAGTATTGGAAACCGGTGCAATATTTGGAGTTGATGACCTATTTATTGACAGCGCGATTTCCTACAGAGCAATTGCCGCCAGTAACGGTCAAATCGCCCGAATCGAGTCCGCCAAATTCCAGACAATTTTACAACAATTGCCACGACTGCAACAGCGGTTAGAGCAACAATTTCAAGAACGGCACCAACTCATCTTTTTCAAGACAGAAACAGAAGTGCGATCGCTGACAACTCAACAACAGCAAACTCTCTGGTCTCACCTGTTACCTTATTTAGAAGAAATCCGAATTCCCGCAGGCGTTGCAGTTGCCGAAGGCTGCCAAAAATCCCCCAGTCACTTTTGGTTGCGCAGCGGTCAAATCCAAGGTTTAGAAGCCCCTTTAGCAGGCAGTAGCTGGGGACATCCCGAACCCATACCCGACAACTGGAAAGCTCAAACAGACTTACTAATTTACCGGATCGAATCTCAACAGTGGGAAATAGCAAAAGCCGCAGTAGCAGCAGACAGCAATTCCCCCCCTAAAATCATCCGCAAATCTCGCCCTTTAACCTTACTCACCCCCACCAAAAATTCAAAATCCGCCCCAACCAGCGAGCAGCAAACACCAGCCAAAATCCAGAATTCAAAACCGGGATTTGCAACCGTTATCTTTCCCAAACCCAAACAGCGCAAGTGGTTGGGTTTCGGATTTCCCTTCCAGCAGCAGCAAAGCGCATCAGATTGCGGGGCGGCGTGTTTGGCGATGATTTCCGAATATTGGGGTAAAAAATACAGCATCAATTACCTGCGCGAAGTAGCAGAAGTCGGCCGCAGCGGCACTTCTCCTAAAAACCTCGCTAAAGCCGCTGAAAATTTAGGATTTCAAGCCCGTCCCGTGCGCGCATCTTTAGCCCCCCTCCGCAATCAAAATCCCTGGATCGCTCACTGGCAAGGCAATCACTACGTCGTAGTTTGCCGCTTCCGCAACCATCAAGTTTTAATTGCCGATCCCGCAGCGGGCAAGCGGTGGATGAACGTTAAAACTTTTAGCGAGAATTGGACTGGTTACGCGATAATTTTAGACCCCACACCGCAGCTATACCGCAACCGCAATGCCGAAAACAAAGGCATTAAAACTCAAAACTTTCTCGGCATAGTTTGGCCCTACCGGGGCATTGTCGCCCAAATTTTGGCAGCGTCTTTATTCATCCAATTGTTCGGGATAATTACGCCTCTATTTACTCAAGTAATTCTCGACCAAGTAGTTGTCAGCAAAAGCCTTGTCACCCTGCACGTTTTTGCGATCGGACTTTTATTGTTCGGTGTTTGGCGGCTGCTGCTTACCGCCACCAGACAATATTTGCTCGATTACCTTTCCAACCGCATTGACCTCACTTTAGTTAGCGGTTTTATCAATCACACCCTTAGTTTGCCGATCAAATTCTTTGAATCGCGCCACGTTGGTGACATCTTGACGCGAGTTCAGGAAAATCAAAAAATTCAAGCATTTTTGACCCGCCAAGCGATTACTGCATGGCTGGATGCTTTGATGGCAATCGTTTACATCGGGCTGATGGTTTACTACAACTGGCAGTTGGCTTTGTTGGTATTGGCTTTAATTCCGCCGATCGTAATTTTGACTTTGGCTGCAACTCCCTTGCTGCGGCAAGTATCGCGAGATATTTTCAATGAAGGCGCGAAGCAAAACTCTTATTTGGTAGAAATGATTTCGGGGATTGCGACGATTAAAGCAACCGCAGCAGATCGAGAAATGCGCTGGCGTTGGGAAGACCAATTAACTGAGATGATTAATGCCAAATTTCGCGGGCAGAAATTGGCAAATTCCTTGCAAGTAATCGGGGGATCGGTTAATACTTTAGGCAGCACGGTTTTGCTGTGGTACGGAGCGATGCTGGTAATTCAAGACCAACTGACGATCGGTCAATTTGTGGCGTTTAATATGATGATCGGCAGCGTGATTTCTCCGGTGCTTTCTGTGGTGGGATTGTGGGATGAGTTCCAAGAAGTTGTAGTTTCGATCGAACGTTTGGATGACGTTTTTGCGACTCAACCGGAAGAAAGTCCCGACAAACCGATGTTGGTATTGCCGCGCATTCAGGGAAATGTCAAGTTAGAAAATGTTTGTTTCCGCTATTCCCCAAATGACGAACGCCACACGCTGCAAAATATCTCCTTTGAAGTAGAAGCCGGCGAAACTGTGGCAATTGTCGGCCGCAGCGGTTCCGGTAAGAGCACTTTGGTTAAATTGCTGCAAGGTTTCTACTATCCAGAAACAGGGCGGCTGACTGTAGACGGGCACGATATCCGACATATTTCCCCTCACTCGCTGCGGAGTCAGTTGGGTGTAGTTCCTCAAGATTGTTTCTTGTTTTCCGGCACGATTTTAGAAAATATCGTGCTCTATAAAAACGGGCCAACTTCCCTTTACCAAAACGAGGAAACAAAAGATGCCGATTTTGCAAGTTGCCAGCGGGCGATCGAAGTTGCCAAACTTGCAGAAGCTCACCAATTTATCCAAGATATGCCGCTAGGATATCAAACTCCTGTGGGGGAAAGGGGAACGAGTTTGTCTGGAGGACAGCGACAAAGAATTGCGATCGCCCGCGCTCTTTTAGGCGATCCCCGGATTTTGATTTTAGACGAAGCAACTTCTTCGCTGGATACCGAATCAGAACGCAGGTTTCAACAAAATTTGGCACGAATTAGCCGCGATCGCACTGTGTTTATCATCGCTCACCGATTGTCTACGGTACGCAATGCCGATCGCATTTTGGTTCTCGATCGGGGAATTTTAGCCGAACAAGGCACTCACGATAAATTGATGGACGATCGGGGACTTTACTACCATCTCGCTCAACAACAACTAGCTCTTTAAAGAAGGAAGAAGGAAGAAGGATGAGGGAAGAAGGATGAGGGAAGAAGGATGAGGGAAGAAGGAAGAAGGATGAGGGAAGAAAGTTTTAAGTTTTGATGGACAATTCTTCGCTACTAATTCTTAATTACCAATTTTCAATTCCCCGTGCAACGCTTAGCTCATTACTAAGACTCCATCCTCCCTTACCAATTCCCCATTACTAATTACCGATCGCTACTTACCAATTGCTAATTACTGATTTGGAGAAACAGTCATGCTTTCAAAAGATGCCAACAGATATGGTTCCCCTCCACACCACATAGCGGAAGTCCCAGCAGCGACAGCTTCCCGGCCTGAAAATGAAGTTAGGAAACCAGAAATAGCCAAGCATCAAAAAGTTGCTTCTCAAACTAATGACTTAATTTATCCCTCGAAGTTCCCCAATTCATCCGATAATTGGTCAACTTCTTTGCACTCGGTACTCGACCAACCGCCGGTATCTTTTCCCCAGCGGTTGATGTTAGGAGGAATTGTTTTTTCGCTGGCTTTTGCTGCGTGGGCAACTTTCGGAAAAATTGATGAAGTCGGCCACGCTCAAGGCAAATTAGTTCCCAAAGGTGATGTTTACAAAATTCACTCGATCGAACCGGGCAAAATCGTTAACCTTCCTGTTAAAGAAGGTCAAAAGGTTAAAGCCGGACAATTGCTAGCAGAATTAGATCCGGAAACGGCCGCCAGCGAAGTCGAGAGACTCGATAAAATGCTCGCAGGTTATCAAATTCAATTAGTACAAATGCAGAGTTCGATCGAGCGCACCAAACTCGAAGCTCAAGCCAGCAAAGCAATTGCCGAAGCAGACAAACGGGGGGCCGAAGCTGCGATCGCCCGCGCCCGCGCCTCCGTTGCTACCGCAGAGGCTCAAATCGAGCAACTGCAAGCCGATACAGCATCCCAACAAGCGCGCCAGCAGCAACTCAAACCTTTGGAAAGAAACGCCGAAGATTTGCTCGCACAACTGCAAGAAGATGTGGCATCCCAACAGGGGCGGCGAGCTCAGGTGAAGCCGCTACAACAAAAGACTCAAAATTTGCTCGCGCAACTCCAAACAAAAGTAACTGCCCACAAAGAAAGGATCGCGCGGCTCAAACCTTTGGTAGATGAAGGTGCTTTGTCAAAAGATGTATTGTTTCAAGCTGAAGAAGCTTTGCGGGAGAGCGAAAACGCGGTAATTCGCAGTCAGTTGGGGGAGGAAACGCAAGCCGACGATCGCGCTTTTGAAATCGAACAAACCGTGCGCGATCGCATTAGCGCCACCATCAGGAGCCAACTTTCTGACGCCACTCAAGTTAAGGAAAAACTGTTTGAAGTAGAGCAAGCTTTGCGCGATCGAACTAGCGCGATCGCTCGCACCAAAGGCGAACTCGCAGAAAAATCCGCAGAGTTCGATCGGCTGCAAGCTGAAGCGGCCAGCCAGCAAGCAGCAGCGCGCCAAACTCAGTTAGAAAAAGAGCAAAAAATTCAGCAGTTAGAAATGGATTTAAATCAAATCAAATCTAAAATTGCTGAAACCCAAACTTTGCTCGATCGAGCTAACAGTAAATTGAAACAAAGATTTCTCTACGCCCCAGTCAGCGGAGTCGTGTCCGCCCTCAACTTTCACAACACAGGAGAAGTCGTTCAACCAGGTCAAACAATTGCCGAAGTCATTCCCAACAATGCTCCCCTCGTCCTAGCAGTCAATTTGCCAAACCGAGAAGCGGGTTTTGTCAAAACTGGAATGCCAGTGCAAGTCAAATTCGACGCTTTTCCCTATCAAAACTACGGCGTGATTCCGGGCAAAGTTGTCTCGATTTCGCCGGATAGCAAAACTGACGATCTCCTGGGAGTTGTCTACAGTGTTGAAGTCAGTATCGATCGCGATTCAGTAACTGCAAACAATCGAACTTGGAAGTTAAAAACAGGGCAAACAGCCAGCGCCGAAATCGTCATCCGCCAGCGCTCTGTAGCCGACATTTTGCTCGATCCGCTCAAACAACTGCAAAAAGGCGGTATGAATTTGTAGCAATCTTCTTCCTTCTTTCTTATTCCCTCTTCCTTCTTTCTTATTCCCTCATCCCTCATTCCTCATCCCTCATCCCTCATCCCTCATCCTTCTTCCTTCTTCCTTCTTCCTTCTTCCTTCGGCAGCGTCAATTAGCTCTAAACTGGATTCAGAAACGCAATCAGGACGGGTTAAGGGGGTTGTCAGTGACAGAAAAAAATTATTATCCATCCTCTACTTTACCGACCTACGCGCGAAAAGAACTGCGCGAATTAGTCCGATCGCAGCTTCAAGTTCTGCTAGAACAGGGAGACTTTCCTGGAGCAAAAGCAATTTTGCAGCCAGTCCAAGAAGCTGACATCGCTGAAGCCATTGAAGGCCTGCCAGAAACAATGCAGGTAATAGCGTTCCGCTTGCTTGCTAAAGACGAAGCAATCGCTGTTTACGAATATCTTGACTCCAGCGTTCAGCAGTCCCTGTGCGAAAAATTCAAACGTCAAGAAGTCCTCGATATTGTAGACAAAATGTCCCCGGACGATCGAGCTAAACTTTTTGATGAATTGCCGGCAATTTTAGTCCGCCGCCTCTTAGGTCAATTGAGTCCGGCGGAACGGGAAGCAACGGCCCAACTCTTGGGCTACGAAGCCGGTACCGCCGGTCGGATCATGACCCCAGAGTATATTTCTCTCAAAGAAAGCTTTACCGTCACCCAAGCTTTAGACCGCATTCGTTCTTTAGCTAAAACTACCGAAACTATTTATTCTCTTTACGTCACCGACGCCGCCCGCTGTTTGACCGGCATTTTATCTTTGCGGGATTTAGTCACCTCTCCCCTCGATAAAACGGTCGGCGAAATTATGACCCGCGAAGTAGTTTCAGTTCAAACAGGAACAGACCAAGAAGAAGTTGCAAGGCTGATCCAGCGTTACGATTTTTTAGCAGTACCCGTTGTAGACCGCGAACAGCGTTTAGTTGGCATCATTACAGTTGACGACGCGATCGACATTTTAGAGCAAGAAGCAGCTAAAGATATCTATACCTTGGGCGGCGTCCAGTCCGGCGGCGACAATTATTTTCAGACAGATTTATTAACCGTTGCCCGCAAAAGGGTCGTGTGGCTGTTTGTTCTGCTCTTAACCAATTCGGTCACGGGTACAATTATTAGAGCGCAAGAAGATATTTTGCAGCAAGTAGTCGCTCTAGCAGCCTTTATTCCCCTGCTGACGGGGACGGGAGGTAATGTCGGAGCTCAGTCCTCAACAGTGGTAATTCGCGGTTTGAACACTGACGAAATTACAGCTATGGGACCATTTCAAGTAATCGTTCGCGAGGGGATGGCGGGAGCGCTGTTAGGGTCTATATTGGGGACAGTGGCAACTGGCTGGGCTTACACCTTGCAAGGGAATTTAGCAGTAGCAGTTGCGGTAGGAGTGAGTTTGTTGGCGATCTCAATTCTAGCTTCTGTGGCAGGTTCGTCTCTGCCGTTTCTATTTCGTTCTTTGGGTTTAGACCCGGCTTTAATGTCCGCTCCTTTTATCACCACAGCCGTTGACGTTTTGGGGGTTTTGATTTACTTCTCTTTAGCAAGAATGATTTTGCAGGTTTAATGCTGTCTAATATATTTAAATCGAGAGGAATCCCCAAAAATAGTAATTTTAACTATTGCCAGCTTCCCGACATAAATTACCAAAAGAAGGAAGAAGGAAGAAGGAAGAAGGAAGAAGGAAGAAGGAAGAAGGAAGAAGGAAGAAGGAAGAGGGGGAGTTTTAAGTTACCATTGTGAATGCGTAAACTGTCTTTAACTCAAAACTCAAAACTCAAAACTTCTTACCAATTCCCAATTACCAATTACCAATTCCCAATTACCAATTCCCAATTACCAATTCAATTGTACTTTAACTTCACCTAAATACTTAAACCTATGTCCCCCTCGAATTCGCAAACCAAAATTAAAAATTCAAAATCGAGCAATTTGTTAGAAACTGCCGAATTAGTTTTTCTTGCCGCCTCTGCTATCGGATTGGCTGCTGCTGTGGTCCTACAACAAGCTATCTATGCTGGAGTCCCTGTAATTATAGCGCTGCTGCTGAACTTTGTTAACAGGCAGAAATTGCAGCGACAAATCAAAGCAAATACCGCCGCCTCGATCGAACGATCGAACCAACACGCAGCAGCAACAGATAGGTCGATCGAACAGTTACAAATCGCCATCAAATCTCTAGACGAAGCCGTCGCCCAAACCTCCCGAGAAAATTTTAATACCGGACCGGGAGAGAACGTACATTCTCTAATTTCTGCATTGGAAAACCTGCGACAGAGAGTCATAATTTTAGAAAAAACCATCAAAATGATTCAAAGCGAAATTGACATTACGAGCAGGCAGTTCAAACAGCGACCGGAGTTAGAACAAATCGAAACTTTGACAACAATTATGCTCGACTTGCAGCAGTTTATCAACGAACTGCCGCAGTGGGGAAATTTGCAGCAGCGGCAGCTAACAGAACTCCAACAACAAGTAGAAAATTCTTTGCACCAAGTAGCGCAAGAAATTGCCGGCATTCCCCATCGAGTTCAGGAAGCCGTCGGCAGTCGGGGCGAGCAATTCAACCAACAGTCAGGAGGAAATGAAATCGCAGGTGACAGTAATTTAGAGCGCGAAAGTCCGACCGTAAAAAACCAGGGCGACAGACACAAAAATCAAAATGAAAAAATTCGCCAAAAGTACCCCAGAGCTTATATCAAATGGAGCCGAGAAGAAGATGAAAATTTAAAAAATGAATATGCTAGCGGTCAAGATATTAGCGAATTGGTCAAAAAATTTCAGAGACAACCGGCCGCAATTCGATCGCGATTGCAAAAATTAGGATTTGCAGACTAAGCAGGCAGAATTAAATTGAAGCACTCTCGATCGACCAACGACATCCTCACCGCAGGTCGGCTTCCGGGATGCCCAGCCACGCACGGCGCGAAACTTCTGTGGGTTATTCGCACCAGTTGCCTGTTTCTGAACCTGTTTCTGAACCCCCACCATAATCCTTTCCGTTGGCGGGGGATTAAATCAATTTTGCCTGTTTGTATCGCAGCAGGTGAGCTATATTGGTTACATTCTGGCACTTTTAGGTAAATTCACAATACAAACCATGCTGTAAGACATAAACTAGAGTAACGCTAGTACGAATATCTTGAATTGGAAACCCTCGGCAACCGGGGGATAGCCTGCTCGTATTCCTACTCATATTGGGATAGCCTACTACCCAACAGCGCAGTTCGTAAACGTCAAATAGCGCGAGCTAACTTTGAGTAAGTTTTACGAAGCAGTGTCCACAGCACAGCACCTCGGCCATGACAGGAGTCAAATCGCAGTGTCATGTTTATTCTGAAACGGCAGGATGTTGAGATCACTAACTTTCAACACCCAAAACGGGATCAGCAAATCCCCATTCTCAATTATCAGGGGCAGACATTTCGCCTAATCAGCGCCTTCAACGGCAAACAAGCAGAAGACGCCAGAGCCTTGTGGCGGGATTTAACCGACAACCGAGGCAAAGCCTGCGTCCTGCTAGAAGAGCCGGATCGTTACAGCGTCTGGGGAAAAGTTCGTTTAGACCAGCTTATCGGCGAAGAGCCAGGAGGTGGTGAAGCAGCAGGAGCCAAACCGCCACTGTTCGCCCAAGCCTGCCTGCTGCTGCTCCAAGCAGTTTATTTCGATGTCGAAGACCTCCTAGGCGCAAGGCAAGCCGCATCGTTTCAGAAAGATATCGCCAAGGTATTTCAACAGGGAAACTTCCCCCAGGCAGACTCCCCTGATGCGGTCAAAAATTGGCTAACTGTCAGCCCCTTGCAAAATCACAAAGTCCCACCCTGGCAAGAGCAGCACCTCAAGACTTTGCTGCAAGAACTGCACCGTTTGGGCAAATCGTATTTTGGCGATACCGGTTTCGCTGAGGGAGTGAGCGACGTGCTGCAAGATATGCCAGCACCGGAGCGCAATCAGTTTCTAGATTGGCTCAAACAATCAGCCCTCAACAAACTGTGGATTGCCACATAAAAAATATCGGACAATTGCTCGGATAATTGCGCTGCTGGTCGTGCCAAATGCTAGCCCAGTGACAAGCTTGCATCGATCGGCAAAATTGTTAAGTCTGTTTAGATGCCACATACCTTGTGGCAATAGAATTGCTAGTTAGACATCTGAAAATCCCTGTCACTGACCCCAGCCTGAAGGCATGGGGCTTGAAAGAGGAAGATTAACCACCTTCTTAATTCGAGACTAAAACGGTGTCTAGCCTGTGTTGAAAGACAAACTGAACTGTCTGGGAGTGGTATCCCGTAGGACGTTAAGAATGCCTCCCTAGTTTTTAACCCCTCTGGCAGTCAGTGGCGAAGGGAAATATACACCTAGAAATAGGGCTTACCGTAAATGTTTGTACCCGTTGTCAGTAGCGAAAATAGACCGTTAATGCCGACTACCCCAAGTCGCGCCAAGCGCTGGATACGATCGGGCAAGGCAACACCATTTTGGAGAAAAGGAGTGTTTTGTGTCCGGCTAAATAGAGAACCTTCAAGCCACAACTATCAGCCCATAGCGGTAGGACTCGATCCGGGTAGCAAACGTGAAGGATTTACCGTTAAATCCAAATCACATACCTACTTAAACGTTCAAACCCATGCTGTTGACTGGGTAAAAGACCATGTTGAAGTAAGGCGAAATATGCGACGTGCCAGAAGGTTTCGGAACACGCCGTGCCGTCAAAACCGAGCTAACAGGTTGGTTAACAAAAATCGGATTTCTCCATCTACTAAAGCAAGGTGGCAGTGGAAGTTAAGGATAGTTAATTGGCTAACATTGATGTTTCCAATATCGACAATTGTTGTGGAAGATATCAAGGCAAGAACTTGGAAAAACGGACGCAAGTGGAATGTATCGTTTAGCCCTTTAGAAGTAGGCAAGCATTGGTTCTATTCCGAACTGAAAAAAATTGCCCATCTTGAGATTAAATCGGGAAACGACACTTATAACCTGCGTCAAGACTTAGGACTCAAAAAATCCAAACAGAAGCTATCGGACAAGTTTGAAGCACATTGTGTTGATTCTTGGGTGTTGGCTAATTGGTATACGGGAGGACACATTCAACCCGACAACATATCGCTAATTGAGATTGTTCCCCTCGAATTCCACAGGCGACAATTGCATCGATTGCAGCATTCTATCGGTCACATCCGTTCTAGATATGGTGGTACGATTAGCACCGGATTTAAGCGCGGTTCAATTGTTAAACATTCAAAATATGGGTTTTGTTATGTAGGAGGTTGGCAAGAGTCGCCTACGAAAAAAGACCCAGACAGAAAAACAATTAGTTTGCACAGTCTAACGACAGGCAAACGATTGTGCCAAAATGCAATGCCAGAAAATTGTAAATTCTTGTCCTACAATTCGTGGCGCATTGCTAATTAAATTGTCAAGCCGTCCTAGAAGGACGGGGTTTCAACCCATTTTCCTGATGAGCAGCACTTCAGAAAAGTCATCTACGTCTTCTTCTCTCTTCTCAGCTCAGAACCTCGTCATTGCTGGCATTATCTGGGCTGTCATGGCGCTGCTGTTTTTTTTGCTGTTCAGCGTCCCCCTCTCTAAAGAAGAGGGTCTACCCCTTTGGTACTCAATCGGCACCTATGTGTTTGAATGCGGGGCTTACCTGGGAGCAGCTTTAGTCTGTTTTAGAAACTGGAAAAGCCCCCACATGGTCAGCGGACGCAACGTCTGGCTGGGCATCGGTCTGGGAATGCTGTTCTATTTTATAGCCGGGGTACTGTTCGGGATTTGGGAACTCTATTTTGGGTTAGATCCCGACGTATCCCCCGCCGATGCCTTTTATCTGGGCAGCTATGTCGTGCTCATCGGAGGCATGGTTGTGGCTGTTTCCTCAAAAAGGCTGAATCTGGAACTTTGGCAATGGGGACTTTTATCCGCAATTGCTGCTTTTGGGATTGCTATTGCTGTCTGGGTTGCCGCTCCTGACTCTTGGAGAGTGCAGCTAGGCCTGGCTCCAACATCAAGTCTCGAAACAGTGACAGAAACAGCCCCAGCAACCAAAGCAACAGCAGCCCCTGCTGTGGATGGCTCAAAGGCAAAAGCAGGAGCGCCTGCTGTACCCGAACCTGCTGAAGCTGAAGAAGAAGAAACCACAGCTCCAGCCTGGGTGTTAGCCCTTGACAAGCAACTGTCGCCCTATGCCTATTCCATCAACTTGTTTTACATTGTGGGAGATGTTTTTCTGCTGATTATTGCCACGGCACTGCTGCTGGCGTTTTGGGGAGGTCGTTTTTCCCAATCTTGGCGGATGATTGCGGCGGCAACTTTTTCTCTGTACATCGCAGATATGTATTTTAAGTGGCGGGATACTCAGGCAGAGGGTAGTTACCAAAGTGGCAGCTTGCTGGAAGTCTTTTTTGTTTTCAGCGCTATTCTGTTCGGAATTGGGGCTACCTTGGAACATGACATCTCAACCCGTTCTCGCCAGAGCAGGCGCGGCAGGCGCGGTGCGTAGCGAGTTGAACTCGACAGCTACAGGCTGGCTAATGTGGCAGGCTACTAGGGATGCAAAGACTTTGCATCCCCAAAAACATTCTGGGAGTTTGAATCCAGCTCGACATTGCAGTTTGGCGATCGCTATCCTAGCTCGAAATACTTCTTGCGGCTGGGAAACTCCCCATTAGAACTAATTCTTCAAAAGTTTAATTTTATTTGATATTATTAGCTGTGTGGAACGTTGCCACATACTATAAGGATGGCTATCTCATTGGTTCAAATACTCGTGCCGTAGCTAGTTATGTCTGCTAGTATGTCTGCTAGACGGATGGATAGATGAGGTAGACAAAGCTTGGACAACGCTACTAGGCAGGCAGTTCAGGTATGGCGGGACTCGATGGTGCCCGTTAGCCACTAAGTCCGAAAAGTCAAAGTTTTGGATAACCATGACGCCCACAAAACTCTCCGATTCAGACAAATGCGAAATCCTCAGGCTGTACCGACAGTCGGACGAGAATACTATCACTCTGGCCAAGCGTTACGGAGTAAGTAGTTCTACTGTGAGGCGAATTCTTCAAAGCGCTTTGTCGGAGCTTGAATACGAATCTTTGGTCCATCAAAAACAGAAGCGTTTACCCGATCGCACCAGCGTTCCGGAACAAATAGGGGATACTGATGTTGGCTCCTCACCTTCTTCGATCGATCCAGCTCCAGCAGGCACTTCTATTTCTTCGCGATCGAATTCGCGCTCGGTAGTGGGGAAGCATTCTTTATCTGCTGCTGAATCAGTTGCTGATAGTGAGTTTCGATCGACTTTACAGTCAAATGCAGGCGATTTTTCTGATTTGCCAGCAGTCGAGCGCGCTGGCGTTCTCTCTGAGACGGTCGAGTTTAAAGATGCGCTCCCAAGAGCTGAGATGCTCGCAGGGGAAGATTTTAGCGATTTTGACGAAGATGATGAGGACGATCGAGATGATGAGGACGATGATGAGGATGATGGCGATCCAGATTTAGATGACTTCGACCCAGAGGATTTAGAGGACGAAAACTCTTTATTTGCAGCGAGCCTGCTGGGAAGGCGCTCGGTGGGGGCGTCGGGAGAACTGCTTGCAAAAACGGTGGTTCAAGTTTTGCCTTTAAGTGAAGCATCTATTCCCAAAATTTGCTATTTAGTGGTCGATCGAGCTGCAGAGTTAATCACTAGACCCCTGAAAGCTTTTGGCGAACTAGGCCAAATTCCGGCCCAAGAAATTCGGGAGAAAACTTTGCCAGTTTTTGACAACCACCGAGTGGCTCGCCGATTTTCTACTCGCAATCAAAGAGTTTGTAAGGTTCCTGACGGCAGGATGCTGCAAAAAACAGCCCATTATTTGCAAGCGAAGGGGATTACTCGGCTGCTGATTGACGGTCAGGTTTATGCGATCGAACCGGAAAAGACACTCAATTAACTTCAATTGTTTGACTTGAATTGTTTGACTTAAATTGTTTCACAGTTTGCCCTCTACTTCTTCTAATCGTTCGGTGTCGTCCGGTTCTGCTCTATCTGTCTGAAATTGAGGGCGGCGCGAACTTGGGGAATCGGAAAGGCTCCACAGCGGTTGCAGCAGGGCTCCGGCAATCGCCCCCGCACTTAACCCGAGCGCCAACACTACTCCGATCGGCATTTGTATTGATTTCAAAAACAAAAAGTTGAAAGATACTGGCGTTGCGTTTTGCACCGAGAAAATGCCGATCGCGCTGGCCCAAATTGCTACTAAAAAACTTATGCCTAGCAGGGGAATTGTTTTCATAAAAAACACTCGGTAAGTGAGAAACTCAGTGGCTTTAGCCCTGAGAGGAAAACGACTCGGCGATTTCAATCGCCTTAAATTTTCTTTTATCCATTACCGCCTTGGAGTTGCTTAGTTCGGTGTACTTTTGTGATGTACTTTCAATGGGACAATTACCATTTCAAACCTTGCAACCCTGTACGCATAATGTTTGCTCTTGTGGAGCCTCCCTTTCGGGGTGATGTTCGCCTCGCCAATGTTATCAGGGCTTGTTGGGCTAGCAGCACTGTTTCAGTGACCTTAAAACTGTTTAACAACTAGCGACAGAGCAGGAGACTGGCGTCGCATCCGCCTGGTGTCGTGACCCAAATAACGTAGTCAGTGAAGACTTAGGCTGGTCAGAACGGCCTGATCGATTTCTCTTACAAGCCCAATCTCTTTAGAGTTGGGTTCCTGACAAAACTGTTGACAAGTCAATTATTTAACTGATATAGTTACTTTCATAATGGGCCTATTTGCTAAAAATTATTTTTGCGACTATTCCCATTATTTAATAGCATACAATAAAAGTCTGAAACAAGTCAAGCACAAGCTAAAAATTTTGGGCATTTTTTTTAAATTAGGAAAAAAATTTAAAGTAGGGTTTTTGACTGCCAAATACGCTAACCTAAGATACTTGTTTTACACCCTCGATCGAAGTTAAAAATCCGATTTCTAGGTCTCAGAGCGCGTAAGTCTTATAATTGTTGGTACGCCCTACAACTCGAATAATTTTCAGTTGTCTATGTCTAACTCTTCCCTCCTAGCTCCTGGTTCAACACTAGAAAAACGCTACCGCATCCTCCGCGAATTAGGGCGCGGAGGCTTCGGTCGAACCTACCTCGCAGAAGACATCAACCGCTACGGCGAACGCTGCGTGCTCAAAGAATTTTCCCCGGTAGTTCACAGCACGAAAGCGGAAGAGTTGTTCGCTCGCGAAGCGAGTATGCTGTACCAACTCCACCACCCTCAAATCCCTCGCTTTCGAGAACTGCTGCGCACAGATTTGAGTGGAAACAGATCTTTATTTTTAGTGCAAGATTACATCGAAGGTCCAACTTATGAAGAACTACTGATAGCGCGCCAGCAGCAGGGTAGAAGCTTTAGCGAAGCCGAAGTTACTCAAATGCTGTTTCAGCTCTTACCAGTTTTAGAATACATTCACTCTCAAAATTTAATTCACCGGGATATTTCGCCAGACAACATCATTCAAAACAATTCTGACAAACTGCCATTTTTAATTGACTTCGGTTCCGTCAAACAAATAGCAGCAAATGCTGTATATCAGTTTAGCAAACAGCAAGATACCGCGATCGGCAAACAGGGTTATTCGCCACCCGAACAAATGCGATTGGGAAAAGTTTCTGTCGCCAGTGATTTGTATGCTTTAGCCGTAACGATTTTGGTATTGCTAACCGGGAACAAGCCGCAGAAATTGTACGATAGCAATAGCAAAACTTGGAACTGGCGATCGCGCGTACAAGTCAGTCAAAATCTCGGCTCAGTTTTGGATAAAATGCTAGCAGAACAGCCGCGCGATCGCTACCAATCGGCAAAGGAAATTCGCGCAGCACTCAAAGACCCCAAACTCTCGCAAATTAGCAGCATTCTCTCCCAAATCATGACGGTAAACTTTGTCGGCCGTCCTTTCCAATCGGGTTCTCAAACTGCTAGCAGCAAAAATCCGCCCGCCGCGCACAACCATCAAGCTATTAATAACATCCGCAAGGGTTTCAAGTTAGTTCCGTGGAAAGCCGTAGCGAGTTTGAGCGTGGTTTTGTTGCCGGGAATGTTAGCTTTAATCTGGTCACATCGGGTTTTAGTTTTCCTAAATTGCCGGAACTCCCGCCGTTTCCAGATGCGCCAGCTTCAGAGTTTGAAATAGCTAGGCAAGAAAAAATTGGCAGCCGCCGCAAAATCTCGATATTGACAAAGATATTTTTTATCAAAAAGTTGATGAGTTATTTTACAATAAGTACCCTGAATTGAAAGGGCGTACCTTGACAGAAAAGCCGGAAGATGCAGCAATCAGGGAAAAATGGTATAGAGTTGCTGAAGATTTGCTCGATCGGTTAGAAAAGGGAGAACGACTGTGAGATTTGAGATAGAATAAGAATAAATTAACCGCAGAGGGCGCAGAGGGCGCAGAGGAGAGAAAGAGAGCTAGTACCTTAGTGTTTCCGAATCCAAAGCATTACAAGCGCACCTCACAAAACTCAAGAGATTATCAAAAGGTTTTCTGGTTTAATGCAAATTGGTAAGGGCAACTTAATTTTTAGTTTATTTGAAAATGGATTCAATTCAACTTACAGGGATTCGCTGCTACGGGTACACTGGCTATCTGCCGGAAGAACAAGTTTTGGGGCAGTGGTTTGAAGTGGATGTCACTCTCTGGCTGGATTTATCGCCAGCAGGAAAAAGCGACGACATCGAACATACTCTGGATTATCGAACTACGATTAGTTTGGTACAAGAGTTAGTAAAAACCTCGAAGTATTGCTTAATAGAAAGGTTAGCAGATGCGATCGCTGAAGGGATTTTACAGCAGCCGCTGGTCGAGCAAGTTAAAGTAAAACTGTCAAAACCCGCCGCCCCCATTCCCGATTTCGGTGGCAAAATTACTCTCGAAATTACTCGCAGTCATTAGTCAGCATTGAGTTATAGAGTTTCTAGCCTGCCAATACTCGTGTTGAGGTTGACTAACAGTAGTGTCTGAGGGCAAAAATACAGAGGGCAGAACTTTTCAGAAATTCTGCCTTCCGAGCAATGCTTGATGATTTTTAGATGCGAGCAGTCTTTTAGCTCAAGGCGTAGGCGGATTGCAGCGCCCACCAGATGAGAAAGCCGATTCCGCCCGCAAGTACAATCGCTGAAACGGCGATTGCAGCAGGGCTGTCAGCTCCCTTGAATTTCATGATTCCACGATTTAAGTCTGACATGACAGTGTTTCCCCAAGTTCCAGTTTGATTGTAACTTTGCTGCCCAGTCAATTTGAGATTCGATCTTTAAGATTTTAGATTTGGGATTAGGGATTTGGGGTGCGAGATTTACAGTCCCGGATGCAAAACCTCTAGATGTAGGGTGCGGTGCGCGCGTTACAGCCATCAGTAGAGTAGCAAGCAGTTTTTTGCGTCCGGAGTCTATCGACTGCACAGATGAATCTGGGGGCTCGTATCCGTTGTTGAGCGGGGTCAAAAAAAGATCTCGAACAAGACTTGACAAACTCGGAGAATTAAGAGAATATAGTTAATACCGCAGGAAATGCGGGTGTAGCTCAGTGGTAGAGCGTCACCTTGCCAAGGTGAATGTCGCGCGTTCGAATCGCGTCACCCGCTTTTAAAGAAACTCTTACAATCTTCTTGACTATCGTCTCCTTGATAGTCACAATCCAATAACTTGCTGACTTTATTTATAATTTCTCAGTCCAAGTCGCGGTTTAGCCCGCAGAAAAGACAATTAAACCCTTGAGAGCTAGAATTCGGGTTGGCGTAAGATATTCTGCTTTTAACCAAAGGAAAGAATAAGGGAGAGAAAAAAATGGGAGTAGAAGGACTCGAACCTTCGACCTTGAGATTAAGAGTCACCTGCTCTAACCAACTGAGCTATACTCCCCGATTTAAATTATTATAACACAACTTTTGGGAAAATTGAAAGATTTTTTTCAACATTTGCGGAGATTGCATGGATCGAGATTTAATTTAAGCGCGAGTTGTGCAAAACGTTCGGCAGAGCATCCAACTAAATCTGATACTTGCCCGTCTCCAATCTCGACAATTCGCTTGGCTCCATCTTGACGATCTACTGCATCTATACAAAAAACTTGCTGTTAATTCTTGCAGCACATTCTCTCACAATATCGGGAATTTCTTCGTCCTCACCAGCAGCAAAAACTTGGCCGCGTACAGCGAAGTAACGCTTCTCCGATTCTACAACAAAATCTTCGACTTGCCGCACGCAAATTCCACTTTGGCAGATAGTGCGTTAATAAATACTTAGCTATCGAAAATTGTTACTAGGTCTGCAAGTAGGAGAAATTCTGATTCAGAAACTCTCTCACTGTTGAACGATCCTAAATTTGTATCGATTTTGGAGTCAGCCAAAGAACAAAAAGGAAAGGGAGGATTTTCAGAGTCAGAAATGAGGGAGCGATCGGAAGTAGAATCAACTAGGGATGTATGAGTTCGATCGACCTTATTCAACCTAAACGTCTTTCAACCGATACTCGAATATCGGGAAATGCTAGCGGTGTAATGATTCCGTTTTTCAAGTTTGTGCTCTGGAGCCTACCGATCTGCTATAATAGAAACACTATGCCTGCTAGAGATACTTATCACCAAATTGTTAAAAATGCCCTCGTCAAGGATGGCTGGACAATAACGCACGACCCGCTGCGAATTCGTTTGGCCCGCCGTAAAAATCTGTTTGTAGATTTAGGAGCAGAGCGAATATTGGCAGCAGAACGCGGAACTGAGAAAATAGCGGTTGAGGTCAAAAGTTTTATCAGTCCTTCAGACATGAAGGATCTTGAAGAGGCTACCGGTCAGTTCGTGCTTTACGAGCGCTTGCTGAAACGCTACTATCCCGATCGCGTATTATTTCTAGCAGTCACCGAAGACACCAAAAAAAGGGTGTTTGAAGAAGAAGCAGGTCAAACATTAATTGAAGATGGCATCATTCGTTTAGTTACTTTTGAGCCAGTAAAGGAGGCGATCGAGCAATGGATTCAGTAAACATTGAATATCGAGAAATAGTAGAAAAAATTCTCCAAGAATATGCCGATTTTCTAGGTAACGATGATGATGTTAAAGTCGAATTGGTTTTTGACGAAAAGCGCGATCGCTACTTATTAATCGAAACTGGTTGGCAAAACGGTTATCGAATATACGGAACTTTTCTGCACATTGATATTATTGATAACCAGCTTTGGATCGAACACGACGGCACAGAAGAGGGCATTGCTTACGAACTGATGGCGGCTGGAATTCCAGAACGAGATATAGTTTTGGCTTTCAAATTGCCGGAACTACAAAAACTTCGATCGCTGGCAATTTCGTGACGCAAAGCGATCGCCTTTACTCAATACTTAATTTAAGTGCGATCGACCTCAAGCCCCTTCCCAAAGTTGTGCAAAACGTTCGGCAGACCATCCAACTAAATCTGATACTTGCCCGTCTCCAATCTCGACAATTCGCTTGGCTCCATCTTGACGATCGACTGCATCTATACTGAAAAACTTGCTCTTAATTCTTGCAGCACATTCCCTGACAATATCGGGAATTTCTTCACACTCACCAGCAGCAAAAACTTGGCCGCGTATAGCAAAGTAGCGCTTCTCCGATTATACAACAAAATCTTCGAGTTGGCGCACGCAAATTCCGCCTTCGATCGTGCCTCGAAACTTTGGCATTTGGGCAACGATCGCTCTAATTTCTGAAGGGTGTTCAATAATCGAGCCGGATAAATTTTTGAGAGACTTAACGTAATCTTTGATAAAGAATCTTTCCCAGCCTAATGCTATCAATTCACTTTCTAGATCGCCATCAATGCTGTAAATCTTAGTTGCTGGAGTTAAATCGGCGATCGCGGGATACCAATTTGGCAGATAGTGCGTTAATAAATACTCATCTTGGGAAGTAAAGGGAAAGGCTTCAGTGCTTTCTACAGCATTAACTAAATGTTGGTATTCCGAGGGTGAAAGCATCCAACCTCTGTAGACTATTTCTGAATTTTGGGGAAGTGGCGGGCTGATTTTAGGTGAATTGCTTCCCAAGGATTCTAAGGAGATAGCAGCAGTTTTGAATCCTGCATTTTTCAGCGATTCGGCTTGCTCGACGTAGATCTCATCAATTTTTCTTGAATTGAAGTAATCGCTGGGGAAAAGAAATATCATAATACATTTGACTGCGTTCACAGCCCTAACTCTTCTCGCAAAACACTCAGTGAAATTGTTGCTTTTTCTTGAGATAACTTTTTCAAAAATGTCATAAACTCAGCATTTTTTTAAGTAATTCCACTATATATTTCATTGGCAGGATTAGCAATCAGCGATCGCACGGCTTCATCAAGCCGATCGTTACCTTCAACAAACCAAATTAGAATGTGAGTGGGGTCGGGCGGGTTTATGTAATTTGTTTGCAGGCTTTAAAGTCCTTGGCGAACCCGCCCCTACAGGTTATCGATCGTGCTGCAATATCTCACTTATTAATCGACCAACTACCGAATTTTATCTCATTTCTGCAATCGATAATGCAGCAACATGAAACCGTTGTTATAAATTTTTCGCTCGCGCAATTCCAAATTTGTAGTTGATACCGCTTTGGAAAATAGCGGAATTCCCGCTCCGATAATTACCGGATTTAACTTCACAATCATCCGATCGATCTCGGAAAAAACAGTTGCCGCTAAATCGCTGCCGCCGCACAACCAAATATCTTTTCCCGTTTCCTGTTTCAATTCCCTCACCAATCCAACAACATTGTCAGAGACAAGTTCGACATTCTCATCGGGACTGGCTTGCATAGTGCGCGAAAACACGTACTGTTTCAGGGTAGGATAAGGATTAGTTAGTCCAATTTTTTGCCCTACTTCATAGGTTTTGCGTCCCATCAATACGGTATCAAATTGCTTGTTTTCGGGACGAATTCCCAGAGCTTTTTGAACGTGAGCCGGAATAGTTTCGGGAAAAAACTCGAACAAATCGGCAAAATGCTCTCCTTCCATCGGAAAACAATCAAACGAGCCATCTTCGCGGGCAATAAATCCGTCAACGGTGCAGGCTATGTAATATATGAGTTTTTTCATATCTAATATTGTTTGTTGAGAAGTTTTGGGAATTATCTAGAGTGAAACAATTCTAGCAATAGTGTTTTGAAAGTGTGCAGTCCGCAAAATTCAAACAAAGGTCGCAGGAAAGCGCGATCGAGCGATCGAAAAGGGATAAGCTGGTGTCAACTAAACATGACTGCTTGAAATGGCTGAACAAGAGGAAGGTTCCAAAACCATAAAAGTCACAATGCCCAACCACATCCATCAAAAGCTGAAGAAGCTGTCTGATGAGTCAGGAATATCCATGTATAAACTGATGCTCCTGGCAACTATCAACGAATATAAGCTCATTACTGATTCAACCGACGCTCAATAACATCCAGCCGGCGCTCAATAACCGCTAGCCTATCTGGTACTTGTGTATCAGCTTGAATACCTTGTGATATGTACCTCAACACCAGCCTATTTAAGCTGGTGTTTTGCTGTTTAGCTATCTCCTCAAGTTGTGTCTTCACTTCAGGGTCTAGCTTGATGCTGAGTGTCATCTTGGTTGCCATCCCAAAAGGATACCCTGACTACGGTAGCTTTTTTCTAACTACTTTTGACTACTTTTGACTACTTTTGGTATTTTCAAGTAGTGACTAGGAGGTTTTTTTAAAGATGACTCAAGAAGAACTTGAAGCCCTTGTCGATGAACTCGGTTATTATGGTTTTACGATCGCCTTTCAAGAAATATGTTTTCTCTCCAAAATGTAAGGCAACAATTTAGCAATATTTCTCGCATCATCAATACCTCGGTGATGGGTTCCTTCTAGCGGCAAACCCGCGATTTCCATAGCTTTCGCCATGCCCAACCGTTTTTGCAAACCTTGTGTTTCAGAAAACAATTTTTTGAGATTGACGTGAGGATAAGCAATGGGAAAAGGTATTTTGTGAAAGTTGCTGTCTTGTTGAAATTGCTTGCGATCGTAATCGCCCCAAGAACCAAATACAGCATTTGAATAAGCGGACAGCCATTTTTTTAAAAGTGCGATCGCTTCCGGGTAAATTGGAGCTGCATCTACTTGTGTTTGAGAAATAGATGTTAGCGATTTGCAGAATTCAGTTAGGTTCGGATGGCGAATCGGTTTGATGAAAGTTTGAAATTCATCAATTATACTTAGAGATTCTGAATGCACCATCACCGCACCTATTTCGATAATTTCCATATTGTTTGATGGTATAGAAGCGCGATCGCAGCAAGTTGCTTCCAAGTCAACCACGAGATAGTAATTGTAATCTTTTAAATTCATATTTAACCTTTAAGGAAAGCAAGCTAGGTACTTAGGACTGCGCAAAAATTTGTTCGATCTGCGCCGGATGGCAGTGATTCACAACCTTCATGTTTTGGCAAGAATGTTGAATCAAAATCAATCCAGAGCTGCCTAAATAAAAAGATAGTGAGGAAAATCTTAGAGAGATTATCTTTGGCAGTTACCGCATTGTATATTTGTTAAACAGTGATGCGGTCAGCATTTTAACTGTTTTCCATTCCGCAAGGCAGCTAAGAACTTCTGACTTGACAGACACTAGGGAATAGAAGCGATCGCTACTCTAATATTGATTCTGCGTGCTGCCGCATCAAGGGAAAACGAAGGGCGATCGAACTTAACACCCTCTCTAAATCCGGCGCATCGTTGGCAAGATTTGCCACTGGTTCGCGCTCTTTCAAATCTGTTAAAATATTCAGAATTATCGTTGCTAGCAGTTCGTCAGCATTCTCCAACAAACTTAACAGTCGATCGAGGTCTTCTTTCGCGCCCAACCAATATTTCGCGCCCAGCAATTCAGCTTTCACTGATAAAGGAAGCTCCAATTTTAGATAGTTTTCCAGTTTTGGCAATAGTTGCGGTGTGCCTAAAAGACCTATAGAATAAGCAGCATAGCTTCTAACTGCTCGATCCTCATCTTTATCCAGCAAAGAAATTTCCAGAGTTGCGATCGATTCGGGGCCTTCTAAATACCCGAGAGTTTCTGCTGCTGATGCGCGCACCAATGCTGAAGGATCGTTTCTTAAGATATTTTCTATTGGTGCAACTGCTGGAGTGTAACCAAGTTCGCCCAAAGCTTCGACTGTTTCAGATCTCACCAGTTCTTCTAGATCTTTTAGCAAAGGCATTAATGCAGGGCCCACTGTTTCTACTTCTTCTATTCCTAAATAACCTAACGCATATACGGCATTGGAACGAATAACGACCTCGCTTGAATTTAACAACTTTATTATTTTCGGTACGGCCTCATAAACTCCGGCATCAACCAAATCTATAATTGCTGCGGCTTGCCGAACTCGGTCATCTGAATCGCAATTATCTAGCAAGACTTCTACTGTTTGTTTGTTCATAATTGTAGTATTCCTAGAGCGAGCGCCCGTTAATTGTTGAAAATTTCTATTGTTCGAGTTTACCTTTTCTTTTTGCCACCGCTATGTTGGCTGTGTTTGCATCCGCAAGCTTTTTGAGTTCGATATATTCTCACCTGTTTGGCAGTATCACCTATGCGTTTAGCCTCCTCTAGGATGATTTTCAACGCTTCGCATTTGTCGTCTGTTACGCCTTCTCTTCTTAATTGATAGATTTCTTGTAAGATACCCGTATCAGCCACGTTACCTTCTGAAGTCATGTTGTTGTTGTGCCATAGCGTTTAACTCGTGAAACTAATATTGGACAATGCCGATCGCCCGTCGCTTTTTCTTCAAAATTAGGGCGATCGATTAACATTCATTGTAGCATGACTAGCAAATTCATACTTTATGTAGAGGGAAACGAGCGACTAAAATTGAGAAACTTAGATTAGCGTTACCCTTTTTTGAACGATGACAAACCGAGTTTTGATTGTCGGCGGGCGGGGGCGAATTGGCAGCAGCGTTGCCCGCGACCTTGTTTCCCATACCGATGCAGAAATTACGATTACCGGACGCGACCCTCAAGGCTCTATCCCTGGGGAGTTTCTGCCCGATCGAGTGCAGTATAAACCTTTTGATTTAGCGGATGCTGCAGCCCTAAAAAAGCAGTTTCATCGTCCAATCTTGTCGTTCACTGTGCGGGACCTTTTCACTACCGAGATGCTGGTGTGCTGAAAACTTGCATAGAAGAGGGTGTTAATTATACTGATGTTAGCGACAGTCGCAGTTTTACGCGCAAAGCATTAGAATTGCGCGTAAATGCTAAAAATGCTGGAATTACTGCTATTATTAATACGGGGATATTTCCCGGTATTTCTAACAGCATGGTTCGCCGAGATGTCGAGCAATTAGACGAGGCAGAACAGATTCATTTGAGTTACGTTGTCGGCGGTTCTGGCGGTGCTGGCGTTACCGTTATGAGAACGACTTTTTTAGGTTTACAAACGCCTTTTGAGGTGTGGGAAGAGGGCCAGTGGCAGGAGATAAAACCCTACAGCGATCGCGAAACAATTGAATTTCCCGAACCCTACGGCAAAACAGGCGTTTACTGGTTCGATATGCCGGAAGCAATTACTTTGCCTGAAACTTTCCCAGTTAAAACTGTTATTACTAAATTCGGTACGTCTCCCGATATTTACAATCACCTGACTTGGTTTGTTGCTAAATACTGGCCTGCTAGCTGGCTGAAAAATAACTCGGTGATTGAATTTCTCTCCTACGTCAGTTACGGAATGACCGCTGTTACTAATAACTTTAGCGGCGTGGGAGTTGCAGTTCGATCGCAAGTCAGCGGCATCAAAAACGGCCAACCCGCGCAAGTTCGATCGACAGTCGTACACCCAAATGCTGCTGCTGCTACGGGCGTCGGCACTGGCAGCATAGCTCAATTAATGTTAGAAGGAAAACTGCAAAAACCGGGCGTTTGGTCTGTAGAACAAGCTCTTTCTACTGAGTTATTTGAAGCTGCCATTCACAGCCGCAACCTCAATATAGAGCAGCTTATTTTGTAGCTACAGCACTTTTTAGGGAATTGGTAATGGGTAGTTGGTAATTGGTAATTGGTAATTGGTAATTAGTCAACTATCAACTGTCAACTGTCAACTATCAACTATCAACTTGCAACCGCAGATAAAGGCGAATAAACGCAGATCAACGCAAATAAATTTCATCAATCGATCGACTGTCAACTGTCAACTGTCAACTTAATCGATCGGCAGCAAAATCGCAAACTGGGTTCCTTCGCCTTTCACCGAAGTACAACTCAAACTCCCTCCGTGGGCTTCTTCTACAATTTGCTTGCTAATCGATAGTCCCAAACCGGTGCCTTTGCCCACGGCTTTTGTCGTGAATAAATGGTCAAAAATTCTGTCGATCGCTGTCTCATCTATTCCGACCCCATTGTCTTTAATCTCGATCGCTATCTTGCCTTCGCCTGCCATTTTGGTTTTAATAAAAATCTGGTTGGGATTTGCTTCAATTTCTTCAAAACTTCGTTTTTTATTTGACTCTTCTAGGGCGTCGATCGCGTTAACTAGAATATTCATAAATACTTGATTCAATTGACCCAAATAGCATCGGATTTTAGGCAGGTTTCCGCAATTTGCGATAATTTGAATTGCCGGACGTTTGGAGTTAGCTTTCAAGCGGTACTGTAAAATTCTCAAGGTACTGTTAATCCCGTCGTGGATATCTGCTAAAACTTTTGTCTCTTTATCGGCGCGGGAAAAAGTTCGCATCGCAGTGCAAAGCGTGTAGATGCGATCGGTTCCATTCTTCATGGATGCCAGCATTTTCGGCAGGTCTTTTAAAATAAATTCTAGGTCAATTTCTTCAGCTTTATCTTCAAGTTCGCGATTGCGATCGGGGAATTTTTTTGAGTACAATTCAAGGTATTCTATTAAATCTTGAACGGCAATTGTTGTTTGTTCGAGATTCCCCATAATGCAGCCGACAGGGTTGTTAATTTCGTGGGCAACTCCCGCCATTAAATGACCCAAAGCCGACATTTTTTCTGTTTGGATGAGCTGGAAGTGGGTTTGTTCCAGTTGGTGCAAAGTGTGGGCAATTTGTGTTTTTTGCAGTTCTAAAGTTTGGCGGCTTTCGGTCAGTTCTACCACATCGCGATAGGATCGGAGGGCGGCGATCGCGGTGGTAACTAATTTTTGCCTGGTGAGTTCGACTTTTAGTTTGTAATCGTTGATATCGTAATTTAAAATCACCGACTCTTCCGGCGCATCTCCGGGCTGTCCGGTGCGCAAAATTACCCGCACCCGCTGGTTTTTTAACTCCTCGCGAATGTATTTCACTACCTGCAATCCGGCATCGTTGGTTTCCATTACCACGTCTAATAAAATAAAAGCCGTATCGGGGCGATCGGCAATTATTTTTTTGGCTTCTTCTCCAGAATAAGCAGATATCAATGTTAAATGCTTATTTTCAAATGAAAAATTTTTTAACGCTAGTTTCGTTGCTTGATGGACTGCTGCATCATCGTCTACAATCAGCACTTTCCAACGAGAAGAATCAGATTCCGAGCAATCTGTGACGGGCGGGTTTACGTCATCTTCTGTTAAGAAAATCTCATCACCTTCAAACAAGACAGTTTCGTCGCTAAATCTTATCAAATCGTTTTCGTGAAGCATTATTGATGTATCTCCCGTGAGGCTAATTAATTGGGTGTTTTCCTGTCATTTTGCAACACCCAAAAGTTCGTAATTAACGTTTATTAAATCTGGCAAATTTGAGATTTTGCATTTAAAAAGCCAAAGCAATAGGTAACGCGATCGTAAATGCTGTTCCGAAATTTACCTCGCTTTGCACTTGAATCCTGCCTTGCAACTTTTGCGTAACTAAATTATACACGATATGCAGTCCCAAACCGCTACCCCCGCGATTTCTAGCTGTCGTAAAGAAAGGATCGAAGATTTTAGGCAAGTTTTCTGGAGGAATCCCGCACCCGTCATCTTGATAAGTAATTACAAACAAATCCGCAGTGTCACGCTTGACATTTAAATGCAGTTGACCTTCGACACCGTTAGGATAGGCATGACCGATCGAATTTACGATTAAATTAGTGACGATTTGCGCCAGCGCTCCCGGATAACTGTCAATAATTACCGTTTCGTCGCCCCCAACAGTCAAAATGCAGTTGCTTTCTTTCAGTTTCGGCGCTAAACTGATTCCCAGTTCTTCTAAATAAGATTTGACCCCAAACTGGCGTTTTTCTAAGCCGATTTGGTCTACAGCAACTTGTTTGAAACTTTTGATTAGTTCTCCGGCCCGGTGCAGGTTACTTAAAATTAAATCCGTGCTTTCACGGGCCAATTCTGTGTAATTTTGCAAGGTCGATCGCTTCAAATTGCCGCTTGATATTGCTTCTACAAAACCCCGCGTTTCATCGGCTAAAGTAGAAGCAGCGGTAATGCTGGTGCCTACGGGAGTGTTGATTTCGTGGGCTACCCCGGCCACCAAACTACCCAAAGCTGCCATTTTTTCGGCTTCTACTAACTGTTTCTGCGTGCTTTTGAGATGTTCTAGCGTTTGAGAAAGTTCTCGGGTGCGATCGGCAACTTTTTGCTCCAAAGTGTTGTAAAGCACGGCATTTTCTAAAGAAATTGCCGCTTGAGAACACAGGATATTTAAAACTTCAATCCGATCGGCAGTAAAAGCATTATTTGTCAAGTGATTTTCCAAGTAAAGAATGCCCGTCAACTCACCGCGATTGACGATCGGCGCGCATAAAATACTTCGAGGCTGGTGTGTTGCAAAACAAGGATCGGCAATCCATTTAGTCTCGGCAAATAAATCGGGAATTACTACAGTTTCACCCGTGCGCTTGACATAATCGATCGGACTTTGAGGAACATCTCGATCGCTCTCATTTGCGGTATTTGCAACTGCTGCGATCGCCCAGTTTTCTGATTCTCGCAGCACCAGCGCGCACTTGTCAGCCCCCGCATTTTCCATCACCACTCGCATCAAAGTTGACAGCAATTTATCGAGGTGAATTTCCCCCGACAGCACTTGAGATGCTTTGAGAATGCTGGCTAAATCTAGTTTGCTACTAGGGCTGTTATTAGTAGTATTAACTGTCCCTTGCCGCTCGATTGATTCGAGCAAAGTTTCTCGCTCGTTAAATGATATTGTTTCCCGGTGCAGGTAAGGATGAATTAATTCCGAATAACAGATTTCTAAGTCATCAATTTTAGCTTTCGCACCCCAGCGGGCATAGCCGTAATAAGCCGCGATAAAATAGGTTTGGGCAACTTGGCTGTTGTTGCAATCCAGCCAAAATTTGGCACACAATTCATTAGCTAATGCCAAATCGCGGACAAATTGATGTGTTTGAGCTGAGGAAATTGCCCGATCGTACAGTTCCACAGCCTCCCATTTTTGCCCCAACACTCGCTTAATTTCCGCCTGTACTAATAAGTGTTTGTGCAGGAAATTTTCCGGGCAATTGTGAGCCCACATTTCGAGTTTTGGAACGTGGCGATCGAGAATTTTCCGCGCTGATTCTGGAGATTTTGAAAACAGGGCGATCGCGCTCAAACAATAATAAAAAGAAAACTCTTCCTCCGTCACTTGCCCGCGCACGTACACCAACAAATCTTCAGTTTCTCGTGCCACTTGCAACGCAGCATCAAAGTTTTCGTAAGTATATAAAATTTGCAGTTGATAAAGATTGTACAGCACCTTTCCGTAAGTAAAGCCCAACTTTTCCCAATTAGCAACGCAGGATTCCGCATCGAATTCGGCATCACTAAAAGAAAAGCGATCGCGAGTCAAACCTTGTAAATTGTAAACCGCGTGCAGCAACATATTTTGCAAGTCGTACATCGTCTCATCTTTCGTGCGGTAAAGAAACGCCATTTGCTGCCGGCATTCATCAACAATATGCGACAGATTTTCCTCCGCAATAATCCGCCTGGTAAATAAATGGTGAGCCGTGTATCCAGCCCAAACTAAATCTCCCCCATCTACCCCTTGCTGGAACGACTTCAATAAATAATCAATACTCGAATTCATCTGCCGCCGCCAAGTATCTACCAACCCCGAAAGCAAATACAATTTGCAATTCAAACTCACCTGGTGAAATTTATCGTTCAATTGAATAGCTAACTGCGCGTATTCTTGACCTGATTTATACCCTTCCGGGAGCCAATCAGAAATCATTCCCAGCCAGCCAAACCACACAAATCCAAAAGCAGAAGCAGGCGAGTTTCCAGCTTCAAAAGAAAGATTAGTTAACTTAGCAACCAATAGAGTACATAATTCTTGATTCGAGACATAGGCGGGCGAAATCATATTCATCAGCAAATTCATGCTAACTTTCAACCCTTGGCTTTCAACTTCGGGATTTTGCACTAAAGTTAGCGGATTTTTTATTTCTGCTGCCCGAATCTTTGCTAAAGTTAATTGTCGATCGATCGCCTCGACAAATCCTGAATCACCGCTTTTAGGCAAATCTATCCCCAACAGTTTTAACCCTGCAAATCCAGCATCAAAAACATCATTCCACCGACCCAAATTAGTGTACAAAATCATCCGCAAATTGCAAACAGCGCCTCGTTCTTCCGCAGTTTTGACCTGACTGAGAATCTCCTCAAACAAATTTTCAGCTACATCAAAATTGCCGCACAGATACTCGCATTCTGCCAACTCTTGACTGAGATCGCAAGTTAATTCATAGTAAATTTCCCAGCTATTTGCCGGCAACAACTGCTGTCCCGCCGTCAAATAAGAGATAGCTGGCGTGTAAGCCGTAGACTCTTTCGCTTTTTTCCCCGCCGCCAAATTGAGTAAAGATAATTGCAGTCGATCGCCCGCACCGTCAATTAATCGAACCGCAATATTCAGTTGGTTGACAATATCAAAAATCTTTTCTTTTTGCTCGTTTTCCGACAGATTTTCCAGCAGTAGGCGACCGATTTTCAGGTGAACGCCCTCGCGATTTTCCGGCGCGATTAAACTGCAAGCAGCTTGCTGAATGCGATCGTGCAAAAATTTATAAGTCGGTGCAATTTCTCCCTCATTTGTTCCCGGAATCGGGCGATCGATTTCCCGTTCATCCTGAAAGAATTTGTAAACTAAATTTTCCGGAATAATTAACTCTTCTTGCAGCGCTTTCCACAAATTAGCCGCCACTGCAACCTGAGATTGCTCGCACACAACAGCCAAAGTTTTCAGATCGAATTGACTGCCGATACAAGCCGCAATTTGCAATATTTGCTGTGTGGATTGCGGGAGTTTTTTCAGGCGATCGGCAAGAAATTCAACCACATCATCGCTAATGGCAAGCAACTTAATTTCGGAGATATCGCACTGCCAATACCCGCAATCCCAATTAAAATGAATCAATTCTTCTTCGTGCAAATATTTGAGAAATTGAGTAACAAAAAATGGATTACCTTGAGTCTTTTGATGCAGCAATTCAGTCAGCGGTTCAGCAATCTTTTCGTTGCAAACTAGCGTATCCGCAATTAAACGGTTTAAGTCTTTTCGATCTAAGGGAGAAAGAGTAATTGTATTGACGATCGCCCCCGCTTTCTGAATTTCTGCTAAAGTTAACATCAGCGGGTGTGCGGGGGAAACTTCATTATCTCGATAGGCACCGATTAGCAGTAAATGGCGAGTTTCTGGGTCATTTGCCAACAACTGAATCAAATTTAAAGAAGCAGCATCAGCCCATTGCAAATCGTCTAAAAATATGACTAAAGGATGGTCGGAAGCTGCGAAAACTTGAATGAATTTTTGGAGGGTAAAATTAAAGCGATTTTGCGCCGCTGTCCCGAAAAGTTCCTCAACAGGGGGCTGTTTGCCGATTAGGCGTTCCAATTCGGGAATCACATCAATAATTACCTGACCCCGATCGCCCAAAGCAGCCAAAATTTTACGCTGCCACTGCTGAATTTGCGTGTCGCTTTCTGTCAGCAATTGTCCCATCAAATCCCGAAAAGCTTGAACGAAAGCGCTGAAAGGAATGTTGCGTTGAAATTGGTCGAATTTGCCTTTGATAAAATATCCGCGCTGGCGGACGATCGGTTTATGAATTTCATTAACAACGGAAGTTTTACCGATTCCCGAAAAACCCGCAACTAGCATGATTTCGATTTGAGATTTGGGATTTAGGATTTGGGATTGAGAAGATGCTAAATAATTCTCCTTCTCTCCCCCCCTCTCTCCCTCTCCCTCTCTCCCTGCAACGCGATCGAACGCTGCCAATAATGCCGCGACTTCTGTTTCTCTACCGTAAAGTTTTTCAGGAATGAGAAAGCGATCGCTGATATCCCGCTTGCCCAATTCAAATGCTTCGATCTTAGCAGTTGCTTGCCATTGATTCCAGCAAGTTTCTAAATCCCATTTCAATCCCAAAGCACTTTGATAGCGATCTTCGGCATTCTTCGCCATCAATTTACCGATAATTGCTGACAAAACAGGAGGAATATCGGGGTTGACGCTGCTAGCGACAGGCGGTTTTTCGGCAATATGAGAGTGAACCAACTCCAGCGCATCGGCAGACTGAAAAGGTAGCTTTCCTGTCAGCAATTCAAAGAAAGTAACACCTAAAGCATAGAAATCGCTGCGATAATCTATCCCCCGATTCATTCGTCCCGTTTGTTCTGGAGATAAATAAGCGAGAGTTCCTTCTAAAACATTAGGAGTGGCGATCGTTTGAGTTTCTCTCGGTAGTAAAGAAGCAATGCTGAAATCGATTAATTTAACTTCTTTGGTATCGGGTTCGATTAAAATATTTGCAGGTTTGATATCTTTGTGAATCACGCGATCGCGAATCAATCCTTCGAGGATAGAAACAATTTGCAAGGAGATGGGGAAAAACTCAGCTAGAGATAAGCAGCAATTTGTCAGCGGCAATTCTACGGAGTTGTTGCTTGCGGGATTTACGGACAAGCGCGATCGACTGCCTGTTTTAGCAGCAAGATATTCTTGGAGGGAAATGCCGCCAAAATCTGGCATTACCAAAGCGTAACCGTTGCGGTGTGCTTCCAGGGACAAAGGGCGAACAATTCCCGGTAAATCGAGGTTTTTGGCGATCGCGTACTGATTGCGGAATAGAACTAATTCGCTGAAACTGGGATACTCGTTGCGCAGCAGTTTAACAACAACATTTTGGGAATCTGACTCTCGAACTCCCCGGTAAACTATAGTACGAGTACCTGCATAGATTTGTTCGAGAATTCGATAACCTGGTAGTGCAACAATAGATTCGTTCATGTCTGCCTGATTGCCTTAAATGCGACGACTTTGAGGAGAAATTAAGGTTATATTCCTCAATTATATTCATAGTTTTTAGCAGGAAAGTATAAATTTTCGCGATCGTTCTTATTCGCGATCGAATGCGGATCGCGAGGTGGTAATCAAAATCGTCTAATTCTCAGCAAAATTACCGAATCCTATTGTTAATTCGCAATTCGATCGGTCTTGTACGGACGGGTTTATGAATAATCTTTGTCAATAATCTATGTCTCAAAAACTCACGCCCACACGATTATTGGTGTGGTGGGGGCGGGTTTACCAAGATTGTTGTTAGGAATTAAATATTGTTGGCGAACCCGCCCCTACAGAAATTACGAAATGACTTAATATAATATCAGTAATTTGCCATTTGATGCGCAAAAATAAGTTCCCAGGCATAGCCTGGGAACCAGCGAATATCATTTCTTCTTCCTTCTTCAAGCGTGACAACGATCGACTGTCAACGATCGACTGTTTACTTAGATTTAGCCGGACTCGGACTCGGTTTTGCAGGTGCCGCATTCGGTTTCGATTGCGCTTTATTATCCACTGTTTGACCCGCAACTTTCTTCGCCAAAATCTCCATAGCTTTTGCGTACTGGGGGTCTGCGGCCGTACCGATTTTATCTCGATCGCGCCTCAATTCCTGCTTTTGAGCATCGCTGAGTTCGACCTTAATATCCGGTTCGATTCCCGCGTGATTGATATCAGTACCGTTGGGAGTGAAATACTTAGCAATTGTCACCGCCAAACCGGCACCGTTTCCTACACCGCGTACAGACTGAACCAAACCTTTACCGAACGTTTTAGTTCCCACCAAAACCGCGCGCTTGTTGTCTTGCAAAGCCCCGGAAAGAATCTCGCTAGCGCTTGCAGAAGCACCATCTACCAACACAACTAACGGTTTGTCAGTCAAAGCTTTTTGATTGGCACTTTGCCTGTCGGCTTCACCCACGCGATCGACCGTCGAGACGATCGTACCTTCTTTCAGCCACATCCGAGCAATTTCAATACTGCCAAACAACAAACCCCCCGGATTGGAACGCAAATCTAAAATGTAGCCGTTGACATTTTTTGATTCCAAATCCTTAATTGCCGATCGCATTTCCGAAGCAGCATTCGCACTAAACTGATTCAATCGAATGTAGCCGATTTCTCCGATCGGACTTTTTTGCACCGAATGCCGTACCGGGTGAATTTCTATTTTCGCCCGTTTGATCTTAAATTCTAACTCTTTATTGCCGCGCAAAATCGTCAGAGTCACCTCAGTATTTACCTGTCCTCGAATCAAACTTACCGCTTGATTCGTATCCATACCATCGGTACTTTTGCCATCAATTTTAGTAATGATATCTTTCGCTTGAATTCCCGCATTAAAAGCCGGAGAATCATCGATCGGAGCGATCACCACCAGCTTTTTAGTTTCCTCATCTTGAGACAACTGAATTCCCACACCCGTCAGTTCCCCAGAAGTTTCCACCTGCATATTTTTGAACTCTTCCGGGTCCATAAACCGCGTGTAAGGATCGTCAAGCTTCTTCAGCATTTCTCGGATTGCTTCATAAGCTTGTTCGTCGCTAGTATAAGTCCGGTTTAAAAAATCATTCCGTACTGCTTTCCAGTCAACCTGGTTAAAAGTACCATCAACATAACTTTTGTCAATAATTTGCCACACTTCATCAACCAACTCTTTAGGACTTTCCCTAAAAGAAGCCAGAGATTTAGAACTGCACCCAGTGTTAGCAAGAGTTACAGCAGTGAGTACCACTGCCGCCGCACTTAGAACAAGCCCTCGTTTTGTAATAACCATTTGTCTGTCGCGCCGGGAGAAAATAGTGCAAAATAGTTACGCTCAATCTAACACAGGCAAGACCCCTGTTAGGAGTTTTGAGTTTTGAGTTTTGAGTTGAAAGAGAGTTGAGAGTTGAGAGTTGGGAGTTGAGAGTTGACATCGGTAATTGGGAATTGGCAATTTTCCCCCTCTCCCCCTCTCCCCCTCTCCC
>JAAUPF010000190.1 GCA_012034575.1 Richelia sp. CSU_2_1 | reverse complement strand
GAAAGAGCATGGTTGAGCGAAGTATCGGTAGTTCCATTGCAACAGTCAGTAGCCGATCTGGAAACAGCTTTCAAGAACTTTTTCGACTCCTGTAAGGGTTCGAGAAAAGGGCGCAAAGTTGGATATCCTAAATTCAAGAAAAAAACTAACAGCCAATCAGCAAGGCTGACTCTTCGTGGTTTTTCCATGAAGGAAGATGGCGGTGTCTATTTAGCCAAAATAGGAGTTGTCAATCCGATTTGGTCGAGAACGCTACCATCAGAGCCAAGTTCAGTCACGGTAATCAAAGACTGCGCAAACCGCTATTTCCTCAGTTTTGTCGTAGAAATTGAACCCGATCGAGTTGATGCCAAGAACCAAAGTATCGGCATAGATCTGGGAATCAAAACTTTTGCGGTAATGAGTAATGGGGAAACAGCCCAAAGTCCTAGCTACAAAAAGTTAGACCGCAAAATTCGCAGATTGCAACGCAAACTAGCAAGGCAACCCAAAGACTCAAAACGTAGGAATAAAACTCGCATTCAGATTGCCAAGTTGCACAACCAAATTGCTGATACCCGTAAAGACTTTCTGCAGAAACTATCAACCAAAATAGTTAACGAAAATCAAGTAATTGTTTTGGAAGATTTGAACGTGTCGGGAATGCTCAAAAACCGCAAACTTTCAAGAGCAATTAGTCAGCAGGGATGGTATGAATTCCGAGTTTTGTGTGAAGCTAAATCTGAGAAGTTGAGTAGAGAATTCAGGGTAATTAGTCGATGGGAGCCAACCAGTCAAGTGTGTGCGGACTGCGGGTTTAAATGGGGTAAATTAGACCTTTCAATTCGAGAATTAATTTGCTTAAACTGCGGTACGCATCAAGACAGAGATTTGAACGCGGCTAGAAATATAAATCAAGTCGGGATAGGGCATTGCCACGACTCTAAACGGACACTCCAGAGAAGGTAAGACCACTTGTGGCGCATCTCGATGAAGTGTCAAGAATCCCCGCGCGTTCACGCCGGGGAGTATGTCAAGTAACTATTGGCGTTTGGGTTTAGGGATAAAGTTCCCCAGGTTAAAAGCAAAGCTATTTGATTCTTGACATCGAGGAAATATTTTCATAGATTGTACAAGTTGTGTAAAATCTCAAGCTTTCTCGAACACTAAATGGCTTTCATCGATCTTTCTCGAAATCCAAACGCCCAAGGTACTGAAGAAAACGATTTGATTAATGACACCCCCAATGATAATCGCCGCATCTTGGGTTTTGGGGGCAACGATCGCATTAACGGATACGGTGGAAATGACGAACTTTTCGGCAACACCGGCGAAGATTCTTTGAATGGTGGCCTTGGAAATGACTCGCTTTACGGTGGCCGCGATAATGATGCCTTGGACGGTCAAGAGGATAATGATTTACTCTTTGGTAATTTGGGCGCGGATGTGTTGGTAGGAAATGCGGGGAACGATCGCATTTTCGGCGGGCGGGATAGCGATGTTCTCTCCGGGCTGGTAGGTGCAGATTTTCTCTCTGGAGATTTGGGCTTTGATGTTTTGATTGGCGGCTTTGGCAATGACACCCTGGTACTGCGAGATGAGACTGTCACTGACTCGTTCGATTACTTGCGAGATTTCATTCCCGGAGAGGACAAAATTGCTCTTGGCGGTGGCTTATCTTTTGCAGATTTGGATATTCTGACTGTCGGTGCGGCACGGATCGATCGCGCTGTTTTGCGTTCTCAGTTTGCGCCTTGGGGTTCCAATTTAAGCGACGTTTCTAACGAGTCTCTGGTATTGCGAGTCCGGTCAACTAACCGAGTCTTGGGTATCTTGAATCACCGTCCCACCAATACAATTAGCGCGACTTTTACTCTGACACCAAACAGTCTGGGCGCGATCGATTTTATTGCAATTTAATTTATCGATCGCACTTTTAAACTTTAGCAAATAAGCTTTAGCAAAAGGGCGATCGACACAATAACTAATAACTAATGACTGCTGACTAATGACTGCTGTCAACTCTCAACTCTCAACTCTCAACTTTCAACTCTCAACTGTCAACTCTCAACTGTCAACTGTCAACTGTCAACTGTCAACTGTCAACTGTCAACTGTCAACTCTCAACTGTCAACTTGCAACCGCAGATAAAGGCGGATAAACGCAGATAAACGCAGATAATTTCATCAACTGTCAACTGTCAACTGTCAACTCTCAACTAACTATTTCCCCTCTTCCAACCTCAAAAAATGCACCAACCCCGATGCTTCCGCCGCCACAATAGTCACCCCATCGGGTGCAATTGCACAGGCTTTCAGCGCGCTATCTCCCCTAAAACTAGCAACGACTTCGCGACTTAACAAATCCCAAACTTTCAGCGTATTGTCATCAGAAACCGAAACCGCTATCGTTCCAGCCGTTGCTAAAGCTGTTACCGCATCAGCATGACCCGCCAATGTAAAAGCTTCTTTTCTACTTGCCAAATTCCAAACTTTCAAAGTTGTTTCCCGCCCGCCAGAAATCGCCCATTTACCGTCCGCTGTCACCGCCACAGCATTGATAAAACTCTGATGTCCCTTGAGAGTAAACAGCAAATTTTTGGTGAGTGAATTCCAGAGACTGGCAAACATATTCTGTTCCGTTCCCAAACTCCAAACTTTCAGAGTTTTGTCCCCCGAAGCTGAAATTAATCGCTTGCCGTCGGGCGTAAGTGCCACCGATTTGATCCCGTCAGCGTGACCTGAAAACGTCAAAAGTTCCTCTCCCGTTTCCAAACTCCAAACTTTAATAGTTTTGTCGCCGGAACCGGAAATCGCCATCTTGCCGTCAGGCGTCACAGCAACAGAATTTACCCAATCTTCGTGACCTTTAAAAGTAAAAATTTCCTCTCCTGTTTCCAGATGCCAAACTTTGACTGTTTTGTCGCCGGAACCGGAAATTATGCGCTGGCTGTCGGCTGTCAGGGCAATGGTTTTTACCCAATCTTCATGACCGCGAATCGCGAACTGTTCCTCGCCTGTTGCCAGATTCCAAACTTTAATGCTGTAGTCTCCCGAACCGGAAATTGCTTTTGTACCGTCTGCAGTTATTGCCACAGCATTTACCCAGTCGCCGTGACCTGCCATCGATAAATCTTCTTTTCCTGTTTCCAAATGCCAAACTTTGATGGTTTTGTCCGACGAACCAGAAATTATCTGTTTGCCGTCCGGCGTCACAGCGACAGCATTCACCGGCGCGATATGATTGGTAAACGTAAAAAGTTCGATTTTTGTCTCTAAATTCCAAACTTTTAGCGTTTTATCCCCGGCAGCGGAAATTACCCGCTTGCCGTCGGGAGTAACCGCTACTGCTTGGACGAAACTGCTGTGAATTCCTAAGGTAAAAAGTTTTTCTCTGCCTGCTATACTCCAAACTTTAATCGTTCCGTCGTAACTGCCAGAAATAATTTTTTCGCCGTCGGGAGTGACTGCTACTGCTTTTACCCAATCCTGATGACCTGTGAGGGTGAAAAGTTCTTTTCCCGTTTCTAAATTCCAGACTTTAATGCTGTTGTCACCGGAACCGGAAATCAACCGCTTGCTGTCGGGAGTTACTGCTACTGATTGTACGAAACTGGTATGGTTTTTGAGATTAAAAATTATTGCTCCCGTTTGCAAATCCCACACTTTTATGCTACCGTCCCAGGAACCGGAAATTACTCGCTTGCCGTCGGGGGTTACTGTTACTGCTTCTACCGCAAAAGTGTCGCCTGCAAAGGTAAATATTTCTGTTCCTGTTGCTAAATTCCAAATTTTTATTGTATTATCCCAAGAACCGGAAATTACTTTTGTGCCGTCGGGGGTGACGGCGACTGCATTAACGTAGGTAAGATGACCTTTGAGAGTACAAATTTCTTCGCCGGTTTCTAACTGCCAAACTTTAAGAGTGTGGTCTGAAGATGCAGAAATTGCTCGCTTGCCATCGGGGGTTATCGCTACAGCTTGCACCCAATCTGTATGTCCGGTAAGGGTGCGCAGCAGCTTGCCTCCGGGAGGGGTAAAGCTGGGCGTTAGCGGTCTGAGCCAGCGCGTTTTTTGGTGCTGGGCTTGTGCTATCAGTGCTTTGATTTCTGGGGTTTGAAAGCACATCAAGCGGGCTATTAGTTGGGCTGCTAGTTGGGTTTTGTCTTTGGCTAAAATGTGGGCGGAAAGCCGGATTGTTTCTTGGATTAATTTGAGTGTGTCTGCTTTGCCATCGCAGGCTAAAACTTCGCTGTTAGTCGCTAAATCGTAATCTTCTATCAGTTTTTGTACCCCCGCCGCAGCTAGTTTCGATTCAATAAAATTGTAATCTATTAGCAGGCTGTATAGTCTTTCTACATCGGAAGTTGCTGCTAGCTGGCTGGGCAGGATTTCTAAACAGTGCGTTTGTTCTGCCGGCAGCATTTTATCTAAACCTTGTGTAAACTCGCTCATAGTTTTGCGGATGTCTTTCCCAAATGTACGCGATCGCTAGCTGCACCCTCGCTGAACAATCGTCCAGATTATTTTTTTCTGTTTCCTTAGCATGACATATTTAAGGGCGGGTTGCTACAGGCACCCTATTTTGGATTTGACCGTTGTTGACAGCTCGCTCGTCGAGCAGTTACATTTGAATTTTGACCCGCGCTGTTTTTGCCAGACAAAATTTTATATAGCAAAACTTTATAACAAAACTTTATAACAAAACTTTATAACAAAAATTTACGGGCTCACAGGCGCACCCGGTTCATTTAAAATACAGAGAAGAGCAAAGTATTGAGTTAAAAGACAAAATTCATGGATGCGATCGAGTTTTTCGAGTTGAGTGCAGGCAAATGGTTTTCCCAGCGCACCGTACACAATCTCAGTTCCGGGGAATTGCAGGCAGGCAAATCCGATCTAAAAATAGAAATACTGCCCGCCACAGATGCCGCCGTCGCTAAACTTTGCCAGCAGCACTCGATCGACCCTACTTCTGCTAAATTAACAGCCGTTCGAGTTTCTTGGGATGGCACTCCCGATCGCTCTGCACCCAAACAAATCGGTTCTACAATCTTAGCGATCGTCCCCAACCCCGACAACCCCAATGAAGGTAAAGTGTTGCAAAGCAAAGGTAACGGCCGTTACGTGATGGGCCCGGATGACGTACTGACGCTGATTACGGAATCTGACACCCTCCACGCCGAAGAACGCCTCTGGTATCTCATGCCGAATTTGCGCCTGCGTACCAGCGTTGTCAAGCAAGCTAACGGTAACGAACAGGCTTCTTTTTGTTCGGAAATTCGCATGGGAGTAAGTGCTAAAAATAGTTGACAGTTGAGAGTTGAGAGTTGAGAGTTGATAGTTGACAGTTGATAGTTGACAGGTATCTATTACCAATTACCAATTACCAATTACCGATTACCAATTACCAATTACCAATTACCAATTACCGACTACTTTACCGCACCGTTCAAATCCCCGATTTTTTTCTTCTTTCTCCCTTCTTTCTTTGACCTGATTTGGCAAGAGCTGTTAATTTAGAGTGAAAGTCAGTATGTTTGACTATTGGAACTGATTGTGTAGGCGGCGGGGTTAGTTTCTCTGCTGCTTCTGCGCTGTCTGCTAATTCCGTTGCTGCTAAATCTTCTTGATAAACGACTACTTCTGTACTCTCTCCAGTTATACTCTCTCCAGTGCGATCGACCGCAGGCACTTCTGGGATTTCCTCAACTATATTTGAGATTTCTGTGTCTTGAGGGATCTCTGGTTCTGTGTCAGGTGGTGGAGATAAATCTAGGTCGGTTACATCGGGAATATCGCTCGGTAAATATATTTCTTCCGGCACCGATTTAGCATCATTTTCCACCCTCAAATCTTGAGGTAAATTGCTGCAAACCAAGCGCTCAAACTCACCGTTAAAATGATATAAAGGTTGACCCAATCGCTGCCACATTTCCAGCAAGTGTCCGACAGAAACAGCTTTGTAGCGCCCTTGATAAAGCGCTTCGACCGTTGCTAAACGCAGCCAAGGGCCGGGATACTGGGTCAGCCATTGGCCCGCCAATTTCTCTGCTTTAGCACCACCTAGGTCAAAACCGTAGTGCACCAGCAAAGCCGCTGTTTCTGCAGATATACCAACCATAGGATTTTAGTTGACAGTTGACAGTTGACAGTTGACAGTTAAAAATTGAGAATTGAGATTTAAGATTTGACAGTTAACAGTTGTCAATTGTCAATCCATAGAGCGGTCAATTGTCAATTGTTAATTACCCATTTAATCAATCCGATAAACGCACGCCTCCTTCTACAGTTCGCACGTCCCCAGAAAAAGGTTCCGGCGTGCCGTTCCAGTTGAAATCGCTAATTCTAAAAGTCAGGCTGCCCACTTGACGTTCGGGATTAAAACGCAAAATAATCGCATAACTGCGACGACTGTATTCTAAAGTGTAATTCGTACTGATAGTATCTCCACTTTCTAAATTAACAGCAGTTTGAAACCCGACCCTAAACCCTCCATAAATTTGCTGGACCAGGCCAAAAGACAAGACCCTCAAATCTACCAAACGATCGAACAAAAACGGTGACAAACCGTCCCGCGCCACCTGAGTGTAAGTCACGTTAAATCCAGTGTAATCGAGGTACGGGCGGGAGAAATGCCCGAATTGCCCTTGAATGCCGACACTGCCCGCGATCGAATTTTGGCTGTCGCCGCTGCTGTAATAACTGCCAACACCCCGCACCCCCAAAGCCAGTTGCAAGAACGGCACCACCGGCGTCCGAGTGTACCTCAAACCCTGCGTCGGCGTGCGGGGCAAAGGTCTTCCCTGCCACAGGTTAAAACCGCGACTCAAGGCGAAGCTGGCTTGGAAACGGCCGACATCAATTCGGTTGTTTTCCCGGATCGGATCGAGCAAATCCGGCCGATCGGTGTCAGCATTGATAAATTGATAACCTGTTTGGTAGCTGAGGTTGATACCCGATCGCCCGAGGGGAATTACCGGAGAAGTTAGGACTGCCCCCAGGCTGCTGTGGACGGTTTGGAAGCCCAGAGAACCGTTAAACAGGCGATCGCGATAACTATATTCTCCCGCCAGAGTGTGAGTGCCGATCGCCTGTCGCAGGCGCAAATTCCCCCGAAAATCCCGTTCGGCCAGGTTGGGAAAATTATCAAAATTGAGAAATATTGCCGACCCGTCCAGCCTGGTTTGCGGTCCCAAAGTAGCCCTCAGCTTCGCTTTGAGTCCGAAATTATCCGGCGAGAACGGATTGCCACCATTTTGTTCGATCGTCCGTTGAATGTAAAATTGGGGAATTAAAGTCAGGCGCACCGGCCCTCTAGGAATCACCTCCAAAGGACACTCAGCAAACAAACCGCCCCGGTCGCCCCCATCGTACCCAAAAGTCAAACACGGGCCGCTGCGCTGCTGGCTGTCAAACACTTGCCTGCGGGGATACACGGGTATTTTCACGCGGTTGTCGAACACCAACCGAGGTTGAGTCGTCACTAATTCCTCAGCCGTGGGAGAAATCCTTCTAATCGTCGCCCTCCTGGCCCTGTATTCCAGTTCCGGCGGGGAAAACGGGTCGTTAGTAATTCTAATATTAGTTGCTACCCTCGTACCGTCCGGCAGCAGTTCCAACTTGTCTGCTTCAAAGCGAACCCGGTTGACGGCCCCGGTGACTTGGGGGGCAGTTAACTGCCCGCCGCCGCCGATGGTAATTGTCGCTGCGCCGGGGGATCTCACTCCGCGCACCGGCTGCTGGCTGGTAATTCGATCGCTCAAAGGCTGTTCTAATATAGTGCCAGCGCTGATATCTGTCGGCAGGGTGGGTGTTAAATCGCTGCCGGCTGCGGGCAAAAACAGTTCGCCGCTTGCTTGTTCGACGGTACCGGCATTGAGTCCGAGGTTGAATTCCATCCGCTGGCCGCGCACTACTTGCTGTCCGCGGGTATAGGAGACGTTGCCCGATGCTACCACTTGACGGGTAATTAAATTAACAACTGCCCGATCGGCATCAATGACTGCTTGTCGGAACCTAACGATTACCCTACCAATTGCCGTTACAATTTGCTGTTTGTCGTCAAATTCCTGACTGTCGGCTTTAATTTCGATCGTATCTCCTGGCGTCACGGGCAAGGGTACTGTCCGCTGTCCCGGAGGCGTCCGCTGTCCGGGTACTGGGGCTGGTTTGGGCTGGGGCGTTGGAGGGGTTGCGGGAGTCGGAATTTCTAACTGTTGCTGTTCTGAGGGGGCTGGTTCGGGCGTTTGTTCGGGAACGGGAATTTCTACGGGTTCGGAGGGTTTATTTTCTGGCTGCTGGTTCTGCGCCCGATTGCTATTTTCCTGCTGCTGCGCGATGTTTTCCGGTACTTGCGCGGCGTTGCGACTGCCGGCAGGAGGCAGGTAATAGGTGGTAAAAGCCGAATCTGGCACAGTTTCCCGGTTTGCGGGTTCCCTGGCTGCTGTGGGGTTTTGAAATCCGAGTTTTGCGGTACCGCTTGCTATTGCTGCTAGGGGGTCGGCGATTTCTGGAGGTTGACCTGTTTCTACTGGCGGGCCGAGGAGTTCGGCGGTGGATTCTGATTCGATGGCGGCTGGGGGCGGTTCCGGTATCGCTGCGGAGTTGCTGCTACCTTCATTTGTTGCGGGTTCGGTGGTATTTGGGGATGCTTCCGGTATAGTTGCGGATTTACTGCTGTCTTCACTTGCTGGTTCTGAGGCGAGGATAGCTGGGGATGCTTCCGGTATCGCTGCGGATTTACTGCTGTCTTCACTCGCTGCTATTGCTGCGAGGGTGACTTTTTGGGGTTTGGTGATGTAGATGATGGCAGAGGGTTCGGGCGGCGGTACCGGATAGGACATAGTTGACAGTTGACAGTTGACAGTTGACAGTTGACAGTTGACAGCAGGCTGTTGTCAGTTGCCAGAAGAAACTAGGAAGATTGACTCTATTGTTTGAGTTTCAGCATTCAAGGTTTTTAATGGCTCGATCGAATTCATTGCATTTATAGGATAATGCCAGTCTGTGGCAGATAATAGTTTTTAGCTCGCTCGGACTCGATCGAAGTTTGGTCGATCTCATTTTCGGCAGCATCGGAATTATAGCCGAAGGCAGAAGGCAGGAGCATTTTTAACCACGACACAAGATAACCTCGCTGGCTGGCGAGGTCAAGTTTTTTAAGTTGATAGGGAAATATTTTTTAACGCTTGATTCTAAATCCGGCCGGCTTTTGCTTAACTGTCGCCACTGTTTTCAGGGCTGCGTCGCCGCAGCCCTGGCTGTGCGAGCAAATTTGCTTGCTTATTCCATGTCTCGACGGTTGGGGTTGCGGGCCGGGTCGTTGGACAAAAATCCGAATACGAACAGGGACACGAAAAATAAGACAACTATATTAACTACGATTTTGAGGGTCAGCACTGCAGGATTCTCCAAGTATGCGATCGAACTGGGTTTGTTTGCTGCAACTGTTGCGGCAACTTACTTATCATATGCCAAAGTTTCGTATTTTTGACGACAATAATGGGATTCAAGCTGCTTTTCAATCTTTGCTGCTGGGGGCTTTTAGCCAGTGGGTTTTTGCCCATTTCCAGATTTGCTCGGCTATTTTTTCTAGTTGTACCATGATTCGATCGAGCCATTCTAAAGCTTGTTCTAGCGGGTGCTTGACATATCCCATCGATTCTGCTTTGGTTTCCAGCCACTCTGTTTCTCGATCGGTTTTGGCTTCTGCTACTGATATTATTGTTGCTGGCTTGGCTGCGATCGCGCGCCCTGTCGGTTTTTGCTGTTGGATTTTTGCTGCTGGTTTGGGGGCTGCTTTCGGGCGTCCTGCGGGTTCGGACCGCCCGCGATCGATCGCAGAAACTATCTCTCCCTCTCCCTCTCGGTTTTCTGAGGAGACGGCACCTTGCTGTTGCGCCATTGTTAGTTTTGCTGTTTTTTGGGGTTGATTTTTTGGCACTTTTGTGGTAAGCAAGCTCTGTTTTAGCTGCGCGAGCAGGGTTTGAATGGCTGCTGGGTAGGGTAATGGGGTAATTGATGCCGATCGCCCTTCTGGCAGTGTTGCTATTTTTTCGATTTTTGGCTTGACTTCTGGACTATTTTGTGATATGGCAGGTGTTTCTAAGGCAGCGGTACTTCCGGCTGCGGTCGGCGCAGGTGCGGGTTCTCCAAATAAGTCTTGCCACTTCAGCCAAGGTCGATCGCCCGCTTTCTCTGTTTCCTCCGCATTTTTGAGAGCTTCTTGTTCTAAATAATACTTAATTGCTACTGCTTTTTCTGTATTGTCACTGGCTGCGGTTTCTTTGCCGAGGAGGTAGTCTACTGAGGACCAGATCGTGTTTTCGATGCGTCGGGCGTAGTTTTCTAAGATTTCCTTGGCTGACGGACTGAGGGTTGACAGATCGCCGGACTCCGCTGCTGTCAATCCTGCGGTATTTTTTGATACTGCAGGTAAGCTGAAAGTTTCGAGGTTGGTGGCGGCGCGATCGAGTAAAGTAACAAAGGCAGGAGTATCGATCGTGCGATCGAACTTGTTGTTTGTATTTGCACTTAATTCTGCAAAATTGGGGGCGATCGCGCTTGCTGCAACCAGATGCTTTTGAGTTAAGCTTAGATTGCGGTTGTTGCCAGCACTAACAGCTTTTTCCACTGCTTGTTTGACAGCCAGAATTGATTCTCCAAACTGATTTCTTTTCAGCGCGATCGGACTTGTTTGCACCCAAGCCATTAACTCCCAAAAACGTTTGAGTGGTGGCAATTTAGCTTGCACCGCTGCCGACTCCACACCCAGATTAAATTCTAATTCTTTTTGGGCAATTTCCCGCCGCTGAGTTCCGGAGTTGGCAACTTCCCAAACGATTCTTCCCGACAGCAGTTGCTGCTGTTCGGGAGTTAAAACATCTAAAACTTGATTTTCGTTTCCCACCAATACTAAATTTCGATCGTGCAAAAAAGTTGCGATTCCTCGCACTTGAGGTTTGGTGGAGATGGTGGAATTGCTAGTTTTTGTTGGAGCAATTTGACTCCCCCAAACAGGGATTGTTTGAGGTTGGATTGTTTGAGATTGGATTGTTTGAGCTATTTCGATACTTTCGCTCAATTGCATTGCTTGCGCCGAAGGAGTTACAACCTTTTTTGAAGGTTCGATCGCGAAGGAAATGCTGTGAGAAATTGCTTCGGAAATTGCCAGTGTTTGCTCGGGCAAAAGCAGGTTTTGGGCTAAGTTCAAAATTCCCGCGATCGGGCTGTCGGCACCCACTTCCAACTCTAGCAAATTTGCCGGCAAGTTTTCCCGATCGCTGGCAACTTCCTGCAATTCCGGCAAATCTATTTGCTGCTTGGATTCCCGCAATTGCCGGCTCAACATCCGCGAACCCTGCACCAGCAGGTAAGCTGGATAAAGCAGAATTTGCACTGCATTGAGGCTGGCTAATTTAACTTCGCGCCAAGTTCGATCGCACGTGTCAGCAACTTGACGGGACTGTTTGGATATAAAGTTTAATAATCGGCTTTGATAAGGACCGGAGTAACCGTTAGACATAACTTTAGTTATTGAGTTTAGTTATTGGACTTAATTGTTGAACGGAGATTTGAGATTCGATCGCGGGAGCCGATCGCTCTGCGCGCCGGAATTGTTGAATTTTGCCTTACAATCGAAAAGGGCGATCGATCTGGGTTTCAAACTCTGAAACCTCGATGTTTTGGCATCTAGGTTCGATCGTCTAGTTTTTAGTATCTATGTTTTAGCATTGATGTTTTCGCATCTCGATATTTTCCCGTTTTGTGCGATTCGCTCGCATCCCTCATTCCTCGCGCAAATTCTATTTTAGCTAACTATGAGCGCTTCTGTGCCACCTCCAAACGATCGTCTTTCCGAAACAATCGGGAAATTGCGCCACTTCTGCCAACTAGAAGTTCAATCCGGTTGGAGGTACTGCGATGCTGACTCGGCCGTGCCTTCGGTAAATATTTGTAACTGGCCTGTTGCCAAACTTAACGAAAAAAAACATATTGCTTGGCCTGCGGGAAAGCAAGTTTTGCATTTGGGACAGCAATTTATAATTCCTAATAATTTACACGGCTATCCTGTAGTTGGTTTGCGCTTGCTGCTGGGCTTGACTTGGTGGGCCCAAGACGCGCAAATTTTTGTTAACGGCGAGTTGGTGGGGCGGGGGGATTTGTTTGATTGTCGCGATCGAGTTTTGCTCAGTTCTTCCGCAAATCCGGGAGATGAATTTTTAGTAGTTTTGCGCTTGGTAAGTCCGGGTCACGATGCAGGTGCTTTGGTGCGGTCTGTTTGTTTGTACGAAGCGGCAGATCCTGCTTGTTTCGATCCGGGTTTTGTGGCTGATGAATTGGAGATTTTGCAAAATTTTCTCCAAAATTGTCTAGTTCGCAATTGGCGAATGTTAAATTCCCAATACCTCTCCACTGAAATAGTAGCCGCTCGCTCGCTGGCTGTCAAGGGGGAAAAGCTCAAATCTGCGATCGATTTGGCAGTAGAGTTAATTGATTGGTCGGCTTTGCCGGATCGGGAAAAGTTCGATCGATCGCTGTCTGTTTTGCGGCGGCGTTTGTTAGGATATTTGCGGGAATTTTGCGGGGATTTTGATGGGGGAACCGCAGAGAACGCAGAGGACGCAGAGGGAGGAAGAAGAGAGGGGGTTTTTGAGGTTGGTGATAATGGCAATCCTACATCTATATATATAGGAGAAGTTGGCGATCGAGCATCTATATATATGGGTAAAATCTATTTGCTCGGTCACGCTCATTTAGATTTAGCTTGGCTGTGGCCGGTAGCGGAAACTTGGGAAGCAGCCCAGCGGACTTTTGAGTCGGTATTGCAATTGCAATCGGAGTTTCCCGAGTTGATTTTTTGCCATTCAACTCCGGCACTTTATGCTTGGATTGAAGAACACCGACCGGACTTATTTGCAGCAATTAAAAAACAGGTGGCTGCCGGTCGCTGGGAGGTTGTGGGCGGGATGTGGGTGGAACCGGATTTAAATTTAATTTCCGGGGAGTCTATGGTGCGGCAAGTTGTTTTCGGTCAGCTTTATGCAAAGGAAAAGTTTGGGGAATTGATGCGGGTGGCTTGGTTGCCGGATACTTTTGGTTTTGGGTGGCAATTACCTCAGATTTTGCGGCAAGGTGGGGTCGATCGTTTTGTGACGCAAAAGTTGAGATGGAACGATACAACTGAGTTTCCTTACGATGCTTTTTTGTGGGAAGGTTTGGACGGTTCGCGAATTTTTAGCATCATGTCGGCTCCGATCGGGGAAGGTATAGAATCGGTGAAGGTGGCAAGTTATGTTTTTGATTGGCAAGTAAAAACTGGCTTGCAAGCTGCTTTTTGGTTGCCGGGAGTTGGCGACCACGGAGGCGGCCCTACTCGCGATATGCTGGAAGTTGCTAAGCGTTGGAAATTGTCGCCTTTTTTCCCTAAGTTGGAGTTTGCCAAAGCTGTTGATTATTTGTCGGCGATCGAGGATCGGTTTATAATTCCGGAAGCGGGCGATCGTCCAAATTTGCCCGCAGCCGAAACAGTCGGAGATTTGCTGGGGAAAATTTCGGAAAGTTCGGCAAAAAACGATGTTTTCAAATCCGACAATTCTCCAAATTTGCCCGTTGCGGAAACAGTCGGAGATTTAAGTTCGATCGAACTTACCGATTTGTCTGCAATTTCGGAAAGTTCGGC
>JAAUPF010000189.1 GCA_012034575.1 Richelia sp. CSU_2_1 | reverse complement strand
GAAGCGGAGGGGATGGCAAAAACTATTGCAGGTGAAAGATTGTGGGTGGGTTCCACAGTCCGCCGGGGGTTGCAAACCCCCGTCTCATAGCTTAAGTCCTCTGGAAGAGGACTGAGATTGCGACGATCTAAAAGAGATTTGGCAGCAGACAGGCAAAGCTATAAACTGTCAAATTTATCTATATAGCAGTCCTAAATCATTTGTAAAGTTTTTACCCCACCCCAACCCTCCCCTTACTAAGGGCGAGGGAGTAAGAAATTTACAAATCATTTGCGATCGCTATATATCGTAATATTTTTTTACAAATATGACTTTTATGAACTTAAGTTATGAACTTTATGAATTGACTTTTTCAGAAGTTCGTTTAATTATATCCCTTACCACTTTGAACTAGAGAATACGTTGCCGAATCAACCATTGCAGGTTCGACTTCGCAACTCCAAACATCAAAAATTACTGCTGTCAATTAATAGGTAAATTAATCATGTCTCTCTTCAATACCGCAACCAACTTCCCTGTCGGCACAAACCCCAATTCCGTTGTTGTAGGAGACTTTAACAAAGATGGTAAGCCAGATATCGCCACATCCAATAACGGATCTGAGAACATCTCCATCCTGTTGGGGACAGGTACAGGCAGCTTTGGCACTGCCACCAATTTTAATATCGGCGTTTCTCCCATATCTTTGGCATTAGGGGACTTTAACAGCGACGGCAACATCGACATAGCTTCAATGTGGATTAGCGAAGAAAAGGGCCAGGTAGCCATCCTGTTGGGAAATGGCACAGGTAGCTTTGGCGCTCCCAAGAGCTTTGATACGGGACAAGATGATGGAAAGTCAGATCGTGGCTATTCTATTGGTGTGGGTGACTTTAACAGCGACGGTAAGCTAGATTTAGCTACGATACACGATTCTGGAAATGTATCGACCCTGTTGGGAACAGGTACAGGCAGCTTTGGGGCTCCTATTAAATGGAATTGGGGAGATCCTTTTCCGCGTTCTGTCGTTGTAGAAGACTTTAATGCTGATGGCAAGCTCGACTTAGCTATCACAGACTATTATTCTGACACTGACAATATATGGATCTTGTTGGGGACAGGGACAGGCAGCTTTGGGGTTCCTGCTAAATTTAATGCGGGAGAATTTCCGTATGGACTCGCAACAGGAGACTTCAATGCGGATAACAAGCCAGATTTAGCTGTAGCAAACATAGGATCTGACAGCGTATCGATCTTGTTAGGGACAGGGACAGGCAGCTTTGGGGCTCCTACTAACTTTAATGCGGGGGCATCTGCTAATAGCGTTGCTGTTGCGGACTTTAACGGCGATAACAAGTCAGACTTAGCTGTGACGAACGACGATGGTGTCTCCATTTTGTTGGGAAATGGTACGGGCAGTTTTGGTGTGACCACCAATTTTGTGGCTGGGAATAATCCCTACCTCGTTGCTGTTGGCGACTTTAATACTGACGGCAAAACAGACTTAGTTACGACAAACTATAACTCTAACAACGTTTCGGTTTTTCTCAACAACAGCGATGGTGCAGCGGATGGTAGTGACAAAGAGGACAATGATACGGGTGGTGTTTCTGTTAGTCTTATCGAAACAAAAGCTACAGAAGGCGGGGCAAATGCCAGTTACGATCTCAAATTAACTTCGCAGCCAAAAGCCTCCGTTACTATCACTCTGACAACAGGTAATCAAATTCAGTCGATCGCCCCTGTGACTTTCACTCCCAATAATTGGAATGTGGCTCAAACCGTTACGGTAAAAGCTGTTGACGATAAAGTTGCGGAAGGTACGGACAGCACTAGCATTACTCACACTGCAACCAGCACTGATGCTAAGTATAACCAGATTGTAGTTTCAGAGGTGACAGTGGCGATCGAGGATAACGATACTACACCGACGCCGACACCGACGCCAAAACCGACACCCGCGATCGAGGATGAGGATAACGATACTAACACCGACACCGACGCCAAAGCCAAAGCCGATATCTGAAAATCCAGGGATTATTATTAATCCGACATCGGGATTAGTAACTACAGAAACAGGCGGCACAGACAAATTCACAATCAAACTCCAAAGCCAACCGACTGCTAACGTACAAATTGATTTGCGCAGCAGCAATGACGCAGAGGGAATAATTTCTCCAAAAACTGTTACCTTCAATTCTACTAATTGGAATCAACCGCAAACAATAACGGTAACTGGCATTGACGATCGCATATCTGATGGAAATAAAAATTATACCATTTTTACCTACTCTGCTATTAGCACCGATCGCGATTACTCCGGCTTAAATGCAGCCGATATTACTGTTACCAATCGCGATAACGAACCATCGACTACTACTAACTCTAATAGCGGATCTGGTGCGAACTCTTCCGTCAAAACCGATGGAAAGATGCTAAGCGAGGAGGAAAAAAAGGCGATCGTAGCAATTATGGGGTCTTTCTTCGGTCTAAACAATTTCTTATTCAACAATTTAACCAAGATTGGCAATAATTTCACATTAGGTGCTGTAGGTACAGCTATTGACGGTTACATTTCCGGTGCAACTGTCTTTTTAGATGCCAACAAAAATGGCATTAAAGATACAAACGAACCCTCAACTACTACTGACTCTAATGGTAAATATAATCTTGAAATCCCCTTGGAGAGTTTCGACAAAAATAAAAATGGGCAAATCGAGCCAGAAGAAGGCAATTTAGTTGCTTTTGGCGGGACTGATACTGCTACGGGTTTGCCTCTAAAAATACTCTTTCTGCACCTGTTGATGCCGCAGTTGTTACTCCATTAACCAGTTTGGTAACTGATTTGATGGCTGGCGGAATGTCGCAGAGTGAAGCGGAGTCAAAAGTTAAATCTGCTTTGTCTATTCCTGGAGAAGTCGATCTGCTAGATTTAGATCCGATCGCATCTACACCTAAAAATGAGCCTGGGGCTGCTGAAACTTTAGTCGCCATGACAAAAGTCCAAAATATCATTATCCAAACCAGCAGCTTAATAGACGGTGCATCTACAGCGGATAATACTGCAATTACCAAAGCTGTTGTCGAGGCAATTAACAATAAAATCAAATCCGGCGGTTCCCTCTATTTGAGCGATTCGGCACAGGTAGAAAGTATTATCCAGCAATCTGTTGCCAAGGTGAAAGAAATTGATAGCAATCTCAACACCCAAAAACTTTCCGAGATTACCCCGCAAGCTGCGCAGGTAATGGCTGAGGCAAATCAAAAGACCGATCGAGTTAAATCTAACTTTTTGCCTGAGTTTATTCCCTCGGAAATTGCCAAAGTTCAAAAAGTAGCATTAGGTGAAAGTTCGATCGACCTCGAAGAAGCGGCTGCTGGCACAAAACCCATCGCTGTCGTAGTTTGGGAAAATACAGGCGAATATTTAACTGCCAAAATTCAAGGAAATCCAGTACCTTCTCAACCTGCTGTTCCGGTGGTTACAGGTGATATTATTGAAGTTGGCAATACCGCTCCTGAAAATCCTGGTGATGAGGATAAAAATCTTGCCGGTACTGACGATCGCGATACTTTAATTGGTGGGAGCGGTAACGATTTTATCAGTGCTAGAAAAGCTAGCGATTCCCTCGATGGTGGCGCTGGAAATGACAGCATTTACGGTGGCCGGGAACTCGATACGCTGACAGGTGGCGATGGCGATGACATCCTATTTGGAGGCCGCGGTGCTGATAGTTTGGACGGCGGTGAAGGCAATGATAGTTTGTACGGCGGTAAGGGAAATGATACTTTGCTTGGTGGCGCGGGAGATGATTTTCTCAGCGGCGAAAATGGCGATGATTTTCTGACAGGAGGTGGCGGGAACGATCGCTTTTTGTTAAATTCAGGTAGCGGTTCGGATACGGTGAGTGATTTTGAGATTGGTATCGATAAATTCGCGCTGGATAATGGTTTGACTTTCCAGGATTTAGCGTTCGATCGAACTGCAACAGGAACATTGCTGAAACTTGCATCAACCGATCGAGTTTTGGCAACGGTAGTGGGATTGAACGGTACGATTACTGCTGCTGATTTTGTCTGAAACGTCGATCGCAGTGGCTCCCCTTCGGCGACTTTAATAAGTGCTTGTGTAAAATAAATTACCCAGTTGAGAAAGGGAGCAGGGAACAGGGAACAGGGAATAGGGAATCAGAAATGTGTAAATAATTACGATCGGGCACTTAAATACTCTTGCTCCCCCCTTTTTAAGGGGGGCTGGGGGGGATCTAGACTTTAAAAACCTCCCCCAACTACGATCGAGAGGACTCAGCTTGCGACGATCTCAAATACATTTGGCAGTCTGTTTTTAACCAAAACAGTCTCTTTCAACCGCCGATTAAGCCTTGCAGCGAAGACAGCGCAACTACAAACCTTCCTTATTTCGCAGTTATCAACTGTGCCGGCAACTTTTTAAACGCCAACCTTTCATTCTCGACATCCACAAAAATTGTATCGCCGTCAGCAAAATCTCCCCGCAAAATTCCCTTAGCAACCTGCGTTTCCAATTCCCGCTGAATTCCCCGCTTTAACGGCCGCGCACCGTACACCGGATCGTATCCGATTTCTGCTAGGAAGTCAATCGCAGTTTCTGACAATTTCAATGTCATTTTCCGCTCGCTCAAACGGCGTTCCAGACGCTGAATTTGCAACTGCACGATTTGCCGCAGTTCGCCCTTATCCAAACCGTGGAAAATAATCATTTCATCGATCCGGTTCAAGAATTCCGGGCGGAAAGTTCCCCGCATTGCTTCCATCACCCTCCCGCGCATCAGTTCGTTATCTCCCGCTACATCTAAGATGTATTGAGAGCCAACATTTGATGTCATGATAATCACGGCATTCTTAAAGTCTACCGTGTGACCTTGAGCGTCGGTAACGCGGCCGTCATCGAGAATTTGCAGCATGATATTAAAGACATCCGGGTGCGCTTTCTCGATTTCATCAAATAGAATTACGGCGTAAGGACGGCGGCGAATTGCTTCGGTTAACTGTCCGCCTTCGTCGTAGCCGACGTATCCCGGAGCGCGCCGATCAATCGAGAAACTGCGTGTTTCTCCATGTATTCCGACATATCAATACGGACGATCGCCTCTTCAGTATCGAATAAATAAGATGCTAATGCTTTGGCTAATTCGGTTTTGCCGACGCCCGTCGGACCGAGGAATATAAAACTAGCAACCGGGCGGTTCGGATCGGCCAAACCCGCGCGCGATCGCTGGATAGCATCGGCAACCGCAGTCACTGCTTCATCCTGTCCGATTACCCGTTTGTGCAGTTCATCTTCCAAGTGCAAAAGTTTCTGCATCTCCGATTCAACTAACTTGGAAATCGGAATTCCCGTCCACTTGGAAATAATCTCGGCAATGTCGGATTCCGTGACTTCTTCCCGCAGCAAAGTTTGACCCGTAGTTTGAGTCGCTGCCAGTTTTTCTTCGGCTTCTGCAAGTTGTTTTTGCAGTTGAGTTAATTTGCCGTATTTCAACTCAGCAGCGCGGTTGAGGTCGTATTTTAGTTCGGCTTGCTGGATTTCGATGTTAACTTTATCGATTTGTTCCTTGATATTTTGAATGCTGCCGATGACGCCTTTTTCTGATTGCCATTGGGCATTCAAAGCGCTTTGCCGTTCCTTAAGATTGCCCAGGTCTTTTTCCAGCCTGTCCAAACGCTCGATCGAAGCTGCATTGCTTTCTTTTTGCAGCGACAGCCGTTCCATTTCTAACTGCAAAATCCGGCGATCGATTTCGTCGAGTTCTTCCGGTTTGGAAGTAATTTCCATTTTCAGTTTAGCCGCCGCTTCGTCCACTAAGTCAATGGCTTTGTCAGGCAAAAAGCGATCGCTAATATATCGAGTAGATAAAGTAGCAGCAGCCACCAAAGCGCTATCAGAAATCTTCACCCCGTGGTGTACTTCGTAACGTTCCTTCAAACCGCGCAGGATCGAGACAGTATCTTCGACTGTCGGTTGGTCAACATAAACTTGTTGGAAACGGCGTTCTAGGGCCGCATCTTTTTCGAGATACTTGCGGTATTCGTCGAGGGTTGTCGCGCCGATACAGCGCAATTCGCCCCTCGCTAACATCGGTTTCAACAAGTTACCCGCATCCATAGAACCTTGAGTCGCGCCGGCACCGACAACGGTGTGAATTTCATCAATAAATAAGATTACTTTGCCGTTGCTGTCGGTAACTTCTTTGAGTACCGCTTTCAAGCGTTCTTCAAATTCTCCCCGGAATTTGGCACCAGCAATTAACGCGCCCATATCTAAACTAATTAATTGCCTGTCTTTGAGAGATTGCGGCACATCTCCGGTGATAATTCGTTGGGCTAGTCCTTCCGCGATCGCAGTTTTTCCTACTCCCGGTTCGCCGATTAATACAGGATTATTTTTAGTGCGGCGGCTCAATATTTGAATCGTGCGGCGGATCTCGTCATCCCGTCCGATTACCGGATCGAGTTTTCCTTGACGCGCGGCTTCTGTCAAATCTCGGCCGTATTTTTCCAGGGCTTCGTATTTCCCTTCGGGATTTTGATCGGTCACTTTGTTGTTCCCCCGGACTTGGGCGATGATATCTTTAAGTTTGGCTTCATCTAGTTTAAATTCTTGCAGTAAATTTTTGCCAAACCGATCGTCCTTAACGTAAGCTAAGATTAAATGTTCGATCGAAATAAATTCATCGCCGTAATCTTTGCGATAGGTTTCAGCGCGATCGAGCAAGGAATCGAGGGAACGGCCGAGATAAACGTTACCGCCGCTGCCAGAGATTTTTGGCTGGCGGCTGATAAACTCATCGGTACGTTCCCGCAATTTCGCGACAGAAATTCCAGCTTTATTAAACAAACTGCTAGCAAGGCCGGATTCTTGTTCCAGCAAAGCTTTCATCAAATGTTCGCTTTCTAGCTGCTGCTGCTGAGCTCCTTTGACGAGTTCGGGAGTGCGGGCGAGGGCTTCCCAGGCTTTTTCTGTAAATTGGTTCGGATTATTTGGTTGCATATATTTTATTTCCCTGAAATGAAGGAAGAAGGAAGAAGGAAGAAGGCAGAAGGAAGAAGGCAGAAGGCAGAAGGCAGAAGGAAGAAGGAAGAAGGAAGAAGGCAGAGGCTTTTATCCTTGAGAGACAACTTTAACTTGCCTTGAGATAAATAAAGAGGTTGATACTGTCAGCTTTTGAGTCATAAGTGTTTGACGTTGAAACAGGTAGATTGCTGTAGGGGTAAAGGCTCGATCGCCCGTACAATTGTTATTCTAGGGAGGTACGGAGGGACGGCGGATCGGGCTTCCGGTATATCTAGATAGGTATTTCCGCCCTTTTTCGCACTCCGTCTGTGCTCTCTGGAGCGTTCTCTGCGCTCTGGAGCGGTTAAATCATTCCCATACAACCGGAAACGATAGGAGCAATCTACCGCGTCAAACATCGAAAAGATGCTTACTCTTAAACCGCTGGAGAAAATATCGATGATTGCGTTACATCCTGAGTTTATTACCAAAAACGGCAAAAAAGAATTTGCAGTCATACCTTACGAAGAATTTGAAGCACTGCAAGAATTAATTGCGGACATGGAAGATTTGATGGATTTGAGGGAGGCAAAAGAGGAAGATGCCGATCGGCCTTCTGTGCCCTTAGCAGAAGTGAAGAAAATGTTAGGATTACTCACTAATTAATTCATTTTCTTCCTTCTTTCTTCTATTCTTTACATCCCTTCTTTCTTCTTGAAAAAATGTCTCCTAAACCTGTGTTTCCTGCAACTGGGGGGCAACTTGAATTTGTGGCAACTGTCAACTCTCAACTGTCAACTGTCAACTGACTTCAAGCCTGCATAACCACCCTTTCCGGCAAACTCACAGTAAAAGTCGAACCCCGGCCATTTTCGCTTTCCACACTAATCTCTCCGCCCAGAATTTGACACAAACGCTGGCTGATTGTCAGTCCCAAACCAGTGCCTCCGTACTTGCGGGTAGTCGAAGCATCCGCTTGAGTAAATGGTTTAAATATCTGCTGCAATTGCTCGTCCGTCATGCCGATACCGGTATCGCTGACTCGAAAAACTAAAATTTGAGAACTGTAATTTACACCCGATAATAATTCATCGTTATTATTTCTCCTTTGTTTTGTCGGCTTCGGTCTGTTATTTTTAATTCTTTCAACGCCGATCGTAATCACGCCTTTTTCAGTAAATTTAGCAGCATTGCTGAGCAAATTGAGTAAAATTTGCCGCACTTTGGGCAAGTCGGCGTACATCGTACCGAGTTCGCCCTTGGTTTGCAATGCTAAAGAATTGCCTTTTTTCTCTACTAGCGGTTGAGCCGTCGTCATCACTTCTTCAATCATTGCCGCTACGTCAAAATTTTCCAAATATAGCGTGACGTGGCCTGCTTCGATTTTGGAAATATCCAGGATGTCGCTGATCATGTCGAGCAAATGTTTGCCCGCAGTTTGAATTTTTTCTAAGTCGGGGAGAAAATCTTCGGAACCGGAATCTTGAGCATCTTCTTGCAGCATTTCGCTGTAGTTGATGATCGCATTGAGGGGCGTGCGGAGTTCGTGACTCATGTTGGCGAGAAATGCACTTTTCGATCGATTTGCTGCTTCGGCTGCTACTTTTGCTTCGTGCAAATCTTCTGTGTATTCCGCTACTTTTTGGATCAATTCGTTGAGGGAAACTGCCAGCATTCCCACTTCGTCTGAAGTGGTAACGGGCACTTGCAAATCGAAGTTTGACTCTTCGGTAACTTGCTGGGCGACGTGGGTCGCAGCTTCTAGGGGGCGAGCGATCGCGCCGCTAGTGTATGCTGCAAGAATTGCTGCGATACCGGCCGATATTGCCAGAGAAAACATCAGAATTACAGTTCCAAGCTGTTCTGCTTTTTGGTAGGTTCTAAAGGCTTGGTCTGCTTTTTCCCGAAAGCTGCTGGCTAGTTGGGCTGAATCCTGCGAAAACTTTCCGAGTCGCAAAGCCGTTTCGCTGGTGACAAAATTGTTCAAGTTTGCCCGCAACACCTGCTGCTGTTTCGGGTTCAAGTTTGATAGCTTGACATTTCCCAACAGTTTCTGTACCTGCTGGAAATATGCTTCTACTGTTTTGCTGTTGGAGGCGGCGAACTCTTGAATCTGTTGGTACTCCGAAAGCACCTCGGGATTTGAACTGGGCGGCAGGGTTTGTACTTGGTCGAGAATTCCGCTCATCTGGGCGACGCGAGTCAGGAATTCGGAACGCTTGCGATCGAAAATTTGGGGTTTTCCCGCCAGACTCGCCAGTTCTTGCTGGTCAATTCTGACTTCCTGCACGGTATGATTCAGGTTGGTCAAGACTTCGGATTTATCTCGATCGAGCGCTAGTTTTTCTCGAACTTGGTTTTTGTAATAGGATTCTACTCCCCGTCCCGCCACAGCGCCCAGAATGGCAATACCGATGACCAAGGCGTACCCGCAGCCTATTTTCTGTCTGATACCCAAACGATTAAACAGACTTTTCAACCCTATTTGTTCGGGAAGGTTCTGGAGTTGGTTTTTTGAGGCGAAGATTAAGGACATGGGGAATCTGCTCGTCACCCGGAGAGGCAATATCAATATTTTGACACTCCCTGGCGCGAACGCGCAGGGATTCTTGGTTCAACCAGTCGGCTTGTCCGTTGATGTCACCACCAATGGGTAGAGGCCGGTCTGTCCCCAAGCGTTAATTTCGGTGTGCCCCACCGTATTTAAAATAATTCTTGCTTGCCTCAATCCTTTAGCCAGAATATTCAAAGCTGCATTACGGTCGCGGTCTAACACCGCACCGCAAAGGCAAATATGAGTTCTGACCGATAGCGATTTGGGAACGCGATTGCCACAACTCGAACAATCTTGGGAAGTGTATTGAGGAGCAACAGCAACCACTGTTTTACCGTACACTTTCCCAAAATATTGCAACCATTGAGCAAACTGCGACCATGCGGCATCGCTAATTGATTTAGCAAGTTTATGGTTTTTTACCATATTTCTCACTTGAAGGTTCTCGTAGGCTACGAAATCGTTAGATTTCACTACGCACAACGCCGTTTTGATGGCGAATTCTTTACGCTGCCTGCTAACTTTTAAGTGCTTTCTGCCTAACTTATTTATAGCTTTTTTGCGATTGCTGGAACCTTTCTTTTTTCTAGAAACTCGTTTCTGCAGCCGCTTCAAAGCTTTTTCACTTTTTGGCAAATGTCGAGGATTAGGAACTGTTGCCCCCGTACTATCGGTCAAGAAATGGTTCAACCCCACATCTATGCCAATCGTTTTCCCCGTAGGAACTATTTCTGCTGTCCGCTCTACGTTAATGCAAAACTGAGCGTAGTAACCGTCGGCACGACGAATTACTCTGACTCGCTTGATTTCCTTGGGTGCATAGAAATGCAAATCGCGAGAGCCAAGTAACCTAAAAGTTCCAGCAGCAAAACCGTCCGTGAATGTTAGACATTTTTTATCGGTGGAAAGCGCCCATCCTGAAGTTTTATATTCTACGGAGTGAGTGTGTTTTTTGAACTGTGGATATCCTTTTTTTCCTGGGTTCTTAGCTTTGCCATTAGAGAAGAAACGTTGAATAGCAAAAATGGCGCGTTCTGCCGAAGCTTGACGTGCCATTGAGTTAAGCTTTCTAGCCCATTCAAACTCTTTCGCCATGATGGCGCATTGTTTGTATAAATCCGATAGCTTAACTCCTTGATTGTCGATCCAATATCTGAGAGCTTTGTTTCGGACAAACTGAGCTGTGCGGATCATTTCGTCTACGATCCGGTATTGCTGTAGCTTTCCTTTTAACTTGAACTCTAGTACAATCATGAAATTATTCTATCACAACTTTCGCGCCCTATTTGCCCTGTTATGGGGTCTTTGCAAGGTTCCACGGCTTTCGGCTTGACAACGTGAGGAAGTTATGAGTCGCAACTTATCTGTTGCGAGTTATGAGTTAGATTAGCACTGCAAAGCTCTCGCGCGATCGCAACTCATAACTTATTGCTAATTTACTGGCAAGCCCGAAATTGCACTAGCTCAGCAGGAATTTTTGAAGCATTGGGTACGTTAGCTGACGCTGGAACAAAAATTCCCATCCCAAAATTGCAACCTTCTGCATTCGTGCATTCCCCAGGCTTGGCCGTGACTTGATATTCGCCTTGGGAACTAGGAGTAAAAGAGATGGTTGCGATTTCGCCCGTCTTTTGACTCGCTGCAATTTCTTGACCGTTGGCATCTGTAAGGGTAAGGTTTAAATCCTTGCAGTTACCGTCGCAAGTAGCTACAAAAACATACTCTGTATCTGCGTGCAGTGTAGCTCGAAAAGGAGATGAAACTTGCTTGCGAACTCTAGCTAACAGCGGGACAAATACTAATTTTTGACCGTTGCTTGAACGCTGGTCAACTTCTGTTTTCAAGCGACAAACGACCGTTCTTTGGTCTGCGGTAAATTCTTGGGAAATCGCATTACCCGCGATCGCAGTACCGAGGATGACGGCTATGCCGGAAATAACCAGATGTTTGAGCTTCATTGATGTCCCCTAAAACTATTTTCTGGGCGATCGCAATAAACCGCTTTTGCAAGTAGTTTATTGAGTTATTTGGAGCCTAGCACATTTGTTGTAAATTGGGAATTGGGAATTGTAAATTGGGAATTGGGAATTGTAAATTGGGAATTGGGAATTGTAAATTGGGAATTGGGAATTGGGAATTGGGAATTGGGAATTGGGAATTGGGAATTGGGTAATTGGTAATTGGTACTGTCAACTGTCAACTGTCAACTGTCAACTATCAACTGTCAACTGTCAACTATCAACTAACTTATTGTTTGCGAAATTCCCAAGCGGGGACAAACTTAGAGTCTCCCCAAATGCCGCGACGGTTTTTCTTGGCATCGGCTTCCGCTTGTTCGATCGCGCTGGCACTGGGACAGTTTTTCAAGTAGGGACGGTAAACCATTACCAGTCCTTCGCGAGCTAAAACTTCTTGCACTAATGTGCCGTCTGGTAAGCGTATTTCGCTAACTTGGCGGCCGTAGCGATCGGTATCTGTGACGGTTAAAACAATGCGATCGCCCCCTTTTTTGACTAGCTGTTCCAGTCTTTGCTGGGCTTGCCTGCCCCATTTGAATTGATTTTTATCCGCTGCTTTTTTGCTGTTTTTTTCAGCGTTGCTGTGCGGAATTTCGGGCGCGTCTACGCAGGCAAAACGCACTTTAATATCTTTTCCGGCTGCATCGATCGCGACCATCGTATCGCCGTCACTGACTCGTTTAACAGCATAATTGTTGGGCGCTAACTTTCGCTGGCAGCCAAACATTGATAGCAGCAAAATCAGGGCGATCGAGCTTTTCAATGCGGGATAAATTGCAATTTCAATTTTGCTCATATTTTTCTGAATTTTTTTCCCTAACGCCAAGCATGAAAAACCATGCGAGCGGAATTACTGCTGACTTGCGCGGTATTGACAATTTTGATATCCCGGAATCCGGCACTTTCCAACATTCCTTGCACCGCCAAAGCATTAGGTCCGAACCAATTGGTCGGATCGTTATTCAATTCGGCGCGCGGGTAAAATGCTAGGGCCGGTCTTTTGCAATCTAGCAGATCGACGTGAGTTTCTAATATTAACTGTTTGCCAGTGACGCTAGCAACTCGATCGAGCGCTAACAAGGGATGGCGCATATGATACAGCACTCCCAAGAACAAAACCACATCGAAAACGCCTACTTTCTCCGGCGATAGTTCCAATACATCTATCTCCATATCTTCTACTTGAGAATTGAGAACCGTGCGGGCTAATTCAAATCCTCCTTTGCCGAACATGGGAGATTGCCACACAAAAGAATCTGTTGCCAAAACGCGCTTAGCCCCGCGCTTTTCGGCTGCAAAAGAGTAGAATCCGTCCCACGCGCCGACATCTAAAACAGTCATTCCTGCTAAATTTTCAGGAAGTCCAATTCTCTGTTCGCTTTTAGGAGAAAAGGTTTGCCCGCCGCCCGGAGTAATGACTCCGCAACCGAGGTCGATCGAATGGTGCCAAGCGCGAATTTTTGCTACTTCAGTTTTCAGCAGCAATCTTTCAATATCTTCGAGAGAAGCTACCGACAACTGTGCGACTTGCGGCGCTGCAAATTCCTGGACTTTTGCCCGCAGCCGATCGAACTCTTGCCGATAAGCTGCCAATTCTTCTACTAAGGTTTCTGGTAGGGGAGTGCCGTCAGTTTGCAGTTTTTGAGTGGCTTGAGAGAAGCTAGAACTAAGAGCGATCGCCCGTTTTTTAATATCATTTAATTCTTGCCAAAGCCTTTTGAATTCTGCTACCATAATGTTAAATTGAATTTAAATGGGGAATTAGGAATTGGGAATTGGGAATTGGGAATTGGGAATTGGGAATTGGGAATTGGGAATTGGGAATTGGGAATTGGGAATTGGTGTCAACTTAAGACTAAAACCCTTGATAAATATCGTTTTTACCCAAGTCTAGATCCCCCTAAATCCGCGCCACTTGCTCGACTTGGGGGGACCCGGCAGTTGCTCCACTTGGGGGGACCTCAAGACCGCACTGCCTCCCAAGATCGCAGTGGCTTCCCTCCCGGGGGACTTTAAGAGCGCTTCCGGTCCCCCCCTTCTTAAGGGGGGCTAGGGGGGATCTGAGTTTAATAGTTAAACAGCAGTCTCTGACTGGGTTTGATGT
>JAAUPF010000188.1 GCA_012034575.1 Richelia sp. CSU_2_1 | reverse complement strand
GGTGTCAACTTAAGACTAAAACCCTTGATAAATATCGTTTTTACCCAAGTCTAGATCCCCCTAAATCCGCGCCACTTGCTCGACTTGGGGGGACCCGGCAGTTGCTCCACTTGGGGGGGCCCAAGACCGCACTGCCTCCCAAGATCGCAGTGGCTTCCCTCCCGGGGGACTTTGAGCAGACTCTTGTCCCCCCCTTCCTAAGGGGGGCTAGGGGGGATCTGGTCTTAATAGTTAAACAGCAGTCTCTGACTGGGTTTGATGTTAAGTTGACACAAATGGGCACTGCAGTGTCCCTACGAAATATGTATGGGGATTTGGCGGTTATTGTTGTATTTGGTTAATGCGGTTCTTGCTTGCCTTAAATTTTCAGGACACGGCAGTGCCGTGTCCCTACGAAATATGTATGGGGATGCGACTGATTTAACAAATATTAACTGCAATTATTGTTGCACTCGGCTAATTTTGCGGACATAACATCGAGATGCCGCAGCCATTGAACGCCACCGACCCAACTGCGGTATGGCAAATGTCCTGGAGGCGAGTTGAGGTTGAATTTAAGTTGTTTGGCAGCGTTATTAGAGTTGTAGGTCGGCCAGTTTACCCGATCGCAAAATCTGATATAATCCCCTTTAACGCTTTCGTAAATCTGCTTTTGGATGCTGAAGCCAAACCGACCTTGACTGTAATATGCCCACAGTCGATCGACTGTTTGCAAATCCGCACAAGGTAACTGGTAAAATCGCTCGATTTCTAGTTTTGTTTCCGATGGCAAAGAAAGGCACTGACACAGAACATTCCAAGTCTCTCGATCGGCTTCTTTCCAGTTTTTATTTAACAGAAGATCTCGCAATCTGGTATAATCTACATTTGCTGCTGAAATTAAGGTAGGTTCGATATTGGCAGTAAAAGATAAAGTCAAATTATAGCCGGAATTAGCTCCTGCAGATTGTGGTAAAATTTGTTGTTGCAAAATAGAAGGTTCTGGTTGTTTTTCTAAGTCAATATTAGCAGGACGATCGGGAGAATTTGTGTTAGGAACAATGCGAGGTAGCAGCGTCAGAGAATTGCGATCTTCCGTATTTAATGCTGCATTAATATCTTGCAAAACTTCGGCAGCCAAACTGTAGCGCTGGCTGAGGTGAATTTGCAGCAATTTATCTAAAATTATCCCCAATTCATCGCTAATAATTGTACCTTTTGGCAGGCAATCGCGCCACCACCATTGCTCGCGAAAATCGTCGTACATATCCCTGGGTGGCACCTGCGTCAGCATCCGAATGCAGGTGACACCCAAACTGTAAAGGTCGCTAGCAGGAAATACTTTTCCCCGCATTTGTTCGGGAGCTAAATAATCTTGACTGCCGATTAAAGTTGCCGGACGGAGGATAGCAGAATCAGTCAGCAATTTGGCAATTCCAAAATCAATCAATACAGGTTTATTGTCAGACTGGCGGCGGACAATATTTTCCGGTTTAATATCGCGATGAATGACGCGCCGATCGTGAATAAATTGCAAAACGGGCAATAAATCTTGCAGCAGTTGCCAAATTTGCTCTTCATTATAGGTATTGCAATCTAATTCTTGTTTGAGAGTCGGCCCGTCAATAAACTCTTGAACTAAATAAATCTGACCTTCTTGTTCAAAACAGCCTAACAAATTGGGAATTTGCGGGTGTTTTCCGAGTTCATCCAAACGAATGGATTCTTGTCGGAATAGATCCAGTGCTTTGCTGCACAGTTCGGGATCGCGATCCTGAAAAGAAAATTGTTTGACGGCACAGCGGGGATGGGATGGGATGTCTTCATCAATGGCCAGGAAAGTTTTGCCAAATCCGCCTTTTCCTAGAAGTTCGATCGGGCGATATCGCTGTCTGAGCAACAGATTAGAGCCGCAGCTCAAGCAAAATTTAGCTGTGCTGGAGTTGTGAGGATTCTGACATCCGGGATTGATACAATAAGACATGACAATAATCTAAAATTTAAGATGATTGTGGATCGTGAAATTTATCGATTTTAAATGTTTAGCGAATAGGTAATACAAAATCTGAGCTATTACTCTCAAATAGTCGGGGCGGGATCGCGAATAATATGTGCCAATAATTGACAATCTAAAAAACCCGCCCGAACAGATATTTCAAATTTCCTCGCGATCGATAAAGGGGGTTTTTAACTCGGATTTAGTGTCAGACCTCATTTTTTCTGTCAATCAAAGTCAATTTGAGTCAAAGCCTCATCGATTTGACCGTCATCCCTAAATCCCTTGCGGCGGGGCATAGCAGTTTCCCCCTCTGTTAAAGGTTCGTCCTTGTGAGCGGAAGCCGATCGTTGTGGCGCTACGGTTACTCTGGCAGGAGTCGCATTTGCTACTGCCACGCGAATCCGAATTTTCGGGCCGGAATTGCCCAAACGAATAGTCATTCCGTCGGCCACCGGCACCTGAGCGATCGGTTTATCGTCTACATAGGTGCCATTGGCACCAAAGTTAATAATTTCCCAGCCCGCAGGATTGTGCCAGAGTTCGACATGGTGACGCGAAACCACAGCGCTGTAAATAATTACATCATTATCGTTCGATCGACCGATCCGAACCACGGATTCAGATTCAAAACACCAACTTTGAACTGGGACAGACTGGATGGGATGCAGTAGGGTTAAGGTAATCACTGATGTTATAAAAAAATCTACCAATAAATTTAGCGCTCGGTACTTGAGGTTAGAGTACAGAGCGGCGTGAAAGACAAACAGCAAACCAGAGTGCAAAACAGTTATTCATGATGAAAGCATACACAACTTTCGTACCTGCAAACTTCTAGGATTGCTGTTGTTTAACATTCTCACCGAGATCGAGCCAGGGAGTTCAGCGCAAATCTGCCTCCGGAGCGGGGGGAGAACTTACTTCACCATCTCCTGCTGCAGGCTCGGGCGATGCAGGTTCGGGCTTCACCTGCTGCTTCAACTCAGCAACCTTAACTTGAGCTACTTCCTTAACTTCTTGAGCTTTATCTTGCAGTTTTTCGGCCAGACTTTGAGCTCCCCGCTTCACGCCTTCGACGTTTTTGAGCGTTTTGTCCAAATCTTCATGCAGGAACTCTGCTACTTGACTCATTTTTTGGTGCAGTCCCTCAGCATATTGGTGGGGTTCCAATACAGCAGCTTCAGATACGATCGCCCGCTTGCTGCCAATCGTCGAAATCGCTGCCACGGGCAGCACGTAAATCCCGTCCAACACCCCGCGCCAGCCGCTAGATTTAAACAGGTAGCCAACTATAGAGCCGGTTTTGGCATCAAATAGGAAGTCAGCCACCGTACCGGCTTTATTGCCGGCATCCGTAATCACTTCCAGCCCGATCGTCGAGATCGCTTGTTCCGGCTGTTGCAGTTCCGGGAGTTCCGGGTTAATGTTGACCAAAACATTTTCCCCCACAGTGTCAACTTGCGCCCAAGCGAACCAGCGTTTCTTGCTGCCCAAAAGTCCCGACTTGCAAGTAAAGCCGAGAGTCCGGTGGGACTGAGGGTCTACCCACAACTGATCCACCTTGCCGACCTCAGCCGCTGTCCTGCGGTCGATCGTCCGGCGGTTGAGCAGTTCTGCGCGCCTTACAATCTGTTGTGCTGTACTCATAAATAAACTCCTGTGTACCGATACTTTTGTGCTTCAGGGCGTGTTGGGGAGGCAAAAGGTGTCGAGTCGGAAAAAATGCCCTAGTTCGATCGTACCCGCCGGCCGTTCTGGAACTCAAGGCACGAACGATCGAGTTCGGATCTTCAATGAGTCCCGATCTAGCGCCCAGGGTCTGGTTGCCCATCACCCGGATTTTCCCCCCGTTTTTGCTGGCTGCGAACTCAGATAGTTCAAGTTACAACCGGCTGTACCGGTCGCGACCGGCCACCACCAGAGCGAACATACATTGGCTGGCACTGACAGAAGAACTTGGCTCGGGCCAAGTCGCCGACTTAATATTCTTCTTGAGAATAATCGGGATTGTTTTCTGACTCTGTTAACTCCTCCTCTTCCCTGGAAGTGCCAATTTCTTTTTGGTCGGGAACCGGCATCGTGCTAATCTGGGCACTTTCTGGGGGAGCGTGAATTGCCTTAGCATCCCTCGGCTTGACGGCAATCGATCCCGACGGAGCTTTTGACAGGTGCGGGCCGACATTGATTTGAATTTTCGGGCCCGAGCGAGCCAAGTGAACGATCAAACCGTCCACAATCGGAACCTTAGCGATCGGTTTACCATCGAGGTAAGTGCCGTTCGTACCCAAATTAATCAGTTCCCAGATTATGCCAGTGCGCCGCAATTCGATGTGGCGGCGGGAAACAACCGCGCTGAATAAAACCACGTGGTTTTCTGTCGCTCGCCCGATCCGGACGACTTGTTCGTCTTCAAAGATCCAACTGCGGACGGGTATAGACTGGAGTGGATGTAGCAAGGTCAGCTTAATCACATTGGCAGCATTGAGTTTTGGTAGAGCGCTCCTGATGCGATTTTAGATTTTAGACTTTCGATCGCCCAATCCAAACTCGATCTAAGAGAGTAGAAACAAAAACGTAACCAGGTCTCCTTTACCCAGAGAGATGCGGTCCCCCGGTCGCAACCTGTGTCGGTTTCCCTTTGGCAGGGGAGTATTGTTGACGTAAGTTCCGTTGGAACTGCCCACATCCTCTAGGTAGTAAGCATCTCCCTCCACCCGGAGATTGGCGTGTACCCGAGAAACTATCTCTGAATTAGCAAAGCCGGAAACGTCAACATCCGGCGGCACTAAGTCATTGGGTTTGCCTATGTGAATCACAGACAGATTGTTAGGCAGTTCTACAGGCGTATTGGTCTGAACGTGCATGAGCTGGGCCGACTGCTGTTGCAGTTGAGTTTTAGCTGCACCTGCTGCAGGGAGGCCGGCTGCTGGGGGAAATGTATTTCCTCCTGGGGCCACCGATTCAGTTGTAACAGGAACTGCGGGCGGTGGGGGGGAATCGGGAACAGCAGAAAGTCCGATCGGGGTTTTTTCCAAGTTTGGCATTAAATTTGCAGTAACCAGAGGTTCCGGTTGCACCAAAGGTTCAGGTCGCATTACATCCGGTGCCAGTGGCGATACCACAGTCGGTCCCACAGATGGTGGGGTAACTACTGTTGGTTCAATTTCTGGAACATAGGAACCCGGACGCAAGTTAAAGCCGCACTGACCGCAAAAGGCCGCATCTGTTTGTACCGCAGCACCGCAGTTGGGGCAACTGGCGGTAACGGGTAAAGGCGTGTAGCAAGCCTCGCACTGGTTTGCCCCGTCGGGGTTCTGGTGATTGCAATTCGGACAGACAATCATCGATTTCTCCTTGCTATCGGCCAGATTTTAGAATCAGCCTCATAAAAATATTTGATTACAATCTAATTGTGAACTACCTGCCACCAACTGCAAGCGGTATGGTGGGGGCTTCTGTATTCGTAGAGGAAGGCCTCACAACAGGCTTGCGCCTGCTTTTCTATTTTACTTCCGCTTGTAAAAACCTACTCAAATCTACTCAGGGAGCAGATCGGAGCCAGATCGAAGTCCGCGGTGTAACTTTTGGTCGATAACCACTAACGCTTTCGCTTGGCTGATGCCCGACACGGATGTTCGACACTAGCCTTAACCAGCAGCCCCCAGTTAGAGACTCCGTAGTAATCGTGACGGAGATTGACTACCTCGCACCGACCGACAAACATATTCAATTGAGACAACGCGCGACCCACGTGCTTTCTCGGGTTCACCCCGAGATAGGCGGACGCGGAGCGCGGCAACCTTGTTGGCATGGCGCTTGCTGATGCCGTAGGTCTGCTGCAGGTAAGTATTCCAACCGGATTTGTTAAATTTGGTATTGTTGAGACTTAATAGATGGTTAACTGTAGCGATTGTTGCTCGATAAAACACTCCTGAAAATGCTGTTAAAAAACATTCAAATTCAGTGTTACCTGCCGGGTTGAGTTCGGCCCAGGGAGTCGGCAATCCTTTGCAGTAAGTGAGAGTTGTCATAACTTAAGCGCCACCTCCCTCAATTCTTCTACTATCTTTTTATTCTTGTGACTTCTCGATCCGTAAAGTCTGGCAGAAAATACTGTAATAATTTCCAACACATCGGCTGAAGCGTCTTCTTCAAAGCTAGCATCTTCCGTCCTGTTGATAATTACTACTTCAGTGCCAAACTGCTCGCACAAGCTAAAAATTAACTCGCTGCCAAATCTCAGCAACCTATCTTTATGCGTGATAACTAAGCGTTCTACTCTGGAATCAACTATCAATCCAATCAATCGCTGGAGTCCTTTTTTGCTGTAATTTAAGCCGCTACCGTTACATAAATCCTACCCAAAGCTACCCAAAATTAGACAATGTTGGATGCCTCCAGGCCCAGTTATGGATATCCTGTATGGCTCGCCAGCCCTACCTCTTAATGTTTTAATATACACTTTAATCTACACTTTGAAATTGATGTATTCTGGGAAAAAGACAAACAACTGGTTAAAATCCGTCGGGTCATTCGATTTTAGACTTTGGATTTTGGATTGACCCCACGGATTGATTCGGGGACTGGAGCCCAATTTTCAATGCGAGTCGGCTTTCATCCCGTCGCCCTGGGTGACGGGGGACTGCGAGCCTGTCGAGTTAAGCTGTTTGTTGCTTGAGTTCTTCGCCTGCTGCTGCATCGAGCAGCCACCAAAGTTCGCCCTCGGGTTTAATGAGTCTAGCTGGATAGGTCATGGCGTCTGCTGCGGGGGCAAAAATTTGGGCTAGGGCCGGTTTTTTGCTGGCTCCTGCGATGATGAAGATGACGCACCGGGCGCGGTTGATTAAAGGGACTGTAAAGGTGATGCGGGGTTGACCGTCTTTGTTGCCGACTGTTATTAGGGCATCTTCCACTTGGAGGGCTGCTGTGTGCGGGAATAGAGAGGCTGTATGGGCATCGTCTCCGATTCCCAATAAGATGATGTCGAAAGCGGGAAACTCGCCGTCGGATATTTGGAAGAACTGCTGCAATTCGGTTTGGTGGGTGCTAGCATCGGCGGCAGGGTCGGCCGCACCTGTGGGCATGGGGTGGATATTGCTGGCGGGGATGTTGACCCGATCGAGCCATGCAAGGCGTGCCATTTTTTGATTGCTATCGGGGTGTTCTGGGTCAACATAGCGCTCGTCGCCCCAAAAAACGTGAATTTTGTCCCAATCGAGGTCTCGGGCTGCGATCGCTCTGTAAAGGGGTTCTGGAGTGCTGCCACCGGCCAGGGCGATCGTGCACTGCCCGCGTTCGGCGATCGCTGCTGCGATTTGTGAGAGTACAATCGAGAGCGATCGCTCAATTAGTTCTGCTCGATTTGCTAATATTTCTACTACTTGCTTCATGAGTTGTAATTGTGAAAATCTTTACCTGCAATTGTTCTTGTATTGTTGACCTGTATTGTTGGTCTGTATTGTTGACCTATTGTCTTGTTTTCCGGAAGATCGAGCTTGCTTTAACCTGCGGTAATTGTTAATTATCGAGTTCGATCGCCACCGGAACCCCAGCGCAAGTAGAAATGATACAGTAGATTAAGTGAAGTTGTTTTTAATTCGGCATTTCTTTATTCCCTTCTGAAAATCAAATCAGAGAATCAAATCATAGAATCAAGGCAAAACTATGTCACGTTTTAACCGATTTCCTCCATCAGTCCGCTATACGATCGGGCGGTTGCGCCGCTGGATGCAACCAGGGGTTTGGGCACCGTTGGCAGTGATGTTGGTGGGGGGAATGTTTATCTGGGAGGTGTCGGTAAATCCAGAAAGGTTGAGTGTGGATGACAAAGAGACTGCACGACGATCGAACAATCCAGCTTCGGGGGAACTGTCTGCTGATGACAGCGCCATCGCTGCGGACATTGACAGCTTGCCGGTGCTAGTCGATGAGTTGAACCGCTCCAATTCAGAACTGAGTGCGTTAAATTCGCCCTTGGTAAAAGGGAAAGGTTTATTCGACGAAATTCGCACTCGGGGCTTGGACATTCCGAAGCCGCCCTCAGTTCCCAAACAGGCGGTGCGAGATGCAGTAGTGCCAGAACTCAGTTTAACCAATTCTGTGGTAACGGCGATCGGCAGCGACCCGCAAAACATCAACCCCTCAAATTCCAGCACGACAGCAGCCTCGATCCCGGCTAGCGGAGTGGGGCAGGTTCCGGGGATCGGACCGATCGTTCCGGATCTGACAACTGCTGCTGCAACTTTACCGCAAACTGCGATCGGGCTTAATTCCGCACAACCGAGCCCGAATTCAATTCCTTTAAGCCCCCTGCAAGCAGCAATGCAAAAATACCAGGCTGCTAACCCGAACCAGGCGACTGACGCTCCAAATTCTGCTAGCTCGGGCATTTTGCCCGATCGAACGCCTGCCTCCGGGCTGGGATCGAATTCAGCAAATTTGCTGCCAGCGCCCGCTACAGCTCAAATAGGGGCAAATCCAGCGAGTTTTCAGGCGGCACCTACACCCCTTCCCGTTCCGACAACTACCATTATTAGCGACTCCCAGCAATTCTTAAATCCAGGCGCTACAGCGTCCCCGTCGAATTCCGAATGGGCTCCGAGACAGCCGGAAATCCCTTCAACTCCTGCTGTGCCTGCAACTGTAGCTTTGCCCAGAAATCCCTACCAAACTAACTTATCCGGCTCCGGTTGGACGGGGGAAATGCAGCCCGTGCCACTGCCAGCAATACCCTCACCCGCACCGCAAGCGCCGAATGCGGGGCAATTGCGCTTGCCCGGTGGCATTCGCGATAGCAGGGTGGTTAACCCTGAATTCTCGCCCAATTCAGCTAATTCTCAATACCAACAAGGGCAGCCGAGTCAGTGGAATTTGCCCGCACAACAGCCGAATTTTGGATCTGTACCGCAGAATGCAAATGGAGGCGGGCAGCCGATTCAACCGCAGCCTTTTGCTGTGCCGCGACAGATTCCGGGACGGTACATTGGTGGAGGGGAAATCAATACTTTTGCCGATCCTTGAATTGCTGGTTAACTAATGTCCAGACGCGGTGACATTACTCCGACAGTCAACGGTGCGGAGCTTCTTTGAATCACTCCTTAGATTTCCTAGTTACTCCCTTACGGGATTTCGACCAGAACATATTGCGATCGGCCTCGATCGTCAAACTGGTGCTAGCGAGCGTAATGTCTCAGGCAGTGAAGTGTATCTAGAATCATTTTACACTTAACATTTAGAAAACTCAAAAGAATATCTGTCAATTCGCTAGCGCGATGAAGCTCGCACCAATAAAACTCCACCAATTCCCAAGCCGAAAACGATCGGCAGCCAAGCAGACATTATCGGACTCAAAACTGCTTTTACACCCATTGAACTGGTGATGAAAGCAAATACGTAATAAGCGAAAATTACAACTACGCTAATACCAAAACTCGTACCTTTGCCCGCTCGGCGCGGTTTAGTTCCCAAGGCCGCGCCTACTAAACCAAATACTAAACACACGAAAGGAAAAGCATATTTCTCTTGAATTCGCACCTTGAGTTTGCGGATTTGCGGTTCGTCGCCGCTGTTTTTAATCAGTTCCAAACGTTCTAAGGCTTGGGCAATATTCATTTCTTTGAAATCCCGCACTCTGGCTGCTAAATCTAAGGGTGTGCGGGGCAGTTGCAATTGTTGGTGTTGGAATTTAACTATGTTCCGGTAAGAGCCATCTGGTGATACTATGTAAGCTGTTCCGTTGAAAAAATCCCAGGTGTTTTCGGTGGGATTCCAGGTGGCGGATTCTGATGAGATAATTTGATCTAGTCCTGGGGTCGATCGATCGATAATTGTTAAACCCTTCATTTTCTGCCCGTCAAATTCTTCGGCGTAAAAAAAGCGCGCTAGCGTTTCATCTTTGCCTTTTTCCCGCTTGCTAAATTCTGTGTAGACGATGTTTTTATCTTGAAATTGCGGTCTTTCTCGCTTCAGGGCCCTGTCTAAAGTTAGTGTAGCTCTGTAGCTGGCGGCGGGTACGACTAATTCTTGCAAGGCGAAGGTGAAACCAGCAACAATTAAACTCATAATTACTGCGGGCAGTATCAATCGGTAAACGCTAACTCCGCAACTGCGAAGGGCTATGAGTTCGCTGTCGCTGGACATTCTGCTGTAGGCCATGAGGGTTGCTAGCAGCATGGACATGGGGAAAGCTAATACTACAAAGTAGGGAATTTGCAGCAGAAAAATTTCGAGGGCGGCACCGTAGGGAAGTCCTGATTCTGTTACTCTGCGGACTAATTCAAATAAGGCTCCAACTGTGACGGCGACGGAGGTAAACAGTCCGACACCAAAGAGAAATGGGCCGATTAATTCTTTGGTAATGTACCAGTCCATTACTGAGATTCTCGGCAGCCAGTTGATGGGATTGAAGGATTTTGATACTGCTATTTTCATACTTTGGTGTTGTTGCTATTGGCTCCTCGATATGAAGAAAGAGTTGACAGTTGACAGTTGACAGTTGACAGTTGCAGAGTGCGAGCGTCCCCGCTCGCGATCGATTGACAGTTGATAGTTGACAGTTTTAGAGTGCGAGTGTCCCACGATCGCGATCGATTGACAGTTGATAGTTGACAGTTTTAGAGTGCGAGTGTCCCAGATCGCGATCGTCTGATAGTTGACAGTTGTTACGATCGAACACTAAAATTATATTTTTTTAGTTATTAAAAACTACCGCACGAAGCTGTCGCCTAAGTAATATTGTCGCACTAAAGGGTTGCTGTACAGTTCTTCTTCTGCACCTGATGCTAATATTTGACCGTCCCGCATGATGTAGGCTCGATCGGTAATTTCGAGGGTTTCTCGGACGTTGTGATCGGTGATTAAGATGCCGATTTTGCGATCGCGCAGTTTGGCAATTATTGTTTGTATTTCATCGACGGCGATCGGATCTACTCCGGCAAATGGTTCGTCTAAAAATAAAAACATCGGCCCGTCTCGCCCTGCTGCTAATGCTCTGGCTAATTCTGTCCGCCGCCTTTCTCCTCCTGAAATTTGAATTCCCAGACTTGATGCGATTTTTTCCAAGCGAAATTCTTGCAAGAGAAAATCAACTCGATCGCGCCATTCCCACCTCGGTACTTGAGTTTGTTCTAGCACTAGCAATATGTTGTCGCGCACGCTCATGTTGCGGAAAATGCTGGCTTCTTGAGCGAGATATCCTATGCCTAAATGCGCTCGATCGTGCATCGGCAATTTGGTAATGTCTAAATCGTTGAGCCAAACAGTGCCTCGATCGGGCTTTTCTAATCCGGTGGCGATGTAAAATGTTGTGGTTTTGCCGGCACCGTTGGGACCGAGCAATCCGACGATTTCTCCTTGTTCTACGGAAAGATTTACGCGGCTGACTACATTGCGCTTGCCGTAGGATTTGTGAATGTTTTCGAGGGCAATTTTCATAGTTGACAGTTGACAGTTGACAGTTGACATTTGACTTTAGTCATTAGTCATTAGTCATTAGTCAGAAGTTGAAAAAAGAAGGATGAGGAAAGAAGGAAAAAAAGAAAAAGAAGGAAGAAGGGTTTAGTTATCTTTTTTCAAAACAGTTTAAACAACACGAAATCGAGAGTTTAAAAAAGACGAAATTTCGCATCTATCTTTAGAGGGATGTTTTTGCTGACGCGAAATTTCGTTGCTGCGAGCTGCTTTTATTGGGGTGCAGCCGGACGTTGGGGGGAGACCGAGTTTTGGGCTGCTGCATCTTGTTCCGGAGCCACCAGATAGACGGACTCTACTTGTCCTGGGGTATCGGGCAGCGCAATAAACCGCCCTTCGTCGATTAAGTATGTCACCGTTTCGCCGCGCAGGCTGTTGCCTTGCTGCAATACGTAAACGTCACCGCTGAGGATGATCCGGCGTTCGCGACTGAAATATTGCGCTTGGGCTGCGGTTGCTTGTATTTGGCGGGCTGGATAGTTGATTTGGACGTTGCCGCGGGCTGTCACGATGCCGGTTTTGGAGTCGGCTTCTTGAATGTCCGATCGCACGCTGAGGGTGCGGGGCGCGCCGGCTTGCGAAAATGTGGGAGAGGCTATTGCGCCGGCCACAGCCAGAGGCAATAGCAGCAGCAATCCTTTGAATATTCGCGAATTCAGTAGTTTAGCGGAGGGCATCATATGTGTTCGGAGCCTCGAAATTGGTGAAATTGCACAAGGGCAGAACCTGCCTGTTGAAAATGAGTCAAGGACGCCGGAGGGGGCGTGCAAAGGCGATCGACTTAGGTTAGGTGCACAACAAAAGTAGTTTATCGGTTAATTATTTTATCTTAACGGCCGTAAAAGCTCTCGCACGGGTCGATCGACCTGTCCGAGAGCGTCAACAAATTATCCTAGCAAGACAACAGCCGCTTTCACCGCCTGTTGGGCTGCAGTTGCGGTAGCTGCTGGTTGTTTTGACGATTTCCGCGATCGGGAAGTTTCGAGAGAAGGAATAGGGCAGAAGTAGGTGGTAGGTATGAAGTGCTAGGCATGAGGTGCTAGGTATGAGGTGCTAGGTGGTAGGTGCTAGGTATGAGAAAAAACCTAAAACCTAAAACCTAAAACCTCCTAAAACCTAAAACCTAAAACCTAAAACCTCCTAAAAACCTAAAACCTAAAACCTAAAACCTCCTAAAACCTCCTAAAACCTCCTAAAACCCAAAACCTTTGACGACAAGCTGACATCCAGGGTTATTACTGATTAATTATAGCTCACTTATCAGAAATTTCAGTAATTCCTCGTAAGTTATATCGTTGGAAAATCAGATTTTTGCGTCTGTTTTAACTGCCAAATAATTGCTTTATTTTCCGGAATGTTTGCCGATCGTCCGAAAAATGGTTGTGAAGATTTGTGTATTTTAGCGATCGAGAGCGAGCTGTCAATGACTTCGGCAAATTTAGATTTACTGGGTTCTTTTTTTAACGAACAAGATTATTTGGCTAAATATCCTGACGCGATGTTGGCAGTTGCTAGGGGGGCTTTCCCGTCGGGTAAGGAACATTTTTTGCAGGTTGGTATTGGCGATCGGCGCAGTATTAATCCCGATTTTGATGCCACTTTCTATTTAACTGAAAATCCAGATTTTCTCGATTCTAGCCCTAACAAAGATCTGATTGTTGGCAGGGAAGGCGGCGATACTTTATTGGGAAACAGCGGTAACGATGCGATTTTTGGTAATGAAAATGACGATTGGCTGTTTGGCAATACTGGCGATGATTCGCTGTACGGAAATATTGGTGCTGACAGTCTTTCTGGCGGCAAGAATAATGATTTAGTCCGAGGCGGAAAAGACCGGGATTTAGTGCGGGGAGATGTCGGGCTGGATACCGTATTTGGCGATCGAGATAACGATACGGTTTTTGGCGGCAAGGATGATGATTTTGTGCGGGGCGGTAAAGAGGATGACTTGCTGTTCGGGGATTTGGGGGACGACAGATTGTTTGGCGATATCGGTGCGGATACTCTTACTGGAGGCGGCGGGCGCGATTTATTTGCGATCGGTAAAGGTACGGGCGGAGTCAGTATTGCAGGTGCGGATGTAATTGAAGATTTTACTCAAAGCGAAGATTTTTTGGGTTTAATTAACGGTTTGAGTTTTGGCGATTTGAATGTTTTTCAAGGTAGCGGGATTAATGCTGGAGATGCGATCGTTCAAGATAAAAATACTAATGAGTTTTTGGCTGTAATCAAAGGCGTTAATAGCAGCACTATTTCTGAGAGTAACTTTTTGGTAGATTCATCGACTGATAATCCTTTCGGCGATAATACTCCCTTACCAACACCAACTCCGACTCCAACACCAACACCAACACCAATTCCTACTCCAACGCCAACACCAATTCCCGCACCAACACCAACGCCATTCCTACTCCAACTCCTGCACCAACACCAACACCTATTC
>JAAUPF010000187.1 GCA_012034575.1 Richelia sp. CSU_2_1 | reverse complement strand
CCTCCTTCTTTCTAGCCTTCTGTCCTCCTGCCTTCTGCCTTCTGCCTCCTTCTTTCTGCCTCCTGCCTTCTGCCTCCTGCCTTCTGCCTTCTTCCCTCTTCCTTCTTCCTTCTTCCCTCTTCCTTCTTCCTTCTTCCCTCTTCCTTCTTCCTTCATTATGTTTCAAACTACCCGCCGCCGTCTCGCTATTTGGTATACTGCCGTTACTGCCGTTCTGTTACTGGTATTCGCGACTGGATTCTATTTCTACGTGCGCAATACTTTAATCGATCGCATTGACGATACTCTGAATCACGTTGTAGAAATAGTAGAGCGATCGCTCGTAATCGAACCGATCGAAAAACCGCTATCTGTTTCTGACATTTTGTCTGGAACTAAATTTCAAGTAAATATTCCAGCTAGTTTTCGAGACAGCAGCGATGGAGTAGATGACGATCGTATCGATTTAGAATGGTTCAGTTCTACAGGCGAATTGTTGTGGTCTACTTTTTCGGAACCGCTGAATGTGCCAATTCATGCTAATCGCGCCGGGGAAACAGTTTGGGTCGATCGCAAGTTGCGGTTTGAGGGGGGAAATCCACAAGAAGTAAGCGATTTAACCGCAGAATTTCAGGGGACGCAGAGAGAAGAAATCGGGGGTTTTGATGGGGGTTTGAATGCAGGGGCGATCGAACTTAATGCCAATCGCATTTCTACAAAACCAGTGAGCACGCGGACAATTCAAAACTATTCTTTAAGACAAGTTACGCAGCGAGTAGAAATCGGCCGCCAAGTTTTGGGATATTTGCGAGTCAGCCATCCTTGGTTTGAGGTAACAAAACCGATCCGCCAATTAATTTTCGATCTGATTTTAGGTGCGAGTTTAACTTTAATCGGCGTGGCTGCGATCGGCTGGTTGCTGTCAGGATTGGCCATCGAACCGGTGCGAGAATCTTACGGGCGTCTCAAACAGTTTACCGCTGATGCTTCTCACGAACTGAGAAATCCGATCGCCACTATTCAAACAAACGTACAAGTTGCTTTAGCGGAACCGGATATCGAACCGCAACAGTTCCAACAACTGCAAGTTATCGAACGCCTGACGCGCCGTTTGGGACGTTTGGTGGAAGATTTGCTGTTTTTAGCGAGGCAAGATAGCGGTATAGTTCAGCAACAATGGGTTGAAGTTCCCCTCGATGCTTTGTTGATGGAAGTAATCGAAGAACAACTCGCGATCGCCACTACTCAAAATCTATCTTTATCTTTAGAAATTATCGATCCACCCGGCGGCGAAGACAACTTTACAATCTTGGGAGATTGGGATCAACTAGCTCGATTGTTTACCAATCTTGTCAGCAATTCCGTACAGTATACACCCTCGGGCGGCGAAATCGCGATCGAACTAGAACTCGCAATAAAAAACAAGAGAAATTCGCAATTGTCCAATTCAATGCTGCAAGTAAAAGTAACAGATACTGGCATCGGAATTTCCCCCGAAGCATTGCCGCATATATTCGATCGATTTTACCGGGCCGATCCCGCCCGCACCTACCGCAACAGCGCCGGTTCCGGTTTGGGATTAGCCATCGCCAAAGCCATCGTTGAAAATCACAAAGGCCAAATCCGCATCGACAGCCAAGTCGATTTAGGAACCGCAATTACCGTCACTCTCCCCGCCCGCAAATCCCCAGAAATCAACTGTTAAACTGTTGAGAGTTGAGCGCGGATTTAGGGGAATCTAGACTTAGGAAAAAGCGATTATTGCGGGGTAAGTAACTTGGATTTAGTATATTATTTTGTTTCCATCCAATTTTGCCCAGCATGAATATCAACTACCAGAGGTACGCTGAGGGACAAAGCATTTTCCATTGCATCTTTAATTTTTGGCTGCAATTCTTCCCATTCGTGCGGCGGAACTTCAAAGATTAATTCGTCATGAACTTGCAGCAACAATCGCGCCTGATAGTTTTGCAAAATTTTCTGTACTTCAATCATCGCCAGTTTAATGATATCAGCACTAGATCCTTGAATGGGAGCGTTAGCCGCCGCCCGCAAAGATTGGGCGTCATCTCTGCTGAGGGATTTAAGTCGATCGGAGTGAATGTCTTCAGGATTGCTACCTTTTAAGCGCAGGAGGCTGTCACTTTCAAATTTTAAATAGCGGCGGCGACCGAGAATTGTGGTAACATAGCCCAGGGCGATCGCATCTTTTTTAACTTTTTCCAAGTATTCAAAAACCTTACTGTAACGCTGGTTGAATCGTTCGATAAACTTTTTCCCGTCTGCTGAAGATTTGCCCATCGATCGACCGAATTTAATCGCCCCCATACCGTAAATTACTCCAAAATTAATCGTTTTGCCAAACCGCCTTTCATCCGGCGTTACTTCCTCTTTTTCAAACAGCAATTGAGCCGTCACGGTATGCACGTCTCGATTATTTTGGTAAGCTTCAATTAACACTGGTTCTTGACTCAAATGAGCCAAAATTCGCAGTTCAATTTGAGAATAGTCCGCCGACACCAACAGCCAACCCTCTTCAGGTAAAAACGCCTTGCGAATTTGCCGCGAAAACTCGGTACGGATCGGAATATTCTGCAAATTTGGATTGGAAGAAGAAAGCCGGCCCGTACCTGTAGCAGTTTGGTTAAAATCGGTATGCACTCGCCCGGTGTCCCCCCGCACTAACTGCGGCAAAGCATCGACATAAGTTGACTTTAATTTGGATAATGTTCGGTGTTCTAATAAATAATCTACGATCGGGTGGTCTCCTTGCAATTTATCCAAAACAGCAGCGTCGGTAGAGTATCCCGTTTTGGTTTTGCGGGACTTTTTCTGAAATTCGTCAGGAATTTTTTCTAACAAAATTTCGCTGAGTTGTTTGGGCGAACCTAGATTAAATTTTTTGCCCGCAGCTTCATAGGAATTTGCTTCAATTTCTGCCAAAGTCTTTTCTAATTGTTGCGACAATTCTCGCAGGTAAGCTGAATCAATGCGAATTCCCGTGTATTCCATTTCTGCTAAAACTGGTTCTAAAGGCTGTTCGACTTCCAGCAGCAATTTATGCAAAGACTTAGCGGGAAAATTAGCTTTATCGGCTTCATCTAATTTTGCTCTTAGTTCCTTGACTAACTGAAATGTGGTGTAAACATCCATGCCGCAGTAATCTGCTACTGCGGTAATGCTGATGTCAGCAATTGTTTTGTTTTTCGGTACTAATAGAGCGTAGCTTTTTGGATTGTTTTTTAAGTATTCCTTTAAGGATTTGCTGAGAATTTCTTTGTCTTCTATATCATCGATTAAGTATTTTTTTTGCAATTCGCCGAGGCTGTGATTTTGTTCGGGATTGAGTAGGTAACTCGCTAACATAGTGTCGAAAATGACGCCCGCTAATTTAATTCCCTGACAGCGGAGTATTAGTCGATCGAACTTAGCATTTTGTAAGGCTTTGGGATAATTTTCGCTTTCTAAAATCGGACGCAAAGCATCTAAAACAGTAGCTTTATCCAAATTTTTCCCAGTTTTATGTCCGGTGGGAATGTAAGCAACATCTCCTTCTCCCGTTCCCCAACAGCAGCCAATTCCTACTAATTCAGCATCCCGCGGTTCTAATGCCGTAGTTTCGGTATCCCAGGCCACGGGTGAGTTTTTGTCAGTGAAAGTTTGCAGCAGTTTAACTAACTCGTTTAACTTGTCTGTTGTATCAATTATTTGGGGTTCGATCGGCGATTTATTTTTATTTTGATCGGCTAGAGTATCATCATAAGTCCAAAACGACAACGCATCTTCTTCAGCAGCATTATAAGTTGCAGTCGCAGCATTTAGCGAATTATTAGTGTTACTTTCTGCTTCAGAAATTGTAACTTTTTCGGCAGATTCTCCCGATCGATCTTCTGTTTTCTCTTCTTCCTTCTTTTCCCCGCCGAAACGCTGTTGAATTTGCTGAACTTTCTTTAAAAATGTTTTAAACTCCAACTTTTCCAACATCGGAATCAATGCAGCTTCATCAAAACCCCGCAACTGACAATTTTCTAACTCCACATCCAAAGGCACATCTCGCACAATTGTCGCCATCCGCTGAGAATGGTAAGCAGCTTCTTTCCCTTCTTCCAGTTTCTTCTTAGTTGCACCTTTAATCTCATCTAAATTAGCATAAATCCCGTCGAGGGAATGATAAGCCTCCAACAGTTGCAAGGCCGTTTTATCGCCGATGCCTTTCACGCCGGGAATGTTATCCGATTTATCGCCGCACAAAGCTTTGTAATCTATTACTTGTTCCGGCAAAATACCGAGTTTGGCTTTCACTTCTTCCGGGCCGTATTCTTGGGATTTACCTTTACCCGATCGCCGCAATTCATCCGTACTTAAATACAAAACGCTGATGTTTTGAGCAGTATCTACTAATTGAAATAAATCGCGATCGCCCGTCAAAATCTTGACGCGATAACCCGCCGCGCTAGCTTTATCTGCCAAAGTTCCCAAAACATCATCCGCCTCAAAACCGGCCGCCGTAATTGCAGGTAAATTAAAATAAGTGAGGAGTTCTTGCAGGTTTTTGATATCGGGGATAAAATCTTCGGGAGTCTCCGCGCGACCGGCCTTGTAAGTTTCATCAGCTTCGTGGCGGAAAGTCGGCGCTGCGAGGTCAAAAGCGATCGCCATGTACTGGGGATCGTGGGCCGCCATTACCTCCAGCAGCGACTTAAGAAAGCCAAAACAGACGCTGGTAGGAATGCCCGTCGTAGTGCGCAAACCCCCATCGCGACTTTTGGCGAAGGCGAAGTAAGAACGAAAGGCCAGAGAGTGACCGTCAACTAAAATGAAGGTGGGAGCTTGATTTTCCGACACTTGCTTTTCCAAAAGACAATTTTCCAAAAGACACAGATCGAATGTATTATCCCATTATATCTTTTTATAAAACTTCTTCCAATCTATCTTTAGATAGTTAACATTTAAGTAGATAGACCTAATTCACTAAACTACCCATGATTAAAAAGCTGACTGCATAAATATTCTTCCTGCTTTCAAGGATAACTCAAGCCTTCTTCCCTCTTCCCTCTTCCTTCTTCCTTCTTCCTTCTTCCTTCTTCCCAATGGGTGACATCGATCGATATTACGAAATTCTGGAAATAGAGTCTGGATCTTCCTTAGAAGAAGTCAAACAGGCTTACAGAGACCTGGCATTTGTGTGGCATCCCGATCGCTATGCCCACAACGATCGCCTGCAACAAAAAGCCGCCCAGAAATTAACAGAAATTAATGACGCTTACCAGCATTTGCTGTTTTTTTTGAGTCAAGCAGAATTCGTGCCGATCGAGCCGGAATTTCAGGCACCTCCACCAGCACCTACTCGTGAAATTCTCAACAGAAAAGGCTTGAGACAGCCAGCAAACAAGAGGGATTTCAAAAAAGGTCAAAACCGCCCAAACACTACCTCAAAAAGGCAGAAACAAGTTAAAAGCCCAAACAATTCAAAAGCTGTACCGCACAGAAAAAAAGCATTTACAACCAAAAACTCTCGGGCGGGAAATTCACCTGTCAAACGATCGGACCCTCGCAGCGGCAAAGTTCCTGCAAGTCAAAATTATGCACATCCAATACCGAAAAACAGGAAACGATTTCAAATGCAAAACCTGATGGGATTGCGCCAGAAACGTCGCAATTTCAATGTTCCCAAATATTCATATTCGATCGTACCTTGGAGTCCGCTACTGCTTTCTGCAGCCAGTTACGCTTTGACGAGTTGGATTTTGACGCAATCGGCCGCCCCGCAGTGGATGTGGGTTTTAATCTGCAGCGCCGATTGGCTGTGGGCGGCAATTTTAGTCACCGAGGGCTGGGCGACGCCTAGAGTGTGGCTGACAGCTTTAATGTTAGCGGGGGCGGTGGGGGGCGCGATCGCGGGCGTTTCAAGCGGGAGGTGCGGTGACGGGGGCAGCCTGGGCCATAGCTGGGGGCAGTTTGGGGGCGATCGCGAGTTCGGAGGCCGAAAGTAAAGCTGTGGTGTGCGTGTTAGCGGCGGCGTCCGTTGTTGCAGTAGTGGGATTGATGGCGGGCACGGGTTCTGGGGACTTGACGCAGGCCCTCATCGAGGCGGCGTGCGGGGCGATTGCGGGATTGACGTTGGGGCTGGGGGCGCAATCAGCCCTGCAGTCTCGGGTGTCGGCGGGACTTGGGGGGTTAGTAGGGATGGGAATCGGGGCGATCGCGGGTACATTGTCCGGGGCCGGCTTGGATGCGATCGGCATGGCTTTCGTGCTCGCCGGATCTAAGGGTGTTTACGGGGTTTGGGCCGCGATCGGGATAATTGCCGGAGTTACGGCCCGGATTGTAGCAGGAGAAAGGGCGATCGATCGCAACAGCGGACTCTACACCTTTGTACTTTTAGCGGTTACTTCCGGTTTGGGATTGTGGCTGGGAAATTGGCTGGCAATAACGATACGATTTTAGATTTTAGATTGGTAATTGGTAATTGGTAATCGGTAATTAATCTTTTGTCAACTGTCAACTGTCAACTGTAAATTGTTTAACTGTCAACGAAGAGGGCGGGCACGGGGGCACCCCTCCGCTTCGCTTCGCCCCTACCTGTCAACTGTCAACTGTCAACTGTCAACTTTCAACTGTAAATTGTTTAACTGCCACCGCTTTCCGCTTTTCAGCAGCGCAGCAAAACTATCTTTTGGCAAAGCCTTGCTGAAAAAATTTCCTTGAATTTCATCGCACTCGCGATCGCACAAAAAAGCCAGTTCCTTCTCGCTTTGCACTCCCTCAGCAACCACCGTCATGTTCATGCAGTGCGCCATTTGAACGATCGCGACAGTAATCGCCGCATTCTGGATATCCTCCGCCACATTTCTGATAAAACTCTTATCTATTTTCAGCACATCAAACGGAAAACGCTTCGGATAACTCAAAGAAGAATATCCCGTCCCAAAATCGTCCATTGCTAACTTAATTCCCATCTCCCGCCACGCACTCAAAGCCTTAACTGCTGCTGTTTCATCTTGCAAGATTGAACTTTCCGTCACTTCCAATTCCAGATATTGAGGGTCTAAATTTGTTGCTGTCAATATCTCGCAGACTCTTTCCGTCAGATTTTTTTGCTCGAACTGGCGGGCTGACACATTTACTGCTATCCGCACCGGAGGCAAACCCTCTAATTGCCAAGCTTGATTTTGGCTGCAAACTGTTTCCAATACCCACTCGCCCAGCGGCGCTATCAAGCCCATTTCTTCAGCCATCGGAATAAATTCTGCTGGCGAAACTCGCCCCCGTTCTGGATGGTTCCAGCGCAACAAAGCTTCAGCGCCAGTAATTTCACCCGTCTTGATTCCCACTTTAGGCTGATAGTAAATTTCAAATTCTGACCGTTTTAAAGCATTGCGCAGGCAGGTTTCTTGAACTATCTTATTGATAGAAAAACTTGCATTTTTTGAAGTATGAAACTGATAGTTATTGCCGCCTTTTTCCTGGGCGTGGTACATGGCATTATAAGCATTTTTTAGCAATTCGTCTACTTCGGTGCCGTCGGTGGGATACAAACAAATACCGATACTGGCAGTAACGTACACTTCCTTGCCTGCTGCGATCGTCGGTTGGGATAAAACATCTAAAATATTTTGAGCAATACTGGCAACATCATGTTTTGCTGCTACTGGTTCCAGGATCGCAGCAAATTCTGCAGCTTCTAACCGAGCAACAATATCGATGTTATCGATGCAGTCAGTCAGCCGCTGGGCAATGCTGCAAATTACGCAGTCACCGATATCGTGTCCGAAGGTACTGTTAATTCTGTTGATTTTGTCTAAACTGATAGTAACAACTGGAACGAGTGCCGGCAATCCTTTTTGCTTGTCCAATACTTGACTCAGTTTCTCTCGCAGCAGCGAACGATTTGGCAGATTTGTCAAGCTGTCGTACTCGTATCTGTGGAAGGCTATTTGAATAGTTGTGTGCAGGTTTTTTTCCTCAAATGGTTTGACGATATAGCCGAACGGTTTGGTGGCATTTACCCTGCGCAAAGTGTTTTCGTCAGCATAGGCTGTCAGATAAACTACCGGGATTTGAAAGCGCGATCGAATTTGTTCGGCTGCTGTAATGCCGTCCATTTCTCCCTGCAAGTTAACATCCATCAACACTAAATCCGGTCGCTCTTTGGCAGCAGATTCTATTGCTTCTTCTCCTGAAAGAACTATTTCAGTTACTTGATATCCTAAAGCTGTTAAACTGTCAGCGATATCTTCCGCAATAATACTTTCGTCTTCAACGATAAGTATTTTTTATTTAACATTTTTTTAGTGGACATAAAGTTTTCTCCTAACCGTGCTAATTGGGGGGCGAAAATGTGATTCTAAAAGCTGTACCTGCCGTTGCCAAAAGCTGAATTTGACCTCGGAGTTGCTTGACTAAAGACACTACTAGCCGCAAACCCAATGTTCGGGCATTGCGATAATCCAAGTCTTTGGGAAACCCAATCCCGCTATCGCTTACTGTTAGTACGCAAACTCTCTCATCTTCGATAATGAAATCTATTTTAATCGTGCCTCGATCGTGCCCGACAAAAGCATATTTTAAAGAGTTTGTCACGAGTTCGTTAATAATTAACCCGCAGGGAACGGCAGTATCGATATTCAAAGACCGAGGTGCGACGATCGTTTGCAACTCGATCCCTTTGGCATCGATTTCGTAAGCTTGAAATAAATTGTGGGCGAGATTTTGGATGTAGCGGGCTAAATCAATTTTTGATAAATCTTTGGATTGGTACAATTGTTCGTGAACTAGAGCCATCGATCGCACGCGGTTTTGACTTTCTTTCAACATTTCAATAACGCGGCTATCTTGAATGTAGCGAGACTGAAGTTTGAGCAAGCTGGAAATAACTTGCAGGTTATTTTTAACGCGGTGGTGAATTTCTTTGAGCAGGACTTCTTTTTCTGCGAGGGAAGCTTTGATCCGGTCTTCATCCCGCTTGCGATCGGTAATGTCGCGCACTACGGCTTGAATCATTTTTTTGCCGTTAATTTCCACTGCATTTAACAGCACTTCTGCCGGAAATTCCGAACCGTCAATCCGCCTGTGCACCCAATCAAACCGACAACTACCCGTTTGCATTGCGGCGGCTATCCTGTGTTTTAAAATGCTAGAAGAATCTTGTCCGTTAGGCTGAAATGGCGGAGAAAATTCGCCGGGATGTCTGCCGTAAAGAAGTTCTTTGTCGCTGCAACCAAACATTTGCAAAGTGGCAAGATTGCAGTCAAAAAATTCTCGATCGTCCAGCAGCATCACAGCATCGCTCGTAGCTTCGTACAGGCTGCGAAATTTGGCTTCAGACTCTTGCAAAGAAGCAATTAATTTGGTTTTTTGCGATTCGGCGTGCTTGCGATCGGTAATATCTATGCCCACAGAAACCGCCGCAGTTCCCTGATGGTATTTCTGAGCTACTATTAAATAATTGCGGGCGCTACCTTTAATTTCGATATCTATTTCTTGCCAGATTTGCTGGGCAGAACTGGCAAAAAAATTGCGAATTAAATGTGCGAAAGTTGAGCCTTTATCCAGAAAGTTAATTTTTTGACCGACAAAACTTTCGGGCGGTCTTTGAAATGAGGTTGCTAAGTGCTGGTTGACTCCGATATAACGCAAATCGGAACTGACCCAAGAAATCAATCCCGGCACTGCATCCAAAACTGCCCAAAGTTGGTCTGTAGCCTGTTGTAGCGCTTCTTCCGATCGATGGCGATCGCTAATATCTACGGCCGTGCCGCTGGCCCCTATAATAGTACCGTTTTCTGCATAATTTACAATGCTGTTAACTCGCAGGTAAACCGGAGATCCGTCTTTGCGCAAATGTACTGTTTCGTAAGGACAATAGGGGGCTGTTTCCTGGGTGTGAGTTCGGGAAAACAACTGCTCGAAAATGGCTGCTTGTTTGGCTTTTTGTTCGGGGCTAAAAAAATCGATGAAGTAGCGCCCGATTGCTTCTGAAGGTTCGTAACCGTAAATGCGTCTTGCCGCAGCGTTGACAAACGTTAAGCGACCTTCAACATCTACGGACCAAATCAATTCCTGGGAAGTTTCAACCAAGTTGCGGTATTTTTTTTCGCTTTCAGAAAGTGCAGCGTTAAATGCTTCCGTTCGCTGCTGCAACCTGCGTGCTAATTCTTGATTTGCTGTTTTCAATTTGGCTTGCGTGCGAAACCTCTGTGTAATGTCAGTACAAACACCGACAGCCCCGACGATTTCGCCGTTTTCGCCTCGCAGGGGCGCGACTTTAGTTTCCCAAATTAAATCTTCCTGTTGGCTTGTTCCAGGAGTTTTTCCAGGGTCTATCCCAGCAGTTATCCCAGAAGTTATCCCAGAAGTTATCCCAGAAGTTATCCAAGTGCGATCGCTCCCTGCCAATACCGCAGCAATGTATTCTAAAATATCCGGCTGGCTGCTGTAAATCTCGCCAACTGACCTCCCCAGCACTGTCTCGGGTGCGATCCCCAAGTTTTCCAGCCCTTTACCTTCAGCGAGAGTTAAGTTGCCCTCGCTATTAATTGCCCACAGTAGAAATGGGGCCGCACGGAGGGCTGTACGCCAAGCCTCGCTAGCTTTTTTAAGCCCTTCTATTTCTTGTTTTTGCTGTTCGCGGGTGCTTTTTAATTCTGTTGTTAGCTGCTGGACTCTTGTCTGCAAGCTAGCAGCGGTACGGCGCATTTTTGCGGGTTTGCGGAAGCGATAAGCGGGCTGGGAGTGTAGCATAGTTATTCTGGGATTCACCCCTGTCTGTAGGCCAGTGTGTGTTTCAGCATAAACTTTTCCCCTAAAGTATTACAGTTCGCTGCGATACTCATCTTCTCAAGAGCGTTTCGCGGACGCTTTTGGGCCGTGATGGATGAAAGAAACTGTTTTGAGTTTCTGAAATTAACTCATTAGTAATGTACTCGATATTAACAGCCGATCGGTATTTTTACGGCTCCATCTGTAGTTTAGCAAAGGTAAAATCATCAACCTTCAATATTTATAGCACTTTTCAGTTAAGCGATCGCACTTGGGGAATCGGGCAACAGTTGAGAGTTGATAGTTGACAGTTGGGAATTGGTAATTGGGAATTGGTAATTGGGAATTGGTAATTGGGAATTGGGAATTGGTAATTGGGAATTGGGAATTGACAGTTGACAGTTTTCCCAATCCCTCAATCTCCCTATCTAAAATCTAAAATCTCCCTCTCTCCCCCTCTCCCATTCTCCCCCTCTACTCTCTAGTTTCAAGGTACTCCCCAAACCCTGACAGTTTTGTCCGAACTGCCACTAAATAAAGTATCTCCACCAGTGCTAAAAGCAAGGCAAGTAACAAAGTCTTGATGCCCGCTGAGAGTGTGAATATTTGTGCCGCTAGCTGCGTTCCAAAATTTTATAGTACCGTCGGCGCTGGCACTAGCAACAGTTCGCCCGTTGGGACTAAAAGCGATCGCATTTATCGAACTCAAATGACCTTCTAAGGTGACAGTTTTTTCGGGATTAGATAGCTGGTATAGTTTAATTTTGCCGTCCCATCCTCCAGCGGCTAAAGTTTGGACGTCGGGACTGAAAGCAAGACAATGAGCGTATCTTTTTAGGGTTCGATCGCACGCTCGGCTGCGCAAGTTCCACACTTTAACTGTACCGTCATTGCTGCTGCTAGCAAGAATCGGTCCGATCGGGCTAAAAGCAAAACTGCTAATCATGTTTTTGTGAGCTCCCCAAGTTAAATGAGAGCTAAAAGTACAGATTAATTTTCCTGTTTCTAAATTCCAAATTTTAATCGTAGTATCTGTCGAGCCGCTAGCGATAATTTGACAGTCCGGACTAATCGCTAAGGCGCTAACTTCCCCTTGGTGTCCCAGCAAAGTATGCTGCAAATCTCCTGACTGCCAAATTTCGATCGCCCCTCGCTTGCCGTCCCATCTTTTCCTCACAAAAACGTCGCTGTCCGTACCGAGGACAAAATATTCTTGAGCGCGGGGATACTTGTCAACAGAAAACAAAATTTCTCCCGCATCTAAATCGCAAATCTTAATTTTTTTAGCGTACAAACTAGCAGCGCGATCGCCCTGGGGACTCAAGGCAACATTAGTACCGATTTTAATTGTTTTCAAGCATTCAAATAGCTTGTAAGGAATGAAATTTTTTAAAGCTTCGCGGACTGCAATTTCTGTCCGATCGCGCAAAATAGCATAGGCAGATTTTTGCACTGATTCTGCAGGATCTAACAAAGCGAGAACAGCCAAAGCCAACCCAGGATTTCCGTATTTGGGAGCATCTTTTACCGCGGCAATTCGTGCTGGGATGCTGTCGCTAGCAAAACGCTGCTTAACCCCAGCGATACCTCCCAAAACCGCCGCCCCGATCGGGATTTGACTGTGACCCCCGAGTACAGCATCATATTCTCTAGGTCGGTCAGAATTATCTACCATGATATCAATTTAAAGCTTGAAGTTTTGCGATGGGTCTTCAGGCAGAAACCGGGTTGTTTGGACAAATATGCTTGGCGCAGCCTTTAATATTGGTAAAAACCCGGTTCCTTGGGTCGGAGCGCGCCAGACCTAGTAATAATTGACTCCTATCCTTCATGCTATTATAATCGAATTAGCGTTTCACACGAAATCCGAAACAAATATGTCACACTTTACAACGATTAAAGTTCAGATAAAAAACGGCGAACTGCTGCATCAAGTTTTGGAAGAATTGGGTTATCAAGTAGAATGCAACGTCCAGGTGCGGGGTTATCGGGGCGACAAAACAAATGCCGAGTACGTAATCCGACAAGCAAACGGTTATGATTTAGGCTTTCGCCGCAGCAACGAAAATGAAGATTACGAATTGGTAGCAGATTTTTGGGGTGCCAGAATCAACCAGCAGCAATTTGTTAATTCGATCGGCCAACAATACGCGCGCAAAACATTGATGGCAGCGGTGCAGTCAGAAGGTTTTACGGTGGAAGAAGAAGAAACTTTGGCAGATGGAACCGTGAGGGTTGTAGTGGGCAGGTGGGTGTAGCGATCGAGCAAAATATATCGAGATCGATCTTTTGAGGTTTGTAGTTGCGATGGGGTTTCGATCGAGTCTGTCGGTCAATAGCAAACCTCGATTAATTATTATTATAACCTGTTGACAAAGGAGCTTTGTACCGTGATAAAATCTCACAAGCGAATACTCACCTTTGAGGAATACCTCAGCTATGAAGACGACACCGACAACCGTTATGAATCGATCGACGGGGAGTTAATCGAATTGCCGCCAGAATCAGAGCCCAACTGTTTTATCGCTCGCTACTTGCTGTTTGCCTTGGTCAGCCAAGGATTGGTTCCACTCAGACTAATCAGTTCCCACGAATGCGAAATTCAAGTTCCTGTCGTGCGATCGGGCGATGCAGCAAACCGCTATCCAGACTTAATAATTCTCGCTCCCGAACACATCCTGCTAACAGCAAATCGCATGACAATTACTCTCGATATGCCACCGCCCCGGCTAGTAGTAGAAGTCGTCAGTCCCGGTAGAATAGGAAGAGAAAGAGATTACGATCGCAAGCGCGCCCAATACGCAGCAAGAGGCATCCCGGAGTATTGGATTGTTGACCCGCAAGAGCAAGCGATCGTTGTGTTGCAACTCGAATCCGATCGATATTTAGAAGTCGGAGTATTTCGCGGTGAAGGGGCGATCGTATCTCCAACTTTTCCCCAGTTAAATTTGACAGCTCAACAGGTTTTTGCCGCCTAAAATTGAGCGATGAAAAAACATTGCAATGCTATTATTTTTAGTAAGATAACTTTAAATAAGTTGTATAGGAATCCTAAATTAACCGTAATTTTTTAACCCCACCCCAGCCCTCCCCTTAGTAAGGGGAGGGAGCAAGAAATTCATAAATGATTTACGATTTTAAGATAACTTCCCTCTTCCCTCTTCCTTCTTCCCTCTTCCTTCTTCCCTCTTCCCTCTTCCTTCAATAAAACTATGACAAATCACTGCATGATTCCCGTTGTCAAGTCTCCG
>JAAUPF010000186.1 GCA_012034575.1 Richelia sp. CSU_2_1 | reverse complement strand
CACATCAAAAAACATTAGTTTGGCGAATTGCCTCTTCCGAAACTGTAACGATATCGTCCGCATAATGCAGCACCAAAGGAAAGGTTAATTTTCCCAAAGATGGCGTGCGCGCGCCGTCAGCAATCGTATCGGGGTTAGTAACAGTTTGCAGCGTTTTCGTGCGGAACGATCGCGCCGCATCATCTGCTTGTTCCGGTTCTACTCCAATTACTTTACAATTGGGAGACAAAGTTTTAGCGGCGATCGCGCATCCCGACAGCAAGCCGCCGCCGCCGCAGCAAACTAACAGCAAATCTAACTCACCAATTTCTGCGATTAATTCCGACGCCGCCGTACCCTGTCCCGCAATTACCCGCGCATCATCATACGGAGGTACGATTGTCAAGTTTCTTTCCTGGGCAATTCGAGCGGTGAACTCTTCGCGAACAACTTCAGATCGATCGTACAAAATAATTTCAGCACCGTAGCCGTGAGTCGCTTCCTGCTTGACTTTTGGCGCATCTGAGGGCATTACTACAGTAGCAGGAATTCCCAGCAACTTGCCAGCAAGCGCGATCGCCTGCGCGTGGTTTCCCGAAGAAAAAGTCAAGACTCCCCGCTGTTTTTCCCTTTCCGATAGCTGCATCAAAGCATTGCAAGCGCCCCGAAACTTAAACGAACCCGTGCGCTGGAAGTTCTCGCACTTGAAAAATACTCGAGCGTTTGTTTGTTTGTCGAAAGTTGCCGAAGTCAGCACCGGCGTTTTGAAAGCCTTGCCCTGCAAGCGCTTTGCCGCCGCTTCCACATCAGAGAAACTGACCGGCAAGATATTTTGGGCCATTTTTTTTCTTTGTAGGGCTTGCACTGCGCACCTTACCACAATACGTGGGGCGTACAGCATTCACTTTATCATTATAAGTTATTGTTATTAAAGTTATTAGAAATAATTATCATTAGCTGTTGCGTTTAATTGTTAAAAAGGCTTTAAACTTAAATCAAACTTATTGCAACTTGTTATCAAAAGAAACAAGTTACGTTCGTACTTGCATAGGAGAGTAACTAATGAAACTCAACTTAAAAATGCTAGCGGGTGCTAGCGCGGGATGCTTACTAATAGCGGGTTTGGCGGTTAATGCAGTGGGACTGGGACAGCGGGCGATCGCCCAACAGCAGCCCAAGGTCGATCGAGATTTAAGAGCCCAAGCTCCAATAAATCGCATTAGAATCGTATTTGCCAATCGCAGAGACGCGACTGATTTGCAAAGTAAAGCCAATCAAGTAGCGCAAATACTTAGCAAAGAAATGGGAATGCCCGTCGAAGCAACTATCGGCGACGAAACCGCTGCTGTTGAAGCCTTGAGAGCGGACAAAGCAGATGTAGCATTTGTAGGAGGCCGTGGCGCTTTAAAAGCGGAAAAATTGGCGCAAGCTCGGATGTATTTAGCAGAAGTCCGCAGCGATTATTCCGGTGGCAACACCTACGATTCAGTATTTGTAGTGCGTCAAGACAGCCCCCTGCGCCCGAAAGGTTCGGCAAAACAAACCCTCGAACAACTGCGGGGTAAAAAGATGGCTTTTGCCTCCAGAACTTCCGGTTCAGGATTTATATTCCCAATTGGAGAATTGGTAGGTCAAGGATTGGTTTCCGGGCCGGATAGACTGGACAGTTTCTTCGGAAATGTATTCTACGGCGATGGTTACACCAGCGCTTTGCAAGCAGTTTTGAGGGGTCAATCAGAAGTTGCAGCCGTTTCAGAATACGCTTTGCTGCCGCCTTGGATTACCGCAGAAGAAGGCAAAAGATTGCGAGTTTTGCAAAAAGTACCGGGAGTTCCCGCCCACGGAATTGTGATTGACGATCGCGTTCCTGCACCGATGCGAGAAAGATTAGTTAATGCCTTCATGAAAATGAACGAACCGGCAAACAATCAATTGTTCCGCAGTTTGTACAACTCCCAGCGCTTAGTAAAAGTCGATCACGCCCGCCATTTAGGAACCATGCGTGTATCTCTGCAGCGCGCCAAACTCGAACCTTAATATGTAGTAGGGTGCGCAGTGCGCACCTTACTAAAAGCCAGCATTCTACTATATATAGGGTGCTTATGGGCGCACTTTACTGCTATAAGTAGTGTATCAAACTACTTAAAAAATCAGTCCTATGTTAATTATCCGCTGTCCACGATCGACTGCTATAAATATCCACCATGACTATAGAATGCAGCAACTTAGAAGCAGCTTATTCACCAGCACTAAGACGCCCGATTTTACACAATATTGATTGCAAGATCGAACAAGGAGAATTCGTAGCGTTGCTGGGTTTGAACGGCGCGGGAAAATCTACTCTTTTGCGTTCGTTTGTCGGATTAGTTCCCTACAAAAAAGGAGAAATCCGCATTAACGATACAATAATGAATCCCCGGACGATCGCCCGAATTCGGCACGATGTCGGCATGATTTTTCAAGGAGGCGGATTAGTCAAACAACTACCTGCGATCGACAACGTACTGTGCGGCTGTTTGAGCAGTTTAACACCGTGGCAAACCCTGTGGGGTTTTCCCAAAAAAAAGCGCGATCGAGCCTTAGAATTGTTAGATAACTTCGGCATCCAAGAACTAGCATATCAAACAACCGGAAAACTCAGCGGCGGACAGCAGCAAAAAGTTGCGATCGCCCGCGCCCTCATCCAAGCCCCAAAAATCTTACTAGCCGATGAACCCACCACCGGATTAGATGTCATCGCCGCCCAACAAGTAATGGAAATCCTCGCCCGACTGCACCGCGATCGAGGCATGACAGTAATAGTAGTATTGCACGACTTAGGAATGGCAAGCACCTATCCAGAAAGAGCGATCGTCCTCGATGCCGGTCAGATAGTCTACGACGGAAAATGCCACAACCTAGCCGATAAATTTAGTAAATTAAATCAGCCCAAAACCGAAGAAAACATCATAAAAACCCGATAGTAAAATCCCTCTCCCTTCTTCTCTCTCTGCGCCCTCTGCGCCCTCTGCGGTAAAAAAACTTAATAAAATAATGAACAAATTCTGGAAACAATACGGCTGGCTGCGCAATTTATCAATTGCAGCAGCATTAATTTTAATTTACGCTTGGGCCTTGCGCGGATTAGAAATAGACGCAGCAACCCTAGCAAACAGTTGGCCCTACATGATCGATTTTATTTCCCGATTGTGGCCGCCAAATCTCGAAATAATTGATGTAGCAATTAAAGCCTTAATCGAAACAGTACAAATGTCACTGTGGGGAACAACAATAGGCGCAATTATATCAGTACCGATCGCAATTTGCAGCGCCCACAACATCGCACCGAATTGGTTGCAGTGGCTGGCGAATTTTCTGCAAAATGCCGTGCGTTCCGTACCTTCAATCGTGCTAGGATTGATATTTGTAGCCGCTACAGGTTTGGGCGCGCCGGCGGGTACTTTAGCATTAGGAATTTACACGATCGGCTATCTGGCTAAATTTTACCAAGAAGCGATCGAATCAGTAGAAGCGCGTTCGATCGAATCTTTGCAAGTGATGGGCGCATCTTGGCTGCAAGTCGCCCAATACGGAATTTTTCCGCAAGTATTACCTTTAGCATTGGGTTATACGCTGTGGATGTTTGAATACAACATCCGGGCTGCTTCGGTTTTGGGAGTCGTCGGTGCCGGCGGTATTGGCTTTGAATTGGTTAATTACATCAGAAGTTTTGAATACAACAAAGCTACAACTATGATGTTAGTTTTGTTAGTGGTGGTAACGGTAATAGATGTTATTAGCAGCAAGTGGCGGCAGCAGTTGGAAGGAAAATAAACCAGACTAAGTAAGTCGGCGTGAATATTTATCATTGATGTCAGGCAGGAGGCAGGAGTCAGGAGAGAAGAAGGTTTAAAGGTGATTTACATTTTTTTACTGTATAGAAATCCTCGCAGGAGTCACAAATTTTTAACCCCACCCCAACCCTCCCCTTAGTAAGGGGAGGGAGTAAAAAGAAAGAATTTCACAAATGATTTATAATCGCTATATCGCATGAGTTATTGCATCAATCCTCAATGCAAAAAGCGCGATAATCCTGATGCTGCTGGGAATTGTCAAACTTGCGGGACGGCTTTGTTAATTTGCGATCGATACCGTATTATCAAACCAGTTCGATCGCCCAATCCCGCACTCCCTACCGATATTTTTGAAGTCGCAGATTGGGGAACTGATGATGGCGATTGGGGAACAGTCAAAGTTTTAAAAACCTTAAAACACGCGCATAATGTCAATTTAGTTCGATCGTTCAAGCAAGAAGCGCGAGTCTTAATTTGGCTGGCGGGAACTGCAGGAATTCCCGCTGTCGCGCCCGATGGTTTTTTTGCGATCGAACTGCCAAATTCATCTCAAAAACTGTTCTGTTTGGCGATGGAGAAAATTTCGGGAGAAAACCTATTAGATTTTTTAAATAAAAACCAGTATATTTCTCAAAAAATAGCTGTCTATTGGCTAAAACAACTGACAAATATTTTGCATCACATCCACAAATACAATCTAGTTCATCGCGATATTAAGCCATCAAACCTGATGCTGCAACCGGATGGAAAATTAGCATTAATTGATTTCGGGGCGGTTGCAGAAGCTGGGATAAATGCAACGCCAACAGGTTCCGCCGGATACGCCGCGCCGGAACAAATTGCAGGAAAAGCTGAAGCGCGATCGGACTTTTTTGCAATGGGACGGACTTTCGTTCACTTGCTAACAGGTATTAGACCGATCGACTTTCCTGCAGATGAAAAAATTGGTAAACTTAATTGGAGAGATCCAATTGTAAAAATTGACAATTTTCTAGCCGATTTTTTAGATGAATTGATGGAACCCCTGCCAGAAACAAGACCAGAAAATACTGATGTTATTTTAGAAAAATTGAATTCAATTACCTGCGCAAAACCGAAGTAACAATCACCGCGATATTAGCAATAGCAATTAGAGTAAAAGCAAGCTGCACAAGCCTCTTAGTTTCTTGGTGGCGCTGGGAAAATCGATCTTTGAATTTATCAAAATCAGTCGTTAAGTTGTCAACACACTTTGATTTCGATCGAGCATCAACACGGGTCATTAGATTGTCAACACTTGTTGTTAGTTTGTCAATACTGGTCGTTAGATTGTCAACACTGGTTGATAAACCGTCTAATTTTTTGATTGCATCTGTCATTGTTGGTTCGGTGGGCGGTATGGCAACCATTTCTAGTTCCTCAAATCAATAATTCCATTTTTTCAAACAGAGTTTAAATCCCCCTTTTAAAAACCTCGTTATCAACTATCAACTATCAACTGTCAACTGTCAAATGTCAACTGTTTAATAAATCTGTTCCAATCTGCGAAAATCTCGCTCGACTTCTGCCCACAAAGCCCGATTGTGAGGGTCAGTTTTCACAGCTTTTTTCAAATAAATTCTCGCCTTATCAACCTGCTTTTGCGCGATCGAATACCGTCCCCAACGCTGATAGGAAATTGCCAGCCACTGGCGCACTTCCGGATCTTCGGGAAGCCGCTGCGCCAAACCTTCCACCAGCGCGATCGCCCGCGGGAACTTCTCGTATTTCAGCAACTGCTGCAATTGCAAATAAGAATCTTGCTTTAACTTTTCATCCGTCGCCGACAACTCCTCGCTAGAGGAATTGTGACGGTGTTTCGGAGTCACTTTCACCGTTTTTGGTTTAACTGACGGCGCTTCTGCTGGCGGTGTCGGTGCGGGAGATTTCTGAGTAGAATGCTGTGTAGACTTCGGAACTTCTGACGCCGCAGCATCTGTCGGAGCAATATTTACTAAAAACTTGTAAGCTTCAGTAATCGCAATAAACTTGCTCTTAGCTTCTTCATTGCCGGGATTCACATCTGGGTGATACTGTCTGGCCAAATTCCGATAAGAAGCCTTAACTTGCGACAAGCTCGCACCAGACCTCAGTCCTAACTGTCGGTAATAGTCTGCAATATCCATCTAGCCTGAACGAAAGTTTATATTACTATTAAATATCAAAATGCCTAAATGTAAAGCTCGTGCAAAAATTTGCAATAACAATAACAATCAGCTAGAGACTCAAAGTCCCCCTGTTTTAAAGGAGGACTCCCAGACTCAAAGTCCCCCTTTTTAAGGGGGATTTAGGGGGATCGGATCTAAGGCCGTTCGTCAATCACCTTATCGATCAAACCGTATTCCTTAGCCTCATCAGCGGACATGAAAAAGTCGCGATCCATATCCTTCTCAATTTTTGCCAAAGCTTGGCCCGTGCGATCGGCATAAATCTGATTTAATTGATGGCGGATGCGAATAATCTCTCTCGCCTCAATTTCGATATCAGTTGCTTGTCCCCGCGTGCCTCCAGAAGGCTGGTGAATCATAATCCGCGAGTGAGGTAAAGCTAACCGTTTTCCCTTGCTACCTGCAGCCAGCAAGAAAGAACCCATCGAAGCCGCCATCCCTACACAAATCGTCACTACCTCCGATTTAATGTGCTGCATGGTATCGTAAATTGCCATGCCAGAGGTAATCGAACCGCCGGGAGAGTTAATGTACAGGTAAATAGGTTTCGTTTGGTCGTCGGAATCGAGGAAGAGCAAATAAGCCACGATCGCATTAGCAATGCCATCGTCTACTTCTTCCGACAAGAAAATAATCCGTTCTCGGAACAGTCGCTCGTAGATACCGATCCACTGTTCGTAGCCACTGCCCGGAAGGCGGTACGGAACGCTGGGAACGCCAATAGGCATTGTACTTCTCCTATGATTATTGTTTGGGAACTTCTAGTTTCTAGTTGACAGTTGACAGTTGACAGTTGACAGTTGATAACTATCAATTGAAAATTTTTAGAACAGGGTTGAGATCGAAAAATTTTAAAAACTTCGCTCTCAATTCTCAACAATCTACTGTTACCAAATCCTGCTGTTGCCAAATCTAGCTGCGAACAGTAAGTCAAGAGTTGAAAAACCTAGCTGTCAACTGTCACTTGTCAACTGTCAACTCTTTACTGTTTTGCAAAACCACATCGATCAGCCCGTAATCTTTAGCTTCCTGCGGAGTCATGTAAAAAGTACGATCCATATCTTTCGCCAACTTCTCCACAGTTTGCCCTGTATTTTTCGCAAAAAGTTCTAGAAGCAAATCTCTTTTTGACAGGACTTCTTCAGCATTGATTAAGATATCTGTCGCCTGACCTCTAGAGCCAGCTAAGGGATATTCCATCGCGATCGAAGCGTGGGGGAGACTTGCTCTTTTTCCCTTACTTCCCGATGACAGCAAAAGGGCCGACAAACCCACAGCCTGACCCAAACAAATCGTGTGAATTTCCGACTTGATATGCTGCATCGTATCGTAAATAGCCAGGCCTGCAGCCACCGACATCATCCCGGCTGTTTCATTTGCCGCACCTGAGGCTATTGGATCGCCGTAGGAATTGATATACAAGTAGATCGGTTTGTTTTGCTCTTCCGACTCCAGGTACAGCATCGCTGAAATCACCGAATTTGCCAGGCCTGTGGTAATCGACTGATTTACAAAGATGATGCGTTCCTGACTCAAGCGAGTGTAAATATTAATCCACTGCCAGTTAGGGCTGCCAGGAATATTGTAAGGAACGCGCATTATTTCACCAACAGGCATAATTACCACCACCAGAAAAGCTAAAAAAACAGTTAACAGTTGACAGTTGACAGTTGACAATTGGGAATTGGGAATTGGGAATTGGGAATTGGTAATTGGTAATTAGGAATTGGGAATTGGGAATTGGGAATTGGGAATTTACCTCTTCTTCCTTCTTCCTTCTTCCTTCTGCCTTCTGCCTTCTGCCTTCTTCCTTCTTCCTTCAAAAGCTTTACGCGACTCCCATAGGTAAGGGAACGGGGAGATCCTTAGTGCTTTCAAGAACCCGATCGATCAGCCCGTATTCCTTCGCTTGATGGGGCGTGAGATAGCACATTCGATCGGTATCCTTAGCAATTTTCTCAACCGGCTGACCGGTATTTTTCGACAGTATATCCATCGTCGAAGTTTTGTTTGCCAGAACTTCCTTAGCGCGGATCTGGATGTCTGTTGCTTGCGATCGACCCATACCCATGCGAGGCTGGTTGAGGACAATAGTAGCGTGAGGCAAACTCGCCCGCGAGCCTTTAGTTCCCGAAGACAGGATCATCGCCGCAGTTCCCATCGCTTGACCGATGCAGATCGTGTGAATCGGGGGTTTCACGTAGTTCATCGTATCGCAGATTGCGAAGGCTTCGGTTTCTTGGCCGATCGCGTCGCCAGTATACCAAGAAGTGCCTGTCGAGTTGATATAGAAGAAAATCGGTTTTTCCGAATCGTTGAATTGCAAGTAAAGTAACTGAGCGATAATCAGCTTGGTGACATCTACCCCGATTTGGCGCTTGTATTCGTCGGACGAGATTAGGGGCAAGCCCAAGTAGATAATCCGCTCCTTCAGCAACAGGGATGCCAAATCCGGGGGGGGAGTGCGATAGTAAGCATCCCCGTAGTATTGCGATTGCATAGCTTTAAAGGGTGTTTTCATCGAAAATCTTGCCTGAACTGATGGAGCTATTCTTAAAGAAATAGTAACGCAATCCTTAGGTATCCCGCATGAAAGTTAGTTTGCTCCCTGCCTTGAACGACGCTAACCTCGACGCTGCCGCGCCCTCAAGCCAGCGCCAGCTAGCCATTTCGGTGTCGGCGACGACTTCGCAGTTCGACTCCAACGTACCTTTAAACCTGTGCCTGATTCTCGACCACAGCGGCTCGATGAACGGGCGTCCTTTGGAAACGGTGAAACAGGCTGCCAGCCGGCTGTTGGACAGGCTGAAGCCGGGAGATCGCTTTTGTGCGGTTGCTTTCGACCACAAAGCCAAAGTCCTCGTCCCCAACCAAATTGTAGAAGACCCTGCCAGCATTAAGAGGCTAATTGATAAATTGCGTCCGGCGGGAGGTACAGCAATTGATGAGGGGATTAAGTTAGGTATTGAAGAGTTGGGCAAAGGGAAAAAGGAAACTGTATCTCAGGCTTTTTTGTTGACTGACGGCGAAAACGAACACGGCGACAACAATCGCTGTTTGAAGTTGGCAAAACTGGCTGCTGAGTACAACATGACTTTAAATTCTCTGGGATTTGGCGATAACTGGAATCAGGATATTTTGGAGAAACTTGCTGATGCTGGCGGCGGTGCTCTGGCTCATATCGAGCGTCCGGAAGATGCGGTTGAGGAGTTTGGCAAGTTGTTTACTCGCGTGCAGTCGGTGGGTTTAACTAATGCTTATTTGCTATTTTCGCTGATGCCAAAAGTGCGGTTAGCCGAACTCAAACCGATCGCGCAAGTTTCCCCGGATACGATCGAATTGCCGGTGCAGCAAGAGGGCGATCGATTTGTTGTCAGATTGGGGGATTTAATGAAGGATGTAGAGCGAGTAGTTTTGGCTAATATTTATATCGGACAGTTGCCGGAAGGCCCGCAGGCGATCGGACAATTGCAAATTCGCTACGACGATCCGACGATCGGTCAAAATTTGTTTTCCGATCCGGTGACTGTTTTTTCTAATGTCATGCAGCCTTACGGGCCGGCAATTAACCCGATGGTGCAGCAGCATATTTTAGCTTTGGCTAAATACCGCCAAACTCAATTAGCAGAAACCAGATTGCAGCAGGGCGATCGGGCCGGTGCTGCTACGATGTTGCAAACTGCTGCTAAAACTGCTTTGCAAATGGGCGATAAAAGTGCTGCTACAGTATTGCAAACTTCTGCTACGCGCTTGCAATCCGGTGAAGAATTGAGTGAGAGCGATCGCAAGAAAACTCGGATTGCTTCTAAAACAGTTTTGAAGTAATTTGATAGTTGATAGTTGACAGTTGACAGTTGACAGTTGATAGTTGACAGTTGTTGATTTTTAATTGTTAACTATCAACTGTCGGGAAACTTCGCTCTCGATCTATTGACTTTCAATTGAGATTGCCTTTGTTGCCAGTTTTTAGTTGCTCAGTCGATCGATTTTTTGCGTAAATTATGAAAGGTTTTTACAGCGCGATCGCCATTTTATGAAAAATATCACGACTCTCAGCCTAACAATCGTTACTTTTTTTAGTGGCGTCAATTCAATTCCTCCGGCTCGATCGGCACAAATTTTAATAGTGCAAAATGCGACGGCGGAAGACTTATTTAAGAGCGCTTTAACCAAATCAGAAGCAGGGGATATTCAAGGGGCGATCGCAGATTACACTGAAGCAATTCGCCTCAATCCAAACTACGCCCAAGCCTACAACAAACGCGGCATAATTCGCGGGCGCGACCTGCAAGATTATCCAGCAGCCAAAGCAGATTTCGATCGCGCAATTGAAATCGACCCCAACTACGCCAACGCCTACTACAACCGCGCCAGAGTTCGCAACTTCTTAGGAGACAAAGACGGGGCGATCGGCGATTTCCAAAAAGCAGCCGATATTTATCAAAAAGAAGGCAAAACCCAAGATTACCAAGATGCTATGAACCACATTAAAACACTGAAAAAATAGATAGGTGTAAAAAATATGGTATAATTCAAAACCGATCCGCAAAAACATCTGCGTTAATCCGCGTTAATCTGCCTTCATCAGCGGTTAAACACTCCCAATTAACAATCCCAAAAATGCCCGAAACCTCCACAATCAAAGTTACCGTACCTGCCACAACCGCCAACCTCGGCCCCGGATTCGACTGCATCGGTGCCGCTTTAAGCCTCTACAATCATTTCCAATTTTCCCTGCTAGATTCCACGCTCGATTCCACAACAGAGAAACTAAAAATTACCGTTACGGGAAAAGAAGCCGCCAAAGTCAAAACAGATGACAGCAATCTCGCTTATCAAGCATTTGTAAAGTTATTCGATCGCCTCCAACAACCGCCACCGCCAGTAACAATAAATATCGACATGCAAGTCCCGCTGGCTAGAGGTTTGGGAAGTTCCGCCACAGCAATTGTCGGCGGATTAGTCGGTGCCAATCAATTAGCTGGCGCGCCTTTAAATCAGGATGAAGTGATGCAATTGGCGATCGAAATTGAAGGACATCCCGACAACGTTGTTCCCGCTTTGTTGGGAGGCTGTTGCCTCGCCGCCACCGATTGCGCGCACCCGCAAAACGAGGAGGAAGATACAGAGAATTGTGGTTGGCAAATTTGCGATATTCCCTGGCATTCGAGTATTGTGCCAGTTGTAGCAATTCCCGATTTTGAACTTTCTACCGCCGAAGCGCGCAAGGTTTTGCCAGCAAATTACAGCAAGGCTGACGCGATTTTTAATGCCGCACATTTGGGTTTATTGGTGCGGGCTTTGGAAACTGGCAATGAAAATTGGTTGCGCGCCGCTTTGCAAGACAAAATTCACCAACCTTACCGCCAATCTTTGATTGAGGGATACGAAGCCGTGCAACAAGCTGCTGTTGCTGCGGGCGCTTGCGGTACGGTAATTAGCGGCGCGGGGCCGACGATTTTAGCTTTGACAAATGCAGCAGTAGCTGACGTTGTTAAAGAAGCAATGGCGGCTGCTTGGATGGAATTCGGGGTGAAGGCTGATGTGCGGGCGATCGCTCCCGACACCCAAGGTGCTATTATTTCTGGTTAAATTGGTGAAATATTTCTCTGTTCGATCGCGAAGGATATGCGATCGCAAAAAGCCTGTTTCGCAGTGAGGACTTCAGCCCTCAGATTCCCAAAACTGAAGTTTTGACTGCGAACAGTTTTTTATTCTCAGCAATCGATCTATCGCAATTTCAAACCCCCAAGTATCTTGAGTCAAACACAGTCAAATTTTCCGCACCCAATGGGCTATTTATTCGCAGTAATTGCTACTGTAATTTGGGGAGGCAATTTCTTCATTGCCCGAGCATTTAATAACGATATTCCCCCGGTAGGTTTGGCTTTTTGGCGGTGGGCGATCGCAGTTATTACTTTAGCACCTTTCGCAGCGCGATCGACAATCGCAGACTGGAAACTGGTTAAAAAGAATTTCCGCTATTTGGTGGTATCGGCACTTTCCGGCATAACTGTTGTTAACACTTTAATCTACATTGCCGGTCACACAACGCAAACGATAAATCTATCTTTAATTGCTGCTGCTTCCCCAATTTTTGTCGTACTGATGTCTCGTCTTTTTTATGGCGAACCGATCTCTTTAACTCGTGCAGCAGGTATCGCAGTAGTTTTACTCGGTGTCGTATTGTTACTCGCGAGAGGTTCCTTAGAAAGGCTGCTGAGTATTTCCTTCACGATTGGCGATTTGTATATGTTGTTGGCGGCCATCATCTTTGCTGGCTATACCATGCTAGTCAAGCGCAAACCAGCCGCGATGCAAATGAAAACATTCGCCTTCTGTACTTTTAGTTTGGGATGGTTTTTTTTAACGCCATTCTACCTGTTGGAAAGTTCGATCGATCGCCCTGTTGTTTTCACTCCTGCGATCGTGCTAGCTTTACTTTACATTGGAATTCTTGCCTCGGTAGTGGCATTGCTGGCGTGGAATCAGGCAATTATTCTCATCGGCCCTTCCCGTGCGGCTTTAATCTATTATCTGATTCCGGTTTTCAGCGGGATTGCTGCATGGTTTTTGTTGGGGGAGTCGATCGGATGGATACATCTTTTCAGTATGTTATTAATAGTCTGCGGTATTTTGATTGCTAACCGCACTGGTGTTGCAAAAAGCAGAATTGGCATCAAAGGGAGATTCCCTAAAGAATAGCTGCATTTCGCTGATTTTAGTTTCACATTATTTCACATTGTTATCAATAGAGTTCGCCTGAATAGCAATGCAGGCTATTTATTACCTAGCAAAAACCCGCGCGTTTTTGGTATTGAATTGCACGTAGATGATTCTGAAGGAGTGAAGTTAGAGGGTAAAAAGTAGGGTTTTAAAGTGCTTGTAATTTCACCACAAGATTGCAATTGGAATCGGGTAGTTATGGAGGCAGTCTCAGTTTGTAACAAGCCCGATCGCAAGTCATCTCAACTCATAAATTAATCTTTGCAAGACAATGCGATTGATTTACACTATCGATCGCTTTTTTATAGATTGCGAACGATCGTACTTTCCTAAATTATTCCCTTCCCGATAGAAGATTATCTACTGATTTCTTCTTCTTCCTTCGCGTCCTTTGCGTCTATGCGCTACGCGCAGGCTGCGCCAACGCGGTTCAATAATACTAATTTTTGTCGTGGCAAAAGAGTAACAATAACGTAACACCTATCGGGCGCGATCGACCTCTTTGCTTGACAAAAGATATATTTTATGCTATTTTAGCGGTGGCCTGCCTCCAAATTCCAAATTTTGTGTTTTTTTGTAAAAGGCCTTAACAATTCTTAATTCAGCTCAATATAATGTGATTATGTGCCGCATAGGTATAAACTACCATGATCGAACAAACAAGCAATACATTTCCCTGGCTGAGCGCCATCATTCTGTTTCCCGTGCTGGCCTCCCTAGCAATTCCCCTCCTACCCAGCAAAGCAGTGCGCTGGTACGCACTCGGAGTAGGCCTAGTCGATTTCCTCCTCAGCCTCTGGGCATTTTGCAGCAGCTACGACTTGCAAAATTCGGGATTTCAACTCGCTGAAAGTTACGCTTGGCTGCCTCAAATCGGGCTCAACTGGTCAGTAGCAGTCGATGGTTTGTCGATGCCCCTCATCGTCTTAACCGGCTTAATCAACACCCTGGCAATTTTAGCCGCGTGGCGAGTTACCCAAAAACCCAAACTCTTCTACTTCCTGATGCTGGCAATGTACAGCGCCCAAATAGGTGTCTTCGCCGCCCAAGATTTACTATTGTTCTTTTTAATCTGGGAACTCGAACTCGTTCCCGTATACTTATTAATCTCAATCTGGGGCGGCGCGAAACGCCAGTACGCAGCTACTAAATTCATTCTCTACACAGCTTTGGGTTCCATCTTCATCCTCGTCGCGGGATTGGCAATGGCTTTCTACAGCGGCACGCCCAACTTTGACATGGCAACTTTGGCAAGCAAGCATTACCCGCTAGCTTTGGAAATCTTCGCCTATATCGGATTCTTAATTGCCTTCGGCGTCAAACTTCCGATTTTCCCCCTGCACACTTGGCTGCCCGACGCCCACAGCGAAGCTTCTGCCCCCGTTTCAATGATTTTGGCAGGTGTATTGCTGAAAATGGGC